>CAYQCY010000056.1:0-3066 GCA_964416095.1 uncultured Gemmatimonadaceae bacterium
CCCGGCGGCGGTGATCCTTGCCACCCGACCGATCGAGTCGTCATCCGGATCCTCGCCTCATCCCCCTTGCCCCTGGGCCTGGGCCTGCCCGGGGTGGGGAGGGGGAAGCGGGGTCAGAAGTTGTAGCTGTCGCCCACGTCCAGGATGACCACCTCCGCCCACTCGGCGACCTTTTCCTTGAAGGCGTTGGGGTCCTGGTCGATGACCTCCCAGGTCCCGTAGTGCATGGGGATCACGATCCGTGGCTCGATGAAGTCCACGGCGATGGCCGCGTCGTCCGGGCCCATGGTGAAGTTGTCGCCGATGGGCAGCAGCGCCACGTCGACCTTCCCCTTGAGGAGCTGCATGTCCGTGAGGAGCGCCGTGTCACCGGCGTGGTACAGGCGCTTGCCGTTCATGTCGAGCCACCAGCCGGCGGGCTGGGTCGTGAAGGCGCCCTCGTCGTCACCGGCCACGGTGGCGGTGTGGAGCGCCGGCGTCATCTTGGCGTAGCCGAAGGGGAAGGTGTGGCCGCCGCCGATGTTCATGGGGTGCACGTTCTCCACGCCCTGGTTCTGGGCGAAGGTCGCCAGCTCGAACGCGCCCACGATGGTCGCCCCGGTCCGCTTGGCCAGCGGGATCGCGTCCGTGAAGTGGTCGAAATGCCCGTGGCTGGCGAGGATGAAGTCGAGCCCCTCGACGTCCTTCACGCCGATGTCGGCCTTCGGGTTCTCCTCGAGGAACGGATCGAACATGATCCGTGTGTCGTCGTCCGTGACCAGCGTGAAGCAGGAATGGCCGTGCCAGGTCAAGCGTGCCATGGTGCCTCCCGGAAGAAGGACGGACGCAGGCCGTCAGGCGAGCGTCCGTCAGAGTCCTCTTGCGTCCTGCGCCGAGCGCCTCCTCAGCCGATGTGCCCGTCGTAGTCCGCGGCGCCGAGCAGCCCTTCGAGCTCGCTCTCGTCCTCGACCCGGATCTTGATCATCCAGCCGTCGCCGTACGGGTCACTGTTCACCAGCGCGGGGTCGTCATCCAGCGCGTCGTTCACCGCCACGACCTCGCCGGCGACGGGGCAGTAGAGGTCGCTGACGGCCTTCACCGCCTCCACCGTGCCGAACACGTCCATCTTCTTGAACGCGTCGCCGACCTCGGGCATCTCGATATAGACGATGTCGCCCAGCTCGCCCTGCGCGTAGTCGGTGATGCCGATGGCGTACACACCGCTCTCCGCCGTGGGCTTGAGGTACTCGTGCTCCTCGGTGTACATGAGGTCCGCGGGAATATCGGACATGGCTCCTCCGTACGCGCGTATCATTATGGCGTGCAGCGCGGTCACAATAGACGGGCCCACTCCAGGCGTCAAGCCGATCCGCCGACGCCGCGACCGGGTGGCCGGCTCACCCCGCGTCGTCGTCCGGTCCCGCCTCCAGCCCCACCGTCCTGAGCTCGGCCAGGATGTCCATGATGCGCATGATCTCGCGCTCGATGACCTTGAGCTGCTCGCGTACCTCCGGCGCCCGGGCCACGTCTTCCTCCAGGAGCAGCTGGAGGTTGCCCAGCGCCGCGGTGAGCGGGCTGTTGACGTCGTGTCGCACGCGCCGAACCAGCTCGACGACGTCTCGATAGCGTGCCTCGTCCATGAATGGCTCCGTTCTGGCCGTGTCCGCGAACCCCGTGTTAGTATAGGCGCGGCGCGAGGGAAGGACCAACAGCCAGGCGACCGCCACACGACGAGGTTGTCATGTTGACCGATATACGGCCGGCGCCCCTCACGGCGCTCACCGAAGAAGAACGGATGTTCCGCGACGCCGTCCGCCAGTTCGCGGAAGAGCAGGTGCTGCCACGGGTCGAGGCCATGGACCGGGAGGCGCGCCTGGATCGGGAGCTGCTGGACCAGCTCTTCGAGCTCGGCCTCATGGGCGTGGAGATCCCCGACCGCTTCGGCGGCGCGGGCGCGAGCTTCTTCAGCTCCGTACTCATCGTGGAGGAGCTGTCCCGGGTGGACCCGGCCGTGGCGGTCCTGGTGGACGTGCAGAACACGCTGGTCAACACCGCCATCCATCGGTACGGCACCGACGAGCAGCGGGAACGCTACCTGCCGCGCCTGGCCAGCGAGGCGGTGGGCGCGTACGCCCTCTCCGAGGCCGGCTCGGGCTCGGACGCCTTCGCCCTCCAGGCCAGGGCGCGCCGCGACGACGACGCATGGGTCCTGGACGGCTCGAAGCTCTGGATCACGAACGGCGGAGAGGCCGACATCTTCATCGTGTTCGCCAACGCCGACCCGGACCAGGGCTACAAGGGCATCACCGCGTTCCTCGTGGAGCGGGACGCGCCGGGCCTCTCGGTGGGCAAGAAGGAGGACAAGCTCGGCATCCGCGCCTCGTCCACGGTGGAGCTGGTCCTGGAGGGCTGCCGCGTGCCGGACGAGGACGTCCTGGGCGAGATGGGACAGGGCTACAAGTACGCCATCGAGCAGCTCAACGAGGGCCGCATCGGCATCGGCGCCCAGATGGTCGGGCTGGCCCAGGGCGCCCTGGACCACACCCTGCGCTACGTGAAGGAGCGGCAGCAGTTCGGCCGCTCCATCGCCGACTTCCAGGGCGTCCAGTTCCAGATCGCCCAGATGCGGACCGAGCTGGAAGCCGCCCGGCTCCTGGTCTACAACGCCGCACGCCTCAAGGAGGCGGACGAGCCGTTCCTGGTGGAAGCGGCCATGGCCAAGCTGTACGCCTCGGAGTCCGCCCAGCGCATCGCGTCCCAGTGCGTCGACCTGTTCGGCGGTTACGGCTTCTCCCGGGAGTATCCCGTGGAGAAGCTCTACCGCGACGCCAAGATCGGCACGATCTACGAAGGCACCTCCAACATGCAGCTCCAGACGATCGCGAAGTACATCCTGCGCTGAGCGCCGCCGGCGCTCAGCGCAGGCAGGGGCAGGCCCAGGCCCAGGCGCAGGGGGCCGGGGGAGCGGCGTTGCTGGCGTGACGGACACATTGGTCGCATAGCCGGCCTCGTGGCGGGCGGGTCCCGTTCACGGCGACCTTTCGGCCGGCCTCATCGCGTACGCCCGCTCGCCGTATCCGCTCGCCG
>CAYQCY010000056.1:3166-21184 GCA_964416095.1 uncultured Gemmatimonadaceae bacterium
CTCGCCGTACCTGCTCGCCGTATCTACTCGCCGTATCCGAATTGCGGCCATTTCCAGGGGCCGGTACCTTTGACCCTGCGAGGATCCGGACGACACGGCGCGGCGCGCCGTTCAACGAAGGAGTCTCACATCATGGCCACCACGGAAGCCTCCCAGGAGTCCAAGGTCACCGAGAAGGATGCCCGCGAGGTCGCCGAAGCGGCGCGGGAGAAGGAGTGGGTCAAGCCCAGCTTCGTGAAAGAGCTGTTCCTCGGGAATCTCCGGCTCGACGCGTTGCATCCGCTGCCGGAGCCGGCGGCGGAGGACCGGGAGAAGGGCGAAGCCTTCATGGCGCGGCTGGAGGCGTACCTCCGGGAGAACGTCGATCCGGAGGAGATCGAGCGCACGGCCCGGCTGCCGGACCATCTCATGGACGAGCTGCGGGACATGAAGGCGTTCGCCATGAAGATCCCGGAGGAGTATGGCGGGCTCGGGCTCTCCCAGACGATGTACGGTCGGGCGGTGGGCCTGGCCGGTTCGTACAACGCGGCCATCGGCGTGCTGCTGTCGGCCCACCAGTCCATCGGGGTGCCGCAGCCGCTGAAGACGTTCGGCACGGAGGAGCAGAAGAAGAAGTACCTGCCGCGCTTCGCGGAGGGCGCCGTCTCGGCCTTCGCCTTGACGGAGGCGGACGTGGGCTCGGACCCGGCGCGCATGAGCGCCTCGGCGGAGCCGACGGACGACGGCGAGGCGTACATCCTGAACGGCGAGAAGCTGTGGACCACGAACGGCCCCATCGCGGACGTGATGGTGGTCATGGCCCTGACGCCGCCGCCGCCGGGGAAGAAGCGCAAGGGAATCACCGCCTTCATCGTGGAGTCGGACTGGGAGGGTGTGGAAGCGGTGAACCGGCTGGAGTTCATGGGTCTGCGGGGTATCGAGAACGGCGTCGTGAAGTTCACGAACGTGCGCGTCCCGAAGGAGAACGTGATCCTCGGTGAGGGCCGGGGCTTGAAGCTGGCCCTGACCACGCTCAACATCGGGCGTCTGACCATCCCGACCATGTGCGCGGCGGCCGGCAAGTGGTGCCTGCGCGTGGCCCGGGAGTGGGGCAACGTGCGCCAGCAGTGGGGCGCGCCCGTGGGCAAGCACGACGCCGTCGCCCAGGTGCTCGGCCGCATGGCGGCCGACACCTTCGCCATGGAGGCGGTGTCCGAGGTGACCTCGGCGCTGGCCGACACGGACAACTACGACATCCGCCTCGAGGCGGCCATCGCGAAGATGTGGAACTCGGAGGCCGCCTGGCGCGTCGCCGACATGACGATGCAGATCCGTGGCGGTCGCGGCTACGAGACGGCGCCCTCGCTGGCGAGTCGCGGAGAGGCGCCGATCGCCGTGGAGCGGGTCATGCGCGACGTGCGCATCAACATGATCTTCGAGGGGTCCAGCGAGATCATGCGCCTCTTCATCGCCCGGGAGGCCGTGGACCCGCACCTCCAGAAGGCCGGCAAGTTCATCGACACCGAGGCCTCGTTCGGCGAGCGGGCCAAGGACGCCGTCGGGCTCGGCGCCCACATGGCCGGCTGGATGGCCGGCAACGTGGCCGGCTGGAGCCGGTGGCCCCGCCACGGGGAGATGGGGCCCCTGGCCGGGCACATCCGCTGGGCCGAGCGCCGGTCCCGGAAGCTCGCCCGGACGCTGGCCCTGGCCATGTCCCGGTACGGCGGCAGGCTCGAGAAGCGGCAGGGCGTCCTCTTCCGCATGGTGGAGATCGGCGCCGAGCTGTACGCCATGAGCGCGTCCATCGCGTTCGCCCTGCGCGAGGCGGGCGGTGACGGCGGGGAGCGGGGCCCCATCGAGATGGCAGACCTGTTCTGCAAGCACGCCCGGCGTCGCATCGACATCCTCTTCGACCAGGTCTTCTCCAACGACGACCAGGCGACCTACAAGGCTGCCCAGGACGTGCTGGAAGGCCGACACGCCTGGCTCGAGAAAGGCATCATCGAGCCGCCCAGCCAGTCGGAGCCTTCCTGACCCGGGTGCGCGCCCCGGTCGCAATCCGAGCGGCCGGGGCGTTGTCATCGTGATGCCGGACGCGGAAGGGACCTCGGCATGCCGAAGGCTCTGCTCGTATGTGCCGCCGTGGCGCTGGCCGCCGCCTGTGCCACCGGCGGCGTGACGGACCAGGTCGTGGACTGGCGGCTCCGGGAACTTGCCGCGGCCCGCCCGGATACTATTGTTGGGGTTCTGGTCCGCACCTCCGTCCCACCGGATTCGGCGCAGCGCGCGTCGCTGGAAGAGGCAGGGCTGGATGTCGGCACGGTCGTCGGCACCATCGTGACCGGCAGGCTGGTGGCACGCGCGGCCGCTGCCGTGGGCAGGCTTCCGTTCGTCCTGCGGGTCGAGCTCGCCCGACGAATTCCGATCAGTTGACACGACCCGGGGGCACGCCCCCTCCTCATGGAGCGTCCTACGTGCGCACTATCGTCGGTCCTCTCCTAGCCGGACTGCTGGTCTGCGGACCCGCGTTCGCCCAGGAGCCCGGGCCCAGCATCGACCCGCTGCTCCGGGGACTGCTGGAGCCCGAGACCCGTGCGCTGCTGGAAGCGACCCGCGAGCTGGGCCCCGGCACCGACCTGCGTAGCCAGCCGTTCGCCGGCATGCTGGACCTGGACCGGAATGGCCCCGGCGGGGCCGTGCGGGTGGGCGCGCTCGTCCGCGTCGAGGAGGAGCGCGCACTGGACCGGCTGCGGCAGGCCGGCGCCGCCATCGGTAGCCGGGTCGGCGACATCGCCGTCGTCCGCCTCCCGCTGGACGCCCTGGACGCGGCGTCCGGCCTCTCCGGCATCCGGACGATCCAGGCGTCTCGCCCCATCGAGCTGCACCACAACCGGAGCCGGGTCTGGGTGAACGTGAACGACGTCCGGGACCGGATCGGCAGCATCTGGACCGGGACGGCGGGCCAGGACGTCCTCGTCGGCGTGTTCGACACGGGCCTGGACTACCGACACCCCGACTTCCAGGACGGCGACGGCGACACGCGGCTCCTCGGCCTCTGGGACCAGGTCACGAGCGGGACGCCGCCCCAGAGCTACGGCTACGGGAACTACTGCTCCGTCGAGCGCCTGAACGAGGGCGGCTGCAGCCAGCGCGACACGAACGGCCACGGCACGCACGTGGCGGGTACGGCGGCCGGCGACGGCTCGGCCACCGGCGAGGGCGGGACGCCCTACACGTACGCCGGCATGGCGCCGGCGGCGGACATCCTGGTGGTGAACGGCGGCAACTCGGGCTTCGGCACGGACGAGATCGTGGACGGTGTGGCCTGGATGTTCGCGGAAGCGGATCGCCTGGGGAAGCCCATCGTCGTGAACCTCTCCCTGGGCGGCGACTACGGTCCCCACGACGGCACACGACTCTTCGAGCAGGCCGTCACCGCGCTGACCGGTCCCGGCAAGCTGCTCGTCGTCTCCGCCGGGAACAGCGGGTCGAACCCGACGGTCTCACCGCCGTCCACGCCTTTCCTCATCCACGCCATGGCGCTGCCCCAGGTCGGCGTGGCCGAGGAGTTCGTCATCAACGTGCCGGCGTACACGGGCGACCCGGGCACCTGCAACGACCTCATGGTGCTGGACCTCTGGTACGAGGCCGGCGACAGCCTGACCATCGAGGTCTTCCGGCCGGACGCGAGCAGCTTCGGCGTGGGGTACGGGCAGGACCGGTCCCAGGACGACCCGGGCGGCCAGATCCGCATCGCACACGCACCGGACGGCGCCGATCCCGAGAACGGCGACAACGAGGTCGAGATCCTGGTCAGCGACTGCGGCACGAGCGGCGAGCCGGACGCCGGCGAGTGGCGTGTGCGGGTGACCCCGACGGTGGCCGCGTCCGGTGGGCACTACCACCTGTGGCTGTGGCTCAGCTCCTTCGGGTCCAGCGCGGGCGCGTCGGGCGCCACCGGGTTCGACAACGCGTACGTCGTGGGCTCGCCGGGCACGGCCGACGGCGCCATCACGGTGGGCGCCTTCGCCACCAAGATGGAGTGGACCTCGCCGCTCGGGACCTTCTCGTACTCGCAGCAGGAGACGATCGGGGACCTGGCCCGGTTCTCTTCCGGCGGACCCCGCAGGGACGGGGTCCTGAAGCCGGAGATCACGGCGCCCGGCATCGGCATCGTGTCCGCCGCCTCGTCCACGGCGAGCATCCCCCGGGAGCGCCTGGTCACGGACGAGGTCCACTGGATCCTGGAGGGGACGAGCATGTCGGCCCCTCACGTCACGGGCATCCTGGCGCTGCTGCTGCAGCACGATCCGACCCTCGCCCCGGCCGACGTGCGGGACATCCTCTCCCGCACGTCGCTGCAGGACAACTTCACGACCCGGACCTACGGCACGGCCCCCGGGACCGACGCCACGAGCTGGTGGGGCTACGGCAAGATCGACGCCCGGGCCGCCCTCTCGGACATCACGGACCTGTCCCAGATCGCCAGCGTGCTGGTGATCCCGCGGTCGGACACCATCGGCACCGGCGACACCCTGGCGCTCCAGGGCTACGCCCTCACCGGCGACGGCCAGCAGTCCGCCACGAGCCTGAGCTGGACGTCCAGCGACCCGTCGGTGGCCATCGTGGATGCGGACGGGCTGGTCACGGCGCTGACCGCCGGCAGCACCGTGATCACGGCCAGCACCGGCAGCCTCAGCGACTCGACCGTCCTGCAGGTGGTGGACCCGGCCACCCTCATCGTCACGGCGGAAGGCATCGCGCCGCCCGAGACCTTCGCCAGCAGCCAGGGCACGATCCTGCCCCTGGTGGAGATCGGCCTCAAGGTGGACGGCGCCGAGGACATCCGTGTCAGCCAGCTCGGGTTCGACGTGGCCGGTCGGGATCCCGGTGCCCGACTGCTCCTGGTGGAGGACGCGGACGGCAACGGGCTCGTGGGGTCGTCCGAGCCGGTCGTGGCGGATACGAGCGTGGAGCTCGTGCTCGGGGACACGGTGCTGGTGCGGGTCCAGCTCGAGTCCTTCGTCGTGCCGGAGCAGGACTCGCTGACCGTGCTGGCGGCGCTGCGCATGAGCGGGTCCGCGCCCCACGGCGCGACCTTCCAGATGACGTTCCGGCCCGAGGATACCCGGAGCGTGGGCGAGCTCTCGGGCACGGAGAACCTGCGCGACGACCCGACGGATCCCGTGGCGTCGCCGGTCGCGTCCACGACCGTGCTCCAGACCGGCGAGGTCTTCGCCATGAGCGAGAACCCCGTCACGTCGGGCGCCGGCCGCGTCATCTTCAACTTCGACCCCAACGAGCCGCCCAACACGGCGGCGATCTACACCCTGGACGGCCGCCGCGTGGTGGACCTGATGCCGCTCGTCGATACGGAGGGCGGGAACCGGGCCGTCTGGCTGCTCCGGAACGACGACGGTGGCGCCGTCGCGCCCGGCATCTACATCCTCGTCGTCCGGTTCGACGACCGGTTGATCCGGGAAAAGCTCATCATCGCTCGCTCGGCGGGAGGGAGCTAGCATGGCTCATCGTCACCTCCGCCTCGCAGTCGCTCTCGTGTCCTGCATGGCCGTACCGGCCGCCGCCCAGAGCGGCGTCGGAGTCGCCGGCGCCCAGGTCCTCCAGCTCCCCGCCGGGTCCCGGGCCCCGGCCCTGGCCGGCGCCTACACCGCCGGCACCGGCGACGCCGACCTGCTCTTCTACAACCCGGCCGGGACCGCCGCGCTGGACCGGGCCGTGTCCGTCGCCTACCAGAGCTACTTCGAGGACATCGCCGCGGGATCCGGCGCCGCCGTCTTCCGGCTGGGCGCCCTGGTCGTGGGCGCAGGTCTCGTCTTCCTCGACGCCGGTGAGATCGCCGAGATCGTGCCGGACCCGGCCTACGGCGGCCAGCGAGGCATGGAGACCGGCGAGACCGTCACGGCCTCCGAGAACGCGGCCCGGGTCGCCGCCGCCGCCTCGTTCCTGGACGACCGCCTTCGACTCGGCGCCGCCGCCGGCGTCGTGTCCAGCGACCTGGCCGGGATCATCCGGTCCGCGCCCTTCTTCGACGTCGGCGCCCAGTACGCCGTCCGGGACCTGACCGTGGGCGCCGTCCTGAAGAACCTCGGCGGCGCCATGACCAGCGACACCGCCGACGACGCCACGCTGCCCACCGAGGCACGGTTCGGCGCGAGCTACCAGGTGGTCCTTGGTCAGGGTGGGCTCGGTGCCGCCCTCGCAGCGGATGTCTTCCACCGGATGCAGGAAGCCACATCCGGGCTGGCCATCGGCCTGGAGGGCGGGCTCATGGCGACGCCGGAGCTGCCCCTCGCCGCCGTCGTGCGGGGCGGTATCAGCGTGGAGGCCGCCGACGAGTTCCTGGCCCCGCTCCGCTTGGGAGCCGGTGTCGCCTATGGCGGCATCGCCGTGGACTACACCTACCAGAGCTACGGCGTCCTGGGCCCGGTCCACCGCTTCGGGCTGCGCTGGGTCCGGCGCTAGCGGGGCCGCGGCGCGGCCCGCCGCCGGTTCGCGGCCGCGTCAGGCCAGCACGTCCCGCTCACCGGCCGCCACCTCCCGGACCCAGGTCCGGTAGTCGATGGCGGCGGCCAGCGCTCCCTCGATGCTCCGGACCACATCCGTCTCGCCGACCTCCCGGCGGGCCCGCTCCACGAGCTCCGCGTCCAGCACGAACGTGCACGGCCGGCGCGACGCGTCCCCGCGCCGCGCTTCCGTATCATGCATGGCACCTCCCGGCTGTGGCGCCGCACCATGCGACGCGTGCCGTCCACGATTCGTGTCGTGGCGGAGCGCCGCCATGGCTGCCGGGGTCATTCGCCGGGAAGCAGGTACGTCCCTCCGTTCCGGATGTCCCGTGCACCGCGGTGCACGCCGTACCCGACCCCGGCGCCCAGCGCCAGGGCCGTCCCTCCGCCGACGACCGGCACCAGCCACACCACCGGCGCGGCGGCCAGCGCCACACCCGCACCGACCACCAGCGGTGCGGTCCTGTTCTGTGCCGCATCCACGAACCGCAACCGGTCCCGGACGAAGCGCCGGGTCGTCCTGTATCCACCCACACCGGCCACGCCGGCGATGACGAGCGCGATCAGCTCGAACATGTCTCCTCCTTTCCGCCCATCACGACGAGTCCGCACCGCGTCGAGTTTCGCACGTCCCGCCGCCACCCCCTTGGAGGGTACGGGGTCATTCGCCATATTCCCCGGCAAGGAGGTCTCGCGATGAAACAGCTCGTCGTGGTGGGGGACCGGGTCCTCATCAAGCCGGAGGAAGGTGAGGGCCGGAGCAAGGTGGGCCTGTACCTGCCGGCCAGCGCCGTGGACAACCAGGCCGTGCAGGCCGGGACGGTGGTGGCCACGGGGCCGGGCACGCCCATCTCGGCACCTACGGACCTGGACGACGAGCCCTGGCGCATCTCCAGCGGCGAGCCGAGGTACCTGCCCGTCCAGGCCCAGAAAGGTGACTACGCCATCTTCTTCCGCCGGGCCGCCGTGGAGATCACCTTCGAGGGCGAGAATTACCTCGTCGTGCCCCAGGCCGCGATCCTGGTCCTGGTCCGGGGCGAGCAGGTGGTGGGTCCGGAGGACGAAGCGTAGCCTGCGCGTCCCTCGCGACGCGACGGATGATACGACGCGGCCCCGGCGATCCGGGGCCGCATTGCTTGGGATGACGGGATGACGACGAGACAGGACACCCTGGTCCGTTCCGCGGCCTACGACGGCCGCGTACGCGCCCTGGCGGTGGACGCTACCGGCGTGGTGCGCGCCCTGGCCGAGACCCACGGCACGGAGCCCGCCGTGACCGCGGCCCTGGGCCGCGTGGCCATCGGCGCCCTCATCATCGGTGCCATGCTCAAGGAGGACGGCCACATGGTCACGGTGAAGGTCCGGGGCGACGGCCCCGCCGGCACCCTGCTGGCTTCGGCTACGGGCACCGGCGACGTCCGGGGCCTGGTGGGCAATCCGCGGCCGGGCGTCGACCAGGTCGCGAACGGCAAGCTGAACGTGGCCGGCGTCGTGGGCCGCACGGGCCAGCTCACGGTGGTCAAGGACATGGGCCTCCGACGGCCCTACAACAGCACCGTCGAGCTGGTGTCCGGCGAGGTGGGCCAGGACCTGGCTTACTACTTCGCCCGTAGCGAACAGGTCCCGTCCGCCGTGGGCGCCGGTGTCTTCGTGGACCGCCACGGCGCCGTCCAGGCCGCGGGCGGCTACCTGATCCAGGTGCTGGGCGGCCTCGCCGATGACGAAGTCGAGGCGATGGAGGCCGAGATCGCCGCCATGCCCCATCCCACCGAGATGCTCCGGGCCGGTGACGCGCCCACCGACATCTTGCAGCGGGTCTTCGACGACCGTTTCCAGCTCCTGGAGCGCAAGGACGTACGGTTCCATTGCCCCTGCGACCGGGACCGGGCCCGGCGCGCCCTCCGCATGCTCGGCCAGGACGCCCTCATGGAGCTCCGCCGGGACGATGCGGAGACCGGCTACAGCAACGTCGTCTGCGAGTTCTGCCGGACCGAGTACCGGTTCGGCCTCGACGAGATCGACCGCCTCATCGACGCCGCCGCGTAGCACACGACGCGCCCGCTCAACGATCCGTCGCAGCGTCCGACACTAGGCCCCGTGGTCGGCTTCCGGCACGAAAGCCTTGCGAAATCACCCGGACCCGATGGACATTCATGATCGTCGAGTCGGAACCACGGACCCGATTGCCCGCATTCCCGTGACCATGTTCTCGAACAGGGACGACGACCGTCGTACGCCGATGATCGACCAGCTCGAGCTCTGGCTCAGGCGCGGGCTGCTCCTGGTCATCGCCGCGCCGTTCCTCGTCTGGGGCGGGCTCGGCACGGGCCACATCGCGGCCCGCGCCGTGGCGCTGGAGCCCGGCCCGTCCATCCGGATCGTCGATGCGCCGTACGTGCCGACCGAGCGGCTGGAACGGCTCGGCCGCTACATGACGTTCCTCCGGGACAACGGCGTGAGCACGGAGCAGTACGTGCGTCTCTACCAGGACCACGTACAGCCGGTGGAGATCACGCTCGTGGGGTGGGGCGTAGACAAGACGACGGCACGCACGACCGCATGGCCGCTCGTGGAGTACTCGTACCAGAAGGGGCTCGACCCGGCCACCGTCACCGCCATCGTCCTCGTGGAGAGCGACGGCCGGCCCTGGGCACGCAGCAACGTGGGCGCCCGGGGGCTCATGCAGGTGATGCCCATGCACAAGGGCCGCTGGGACGGCTGCGGCCCCGACCTCCACGACATCGAGGCCAACCTCTGCTACGGCACCAGCATCCTCGCCGCCATGCTGCAGCGCTACAAGGGCGACGAGAACCGCGCCTTCCTCTCCTACAACGGCTGCATCCGCGGCACCAACACGCCCAACTGCCACATCTACCCGGAGCGCGTCCGGCAGCTCCGGGCCCGGATCCGCGACGACTGGGCGCGGGCCGGCGCTCGCGTGACCTCCACCGTCGCCGCCTCACCCTGAACGGCGGGTAACGGGTCACGGGCAACGGCGCGAGCTTCGCGGCGAGATCCGGCTACCGGCGGGGCGTCACCTCCATCGCGTAGGCACTTGAGGAATGCCCCGCGAGCCAAGACGCCCCGCCCGGAACATGCGTACGCCGGGAGGCAAAGCGCCGTGACCCGTTGCCCGTGACCCTCTCGCCTTATCCGGACAGCCGCGCCAACAGCTCCGCCGCTGCGTGCGTCCCCCGCTCGAAGTTCTCCACGCTCAGCCACTCGTTCGGCGCGTGGGCGTTCTCGCCGGGTAGCCCGAAGCCCATGAGCAGCGCCGGCGCGCCCAGCGCGTCCTCGAACTCCGGCACGATGGGGATGCTCCCGCCCTCGCCGGCGTAGACCGGCGTCGCGTCGAAGGCCATCTCCAGCGCCGCCTCCGCCGCGTCGTACAGGCTGCCGGTCAGCTCGCCGCGCCACGGAGAGCCGCCGTGCAGCGTCTTGATGCTGACCTGCACGCCCGGCGGGGCCACCGTCTTCACGTGCGCCCGGAACAGCTCCTCGATCGTCTTCGGGTCCTGGTCCGGGACCAGCCGGCAGCTCACCTTCGCCATGGCCGTGGCCGGCAGCACCGTCTTCGGACCCTCGCCGGTGTAGCCCGACAGCAGCCCGTTCACCTCGCAGGTCGGCCGGACCCAGAGCCGCTCCGGCGTGCTGAACGACGCCTCGCCGCCCAGCTCCGGCGCGCCCGTCTCCCGCAGCAGCGCGTCCTCGTCGTACGGCAGCTCCTCGATCCGCGACCGGAACTCGGCGGCCTCGTCCACGTCGTCGTAGAAGCCGGGGATGGTGACGTGCCAGTCGTCGTCGTGGAAGCTCGCGATGATCCGGGCCAGCGCCGTCGCCGGGTTGATGACGGCCCCGCCGTAGCTCCCCGAATGGAGGTCGGTGGCCGGGCCCTGGACCTGGATCTCGAAGTAGGCCAGGCCGCGCAGCGACGCGCCGATCGTCGCCATCCCCTCGCCCATCATGCTCGTGTCCGAGATGATGATGGCGTCCACGTCCAGGTCGTCCACGTGGTCCCGGACGTACGGCATCAGGTTCTCCGAGCCTACCTCCTCCTCGCCTTCGGCCAGCACGATGACGTTGCAGGGCAGCTTCCCCGCCGTCTTCATGTGGGCCTCCAGCGCCTTCACGTGGAGGTAGAGCTGGCCCTTGTCGTCCACGGCGCCCCGGGCGTACAGCTTGCCGCCCCGCACCTCCGGCTCGAAGGGCGGCGACTCCCACAGCTCCAGCGGCTCGACGGGCTGGACGTCGTAATGGCCGTAGATCAGGACGGTGGGCGCGTCCTCGCCGGCGTCGTGGTAGTCGCCCCGGACGATGGGGTGGCCGTCCGTCTCCTCGATCCCGACCTCCAGCCCCGCCTCCCGCAGCCGGTCCGCCAGCCAGCTCGCGGCTTCCAGCATGTCCTCCCCGTGCTCGGACCGGGCGCTGACGCTGGGGATCCGGAGGAAGTCGTCCAGCTCGCTCCTGAACCGGTCCAGGTTCTCGTCGATGTAGTCGTGCAGCTCGCTCATGGTCTCGTCCCCTGTCTCAGTCCGGGTTCATGGCGCTCACGATCTCCGCCACCAGGGCGTCCGCCTGGTAGATGGCGCGGAGCGCTTCCAGGATGCCGGCGGAATGGACGCCGACGGTCCGGGCCGCCGTCGTCCGGTAGACGAAGTCGTTGGGCAGCGACTCGATGTTGCCGTCGAAGGCGGCGCCCACGACGCGTCCGTACCGGTCGATCATGGGGCTGCCGCTGTTCCCGCCCGTGATGTCCGTGGTGGCGACGAAGTTCAGGTACGTCGCCATGTCGATGCGGTTCCGGCCCTGGATCCAGCGCCGGTGCAGGTCCCACGGGTCCTCGCCGTTGAACTCGTTGGACCGGGCGTACAGCCCGTAGAAGCTCGTGAACGGCGCCGCGACCGTGCCGTTGTACGGGTAGCGGGCCACCCGGCCGTCGGTGATGCGGAGCGTGAAAGTGGCGTCCGGCGGGATGCCGTCGCCGAAGACGGGGAAGAGCGCCGCCGCCAGCTTCTCCTCCTGCACGCCCTCGGCCGCCTCCAGCTCTTCCATTCGCCCATCCAGCTCCGGGTAGGCCTCGTCCATGGCCACCGCGAGCCGGACCATGGGGTCCTGGCTCGACGTGACCGCGCTCCGGCCCCGGTCCATGAGGTCGCGGCGGAAGCGCACGTCGGCCACCTGGGAGCCGTAGACCAGCCGGCGTGCCGCGTCCAGCGCGCGATCGTCCGGGCCCCGGAACGCGATCCGCATCACCGGGTCGTCCTCGGGCAGCCAGTCCCGGGCCAGCTCCAGCCGGATGGCCAGCAGCCGGGCGCCCACCTCCGGGCTGTACGGCGTCTGCTGCGTCAGGATGCCGCGGATGGAGTCCAGCGCCGCGTCGTCGAACCCCTCGCGCCGCCGCTCCTCCGGCAGCGCCGACTGGCGCACGTACTGCACGAGCATCCCGGCGAGCTGCGTGTGGGGATCGCCGATCAGGTTGAAGTCGTAGATCGTGTGGCGCTGCTCCAGCCCGATCTTCTCCCGCTGGAGCCCGGCGATCCGGTCCCAGGCGCCGCCGGCCCGCCCGGCCAGCGTCTCGTCCGCCATGACCTGGCGCCGGAACGCGTTCTCCCACTTGATCTTCTGGCCGATGAGCAGCGTGTCCCGCAGCCCGTCCAGCTCGCCCTCGAACGCCTTGAGCCCGTTCTCGAACGTGGCCAGGTCCTCCCGCACGGCACGCTCCGCGTCGCGGCCCTGGTCCGCGATGAGCCGCAGGAAGTCCACGATGCCCTGGAGGTACTGGACCTGGAACGGGTGACCGTAGCGCTGCATGTACATGAGCTGGGCGACGGTGCGCAGGCGGTTCGTGCTGCCCGGGTTGCCGGTGATGAAGACCGCCTCGCCGTCCGCCGCGCCGTCCTCGTCCCACGGGAAGTAGTGCGGCGTCTCCAGCGCCGTCGCGCTGTCCGCCTGGTACGCCCGCACGAAGGATACGTCCAGGTTGTAGCGCGGGTAGGTGAAGTTGTCCGGGTCGCCGCCGAACTGGCCCGCGTCCAGGTCCGGCGCGAAGACCAGCTTCACCGGCTCGTAGCGGCGGTAGCGGTACAGGTGGAACTTCCCGCCGTGGTACAGGTCCACCACCTCGCACTCGATGCCCTCCCCGGCCTCGCCGCACGCTTCCTCGATGGCCTCCGTGACCGAGTCCCGCAGCGCCGACACGACGGTGTCCGGAGCGCCCTCCGGCGCCACGCCCAGCACCCGCTCCGTCACGTCCTCGATGGCCTCGAGCTGGTCCAGCCACAGGTCCGGACAGACCAGCTCCTCCTCACGGGTGGCCGCGTAGAAGCCCTCCTCCACGTAGTCCACCTCCTCCGTGGCCACCGCCTCGATGCACTCCCGGGCACAGTGGTGGTTCGTCATCACCAGGCCGTCCGGCGACACGAACGACGCCGAGCACACCTCGCCGTACCGCACCGACGCCAGTCGCACGTGCTCCAGCCACGCCTCGTCCGGCTCGAACCCGTACTCCTCCCGCCAGTACTCCAGCGGCGGGTTCTCGAACAGCCACATGCGCCCCAGCTCCTGGCCGGTGAGCGTCACGGTCCGGGACGCGTTGATGGACGACGACGACGGCGCCAGCTCGTCCGCCGGACCGATCCCCGATTCCGGCACGGCCGGGCCCGGCGCGCCCGGCGACGGCTCGGGCATCGGGCCCGGCGCGGCCCCGCCCCCGGCGCACGCGCCGAGGGCCAGGGTGAGGGCCAGGGCGAGTGCCGGGATGCGCGCCCGGTGGGAGAGGTGGCTCATGTCAGGCTCCATTTCTTGGACTCGTTTTGCCTGCGACCGCCGACGGCCCGGCGAGTGTCTCGCGAAGGCGCGAAGATGCGCGAAGCCGCGAAGGTTCGCGATGCCCCGACGCGGCCACGGAAGGTCCGGGTCGTGCCGTGATGTAGTGGCGGGGTGGGGGGGATGCAAGGCGCGGGCGGGGACACGGCTTCATTGCCGCCACCCGGCCCCGATGCATCGTTCGGGTGCGGGCAATGCCGCCCGCGCTCATGAAGGCGTCCCTGCGGGACGAGCCGCGATTCCGCGAGCTGCTCGACAGAGGATGAGGGGAAGGCCGAGCCCGCGGCAGGGCCGGCTCCGGGAGGTGCAACAGGGAGGACGGCGAGGACGGGGAGAAACCACCAATTGGAAAGGCCCTGACTACGCGTCGGGGCCGCCTCCCGGACCGGGATTCAACCGTGCCGGGCTGTTCCAAAAGGAAATCCTTCCCGTCCTCCCTGTTTGAAAAAGCCGGCTCACGCCCCGGCCCCGTCCTCGCCGCCGGCCCGGAAGTGCCTCCGGAACCGTCGCGGCAGGGTCTCCACCGTGACCTGGGGCGGTGGGGGCGGGCTCACGGCACTCAGCGTGTGCCAGAAGAGGTGGACGCCGCCGGGCGTCCGCTGCAGCTCGTCCAGCATGGCGGCGGCGGTCTTGGCCGTGTAGGTCGGATCGAGCTGGAGCCCGGCGTCGGCGAAGCGTCTCGTCGCCTCGGCGCCCGCCTCCGTCGGCTGGCCGTAGCCCCCGCCCAGGTACCCGCCGCGCAGCTCGACCCTGTCCAGCGCCTCCTCCGCCGGGGGCACCGGCACGCCCGCCGAGCCGAGCCGCGCCAGGAGGCCGTCCACCAGGCCCTTCAGCACCCGCTCGGACGCCACGAAGTCGGGCACGATCTTGACGCCCACGATCCGCGTCTCCAGCCCGGCCATGGCCAGCCCCAGCGCCATGCCGGCCACCGTGCCCAGGGTTCCGGCGGCCACGTAGATGAAGTCCGGCGCCGGCACGGCGCCCGCCTCCACCTGCTCCGCCAGCTCCAGCCCGGCGTCCACGTAGCCCATGCTCCCGACGGCGTTGGACCCGCCCGCGGGAATGGCGTACGGCCGGTCGCGACGCGCCAGGAGCCGGGTCAGCCACGACGTCGCCGGGAGCAGTACCATCTTCGGGCAGTAGCGGAGCGTCGCGCCCAGCCCCCGGATGGCCAGCAGCGCCTCCGTCACGTGCTCCGTGATCTGCTGCGGGTAGAGGATGGCGGTCACCGCGAAGCCCTGGGCCCGGCCGTACGTCGTCGTGGCCAGCACGTGGTGCGAGCCGAACGCGCCCGCCGTGATGAGCCGTCCGGCGCCCTGCTCCCGGGCATCGGCCAACAGGTACTCCAGCTTGCGGACCTTGTTGCCGCCGTACGCCGCGGCCGTCAGGTCGTCTCGCTTGACCCAGAGCTCGCCCTGGAACGCCGACGGCTGCGGTCCCAGCACCCGCTCCACCGGCGTCGGCGCGTCCACCAGCGCGATGCGCGGGATGCGGTCGGCCAGGCCGGGGTACCGGCGCGTCAGAGCGTTGGACATGGGGCCCTATCTTAGGGCGGCCCGGCCGATCCGCGCCACCGTGAGCGGGGAGCGCTTAGCGGCCCGTGGGGTCCACCGCCCCGATCTCCGCTCTCCGATCTCCGCTCATGCGCCCTTTCCAGTTCCTCGCGGGGAACGCATCCTGATCCATACGATCTCCTCTGACAGGAGCCACCCATGTCCTCCCGTCGAAGCTTCCTCTCCCGTCTCGCCGCCGCCGGTGCCGTCCTCGCCGCCGCGCCCGGCAGGCTCTTCGGAAACGGCGCCGCCACGGCGAGGGGGGCCGACCCGACGTCGTTTACCGGACCGGCCCGGACCCGCTACGTGGGGCCCGACGGCATGCCGCGCCCGCCTGCCGGTCCGCTGCCGCCCGAGTTCTGGCGCGAGCTGCGCGCCGAGTTCCTGATCCCGGACGACGAGGCCTTCTTCAACTCCGGCACGCTGGGCTCCTCGCCGCGGGCGGTGCTGGACGCCGTCGTCGAGCACATGACGCACGTGGATCGGGACATCGCCCATTGGGACTACAAGTCGGGCCACGAGAACTACTTCACCGGCTACTACCCCGAGACCTGGGTCCGTGAGAAGATCGCCGGTCTCATCAACGCCGATCCGGCGGGCGTGGCGCTGACGCAGAACGCCACCTTCGGCATGAACTTCCTGGCCAACGGCATGGACCTGGGCCCCGGCGACGAGGTCGTGATCATGGAGGGCGCCCACCCCGGCGGCCGGTGCGGCTGGGAGCTGCGGGAGGCGCGCTACGGCGCGAACATCCGGACCATCGAGCCGCCGATCCCGCCGCGGGACCCGGCCCAGCTCATCCGCCTGTTCGAGCGCGCTACCACGCCCCGGACCCGGCTCTGGGCCATCCCCCACCTTACCAGCGCCACCGCCATCCTCTTCCCCGTGGAGGAGCTCTGCCGGCGGGCGCGCCAGCGCGGCATCTTCACCGCCGTGGACGGCGCCCAGACCTTCGGCCACCTGGCCATCGACGTCCAGGCCATGGGCTGCGACGCCTTCTACTCCTCGCCGCACAAGTGGATGCTGTCGCCCAAGGGGACCGGCTTCCTGTACGTCCGCGAGGACGCCATGCCCCGGGTCTGGTCCACCCTGGCCAGCAGCCACTGGGACAACCACGACGACCCGGGCTTCCGTCTCATGCAGTACGGTACCGGCAACCTCTCGCTCCTCGTGGGGCTCGAGAAGGCGCTCGACTTCCACGCCGCCATCGGCTCCGACCGGGTCCAGGCCCGCATCACCGGGCTCGCCGACCGGCTGCGCGAGGGCCTGCACGACGTGCCCGGCGTCCGGATCCACTCGCCGGAGCACCCCGCCATGACCACCGCCACCACCATCTGGAGCATGGACGGCGTCGGCGCCATCGAGCTCATGGACGAGATGTGGAACCGCTCGAAGGTCCGGGTCCGGAGCATGGGCGGTCCCCTCGGCGTCCGGCAGTGCGTGCACGTCTATACGCTCGAGGAGGACATCGAGCGGGCGATCGCTACTGCGCGCGACATCTCATCGAGCAGGTCCTGACGACCGGGAGACCGGGGGACCGGGGACCGGGCGTCCGGCGTCAGCCGCGCGCCCCCCGGTCGCCCAGTCTCCCATGTCCCCCAGTCGACGTAGCGAAGCGATGAAGCGTCCAATCCGTAGCCTCCTGCGGGGGAACGTGCTGTGGCTGTCCCTGGCCTCCCTCCTCAACGATGCGGCCAGCGAGATGGTCTTCCCGCTGCTGCCCGTGTTCGTGGTCACGACGCTGGGCGCGGGGCCTGCCTTCCTCGGCATCATCGAGGGCGTGGCGGACACGACGTCGAGCTTCGTGAAGCTGGCCGGCGGCTGGGTCTCGGACCGGGCCCGGCGCCGGAAGGCGTTCGTGGCCTGGGGCTACGGCCTCGCCGCCGTCGTCCGTCCCGTGCTGGCCGTGACGACCGCCGCCTCGCAGGTCCTCGCCATCCGCTTCACGGACCGGGTCGGTAAGGGCGTCCGTACCGCGCCCAGGGACGCGCTCCTGGCGGAGTCGGTGGAGGTGGCGCGCCGCGGGACCGCCTTCGGCCTGCACCGGGCCGCCGACCACCTGGGCGCCGTGCTGGGCCCGCTCATCGCGTCGGCGATCCTGCTCTTCTGGCCCGGCGAGCTGCGCCTGGTCTTCGCCCTCGCGGCGATCCCCGGCGTGTTCGCGGTGCTGGCGGTCGCGGCGAAGGTGAAGGAGATCCGCCCGGGGACCGACCGCCGACCGCCGAACGCGGACCGCCGACCATCGCCCGGCGTGCCACCGGACGGGGCCGGCCTCACGGCGAAGCCGGCCCACCAGCCCGGCGACCAGGCCCCACCGCGAGCCGACACCGGTCACCGATCACCGATCACCGGTCAGGACGACCCCGCGAATCATGCCTCACCGCGAACCCACGGCGATCGGCGGTCGGCGGTCCGCGGTCGTCGCGCCTTCGGCGCGTACCTCGCCGTCCTCGTCCTCTTCACCCTCGGCAACGCGTCCGACGCCTTCCTGCTCCTGCGCGCGGAGCAGCTCGGCGTCGGCCTGGCGTGGATCCCGATCCTCTGGGGCGCGCTGCATGTGAGCAAGATGGGCTGGAACGTGGTGGGCGGCGCCCTGGCCGACCGCATCGGCGCGGCGCCCGCCATCATCGCCGGATGGCTCGTCTACGCCGCCACCTACGCCGGCTTCGCCTTCGCCGGCGCGCCGTGGCACGCCTGGGCGCTCTTCCTGGTCTACGGGCTCTTCTACGGCCTGACCGAGGCGCCCGAGAAGGCGCTCGTGGCGAGCCTGGCCCCGTCCGCCGTCCGTGGCCGCGCCTTCGGCGCTTACCACTTCGCCATCGGCATCGCCGCCCTGCCGGCCAGCGTCATCTTCGGCCTGCTCTGGCAGGAGGTCTCGGTGGCCGCCGCGTTCCTGCTGGGCGGCGGTCTGGCGCTGCTGGCGGCGCTGCTGCTGCCCTTCGCGCTGAGAGGACGTGAGGGGTAGTCGGGCGCCCTCCGCGGCACGGCAAGCTCCACACATGGAACAGGGAGGACACCGAGGACGGGGAGCAAACAGCCTGAAAAAACCGGCTCCTCGCTGTTCCACGTGGGTACCGTCGTCCTTGCCCGCACACGACAGGACGGCTCGCCGACGCGGGGCGACCGTATCCTCG
>CAYQCY010000057.1:0-21166 GCA_964416095.1 uncultured Gemmatimonadaceae bacterium
GGTGGATCTGGGGTGGATCTGGGTTGCGGGGTGTGTCAAAGAGACACACTTGACATCGGTACCAGTGGGTGTGCAGGATGGGGGACGGTTTACGGGGTTTTGCACGCGGGGGGTTCGGCCATGCATATGACAGAGGGGGGGCTATGGCGGGTCGGGCGCCGGTGTTGATGGTGGAGGACATTGCGAGGGTGGCGCATGAGGCGAACCGGGCGTTGTGCTCGGTGTTCGGCGACGATTCTCATTCGGCGTGGGATGAGGCGCCGCCTTGGCAGCGGGAAAGTGCGGTCGACGGGGTGCGGGCGATCCTGGAGGGAAGGGTGCTTACGCCCCAGGATTCGCATGAGAACTGGGTCCGCGAGAAGAGGCGGGCGGGGTGGAAGTATGGCGAGGTGAAGGATGTGGAGGCCCGGACGCATCCGTGCGCGGTCCCGTTCGAGGAGTTGCCGCTCGAGCAGCAGTTGAAGGACTGGCTGTTCTTCGGCGTGGTGATCGGATTGCGGCATGGGGTGGTGTTGGCGAAGCCCGAGGAGGAGAACCGGGAGGACGGTTGAGCGCCGATCCGCATCGGGTGGGTCTCATCTACGAAGAGCGGCGCGTTGTCCGCGAGGCGGCGCTCCAGGTCATCCGGCGCGAAGAGTGGGACCGGGTCGTGAAGCGCATGAAGGCGCGCTGGACGACGAAAGAGCGAAAGTCGTTCAAGCCGAAGTTCCCTGAGCCGACCGGCGACCAGCTCATCGAGGCGTTCACGGGCGACAATCGGCGTCACTGGCACCAGCTCGCCGATCTGGCGCTCAGGCTGCGTCGCCGGCGCGCGTTCGAGCGCCGGATCCGGCGTCTGGGCCTCCACGAGATCGACCACAAGCTGCCCTCGAGGGCGGCTGCCGAAAGGAGCGGGACATGAGCAAGGCCGAAGAGATCATCGAGCACAACCTGACTGCGGGCGCCATCGTCACGATCGAGGCGGGCTCCGCGGCACTGGTCCTCGACCTCGCCGGCGGCACGGGGCTCGTGCCCTGGTTCGCCGCCGGGACACACACCTATCAGCCGTGCGACGAGAGCGGCGTCGTCCTTCCGGGTAGCGCGTCGGCCGACCTCGTGTCCGGCACGAAGGTCGACATGCTGTCCCGGTTCTACAAGATCACGGTCGACGGCGCGAACGACCTCTCGATCGCCAAGGTCTGATGGACACCGTCATCGGGCACGGAGCGCGCCGGCGCCGCCGGATCCTTGCCGGTGGCGTGAAGAGCTACGCCGACCTCGTGCTGGAGTCGAGCCCCCTCCTGTACTGGCGGCTCGATGAGACCGCTGGCGCCACGGCGGAGGACGCCAGCGGGAACGGGCGCGACGGTACGTACGTCAACACGCCAACGCTCGGCCAGGACCCGCTCATCCAGGACGGCAAGGCCGTCCTCCTGGACCCCGCGCAGAACGAGGAGGTCACGCGCGCCAAAGAGGCGTGGATGCAGACCATGGTCGATGGTGACTGGTCCGTCGAGATGTGGGTCAAGCCCACCGATGTGACGCTCTCCGACCAATTTGGCTTCCTCATCCCCTGCGACGTCGGTCAGTGCCCGATACTCTGGTACGATTCGGAGCGGATGCAGTTTAAAGTCGCCCACGATGGCGCCTTCTACATTGCTAACTACCTCACCGGGGCAACGAAAGGGGCCACCTATCACTTCGTGGGCAGGCGGAACACGGACGGCGACGTGGCGTTGTGGGTGAACGGCGAAGAGAAGGCGACCAAAACCGGCGCGCTCGGGCCGCACCATCCGCTGACGGACGGGCTCCGCGTCGGCGGGGACCACTTCCTCGATGGCGTCATCGACGAGTTCGCGCTCTACGGCTCCTACCTCGCCGACTCTGTCATCGAGGAGCACTACGCGGTCGGGAGCGGAGCATGAAACGGCTCATCCTGACGGTCGGGCTGCCGTACAGCGGCAAGAGCACCTGGGCACGCCAGCAGAAGTGGCCGATCGTCTGCCCGGACGAGATCCGGCGCGCGCTCCACGGCGAACGCTACATCCAGCGCGCCGAGCCGTTCGTGTGGGCCATCGCGCACATCATGGTCCGCGCCCTGTTCCTCGCCGGCCACGACACCGTGATCCTCGACGCCTGCAACACCACCGCCAAACGGCGAATTGAGTGGACCGACGAGGACTGGGCCGTGCACTACCAGCCCTTCCCCGCCGACCTGCGCACCTGCATCCGCCGGGCCCGGGAGGCCGACGACGGCGCGATCATCCCGGTCATCGAGCGCATGGCCGACCAGCTCGAGTGGCCATGGCCACAGTACGGCCGGGAGCTGGCGTGATTACGTCCGTCAAGTTGCGTGATGTCGTCGATGCCGTCGATGCCGCGTTACGTTACGCCAATATTGTTGGGCCCCTTTTGCAAAAACAGATCCTGGATCTGGACGCCTCCAACAACCACGAGGAGGCGGACCGAAAGCGGCGGTATTTGCAGGCGGTTTATCGAGACATCGCACGGTGGGGGGAGCTCAAGGTGCGGCTCGTGCTCATAGAGGAGGAGCCAAGAGATCTCGACTCCATAATACACCGCCTCCTCGCCAACTTCACCAAAGAGGAAATAGCGCAAATAGCGGAGATGACGCCGAAAGGGGCGGAATAATGCCGTGGGAGATCAGGAAGATCGACGACAGGTTCTGCGTGGTGAAGAAGGGCACGAGGACGCCGGTGAAGGGCGGGTGCCACCCCACCAGACAGGCCGCCAGGAAACACCAGAAGGCGCTCTACGCCAACGTGAAGGACGCATCGAAGCGAGGGAGTTGATGCACGAGACCATCAGCAGGCTCCAGTTCGACAACAACAAGGCCGCGTTCCTCATGATCGGCCGGTTCGTCGTCCCCGCCGCCTACTTCCCGCACTGGAAGGCGATCGAAAAGGTCCTCCGCGACCACTATCTCCCCGCTGCGCTGGAAGACGTGCGCGAAAGGTACTGGGGAGCCGACCGCAGCAGGATCCCGCTCGACACCACCTTCCCTCCGTTCCGGGACGCCGAGCCGAGTTGGTGCGAGTCCTGCCGCGCCTTCGTCGACGACCCCTCGCAGCCTCACGTGGACCCGAACGACCCGAGCGTCCAGCACTGGCCCGGCATCACTGGTTTGTTCCGTGAATGAATCCTGGATGGTCACGCTAGCCGGTCCCGTGCAACGTTCTTGACAGGCGTGCAGGTCGCGGCACATACTGTCCCTCGCATGAAAGCTCCTGGTTGATTTCCCGCTGTGACGGCAGCGGGACGGCGCGTGCCCGCGGCGCCGCAACCGGCCCGCTCCACCTCGCAAGGGCGGCCAGGACAGTGGGCACATGGCAGGGTGGAGCAGTTGCGTAGCTCGCCGGGTTCATAACTCGGAGGTCGCTGGTTCGAGTCCAGCCCCTGCTACTCGGAGGTCCGGGCACAAGGTAAGGGCGGTCAGTGGGGTGCGCGGTCCCGGGCCTCCGCCCCATATCGTTTTCCGTTGATGAGCGCGCCCGGCCCCGAGGCGCAGTAACAAGTGTCGGGCAGCCCCTCGGTTCCCCCGTGAGGGTTCCGACCCGCTTGGAGGGTGGGCACGAAAGTGCTTGCCCTCCTTGCGTTTACGGCCCCGCCATGCCCGGTTTCACGTGCAACATCCAACACGCAACGCTTGACACCGTTCTCGATTCTGCACAATCATTCATCCCAACCCGTAGCCTCCCGGTTCCGAGAACCGACCCAGGTGCCGGTGCCGGAAGAGCGTCGACCCGACCCTGATTACATGGCGCAGCTCTCGGAGAGCTGGCCCGCCGACCTCAAGGAATACGTGGACGCGGAGGCGGGCCACCCGGTACGCTGTTCGGAAACAGATGAACTACCGGGTCGGTGCGGCGGCCGGACCAGCAACGGCACCTACTGCCGCTATGCCGCTGGCCGGGGCACTGACCACAAGGGCGTAGGGCGGTGTTCCGAGCACCCGGATCTGTATAACGGGCTTCCGCCGTGGATCGGGGAGGTGCCGCGCGACAAATGGCTGAAAATGACCGGGGGACGGGAAGAGAAGGAGCCTGAGACGGGCCAGTTCGCCGTCACGCACGGCGCTACGAAGGCATCGCTCAAGCCACACGAACGAGCTTATTTCGCTCAGATGACCCCGGAGCAGCAGCAAGTATTCCTGAATGCCGTGGACGACCCGGTCGAGCTCACCAAGTTCATGTTGAAGGCGCTGCAAGTGGACCTAAACGACGTCCGAAGCCTTGAAAACCGGATCTGGGCCGCACATGGCCGAAGCGAATGGGCAACCCTCGACAGACTTGCATCTACCCGTACGGGCATCATCCAGATCTCGACCATCATGGCCCGGTGGAATGAGGGAGCGATACGCCTCAAAGAGTTCGGTGAAGATGAGAAAACGGGTGCGGCGCTTCGGGAAGTGTTGGCCGCGCTCACACACGAAGAGCTGGCGCGGGTCAGGCGCGATCCGGCCCTACTGGGCCACTTCATGAAATCTTAACCCCGGGGAACCAATGAACGAAGAGTTGCAGACCATGATCGACAGCAGCCCGGCGGCCAAGATCCATCCCCGCGGCGACCGGGTGCTGGTCAAGCTCGTGGACTTCGACGTGGAGGACCGGGAGCGCATGATCGTCCGGCCCGACATCGCGGAAGAAGCGCCCGACAAGGGCGTGATCGTGAGGGTCGGGCCCGATGCCATCCGTAGTCAGCCCGGCCAGGTCGTGCTCTTCGGCCAGTACACCGGCATGAGCGTGGCCGATGAGTACCACCTGATTCGCGAGAAGGAGATCATCGCGACCGTCACCGACGTGCGGCTCAGGCCACACAAGCGCGATGAGGCCATGGGTGGCGATCCGGTAGGCGTCGATGTCACGAAGCCGCCGCTGGTCAACCCGCACGCCACTCCGATCAATCCCCGCATGCGGGAGGACTGATCGCTACGGCATTCCGCGGCGGCAGGCCGCTCGCTCTCCAGGGGCATGCCCCCCCTGAACCTCCCGTCGGGCCATCCCCGGCCGAGGTCGACAGCGCCCTGGCGGACCTGAAGCTCTCAGGCTGGCTCGAGCTGGAAGCCTGCCGCCGCAACGCCATCTACTACATGGAGCGGTACTACTGGACCTCCGATGAGCACGAGCAGGACAGCCCCGAGAAACCGCTGATCCACGGTGAGCCCTGGATCGACCCGCACACGCTCATGCCGATGCGCGAGCTGGAAGGGGGCGTAGACGACTTCCTCCGCTACATCGCGGCATTGTGGGCGCAGGAACCGTTGTTTGCTGTCCCGAAGAGCCGCCAGCTCCGAATGTCGCATCTCATGGTCGGTCTCCACGGCTGGCTGGCTGCGTTCCACCCCGGGCAGCTCGTCGCCATCCAGTCCAAGAAGTTCGAGGATGCGGACGCCCTGCTCGGCCGGCTCCACACATCGCTCCGCATCCAGAAGCGCCGCTACCCCCACATCCAGTGGCCGAGCTGGAGTCGCACCACCGGCCGGATCGTGTTTCCGCACAATTCCACGATCATGGCCATCGCGCAGGGCGCCTCGAAGGCCCGGTCGTACACGTTCAGCGCGATCCTCTGCGTGGGGCCGGAGACGAAGGTGCTGACGGCTGACCTGCGGTGGGTCGAAGCGGGGTCGCTACAGGAAGGCGACGAGCTGGCGGGTTTCGACGAGGCCCCGCCGGCGCCGACCCGGCAACGGCAGTGGCAGAGAGCGGTCGTGCAGGCAGCACCGCGACTGGTTCGGCCCTGTTACCGGCTCCGGTTCAGTGATGGGACCGAGATCGTCTGCTCGGCAGAGCATCGGTGGCTCGCCGGTTACAGTCAGCACCGGCGTTTCTTGACAACAGCGCAGCTCCGGGTGGCGACAGATCGGCGGGCGGGCTCCAAGGTGGTGAAGCTGACGGAGATGTGGGACGAGCCGTACGCCGATTACGATGCCGGCTACCTCGCGGCGGCCTTCGACGGGGAGGGCAGTTTCGACCAGCGGCCCTACGATGACGACCCGTACCACGGGAACGGGAGCTCCGTGCGGGTGCAATTCGCACAGAACGATAACGCAATGCTGGCCGCGGTACGCGGGGCGCTGGCTCGCAAGGGGTTCGAGGTCGCCGAGAGCACCAGGGAGGACGGCTACAGCAGCTCCCATAGCCATCTGTACATCCGGGGGCGCACGGAGATCATGCGGTTCCTGGGGCAGATTCGGCCGAAGCGGTTGCTGGACCAGTTGGACTTGAGGCTGTGGGGGGCGCTGAGGACAGTCAAAGGTGTGGAGTTGGTAGAGAAGGAGTTCCTGGGCGAGCGGGAAGTGATCGGACTCTCGACGTCCACCTGTACGTTCGTGGCCGAGGGGCTGGCAAGCCATAACAGCGACGAGACGGCTTTCCAGGAGGAGGCCGAGGACGCCTACACCGCGGCCATCCCCACCATCGAGGGCGGGGGCAAGTACACGATGGTCTCGACGGCGCACCCCGGGTTCTTCGAGGCGATGGTCTTCGACAAGGCAGGAACGTTCAACCAATGAGCATTCACCGCCGGTTCAACCGCCAGCGCATCGACCGTCAGGTCCGCGAGGACCGGGACCGTATTCACCAGGCTGAGTCCGAGGTGCTCGCCTATCTGTCCCGGCGTTGGAAGCATCGCCTGGGCGGGCACCGGCTGACCCGTGACAACCCGGAGGTCCAGAAGATGGTGCGCGCCCCGGCGTTCCGAGGGCTCGTCGAGAAGCGGCTGCGCGGCGAGCCGTTCGTGGATGTCGACCTGGACCACGCGCCCGACGTCGAGCAGGCGCCCGATGGCACCGTCACCGATCGCATGGTCGACGAGACGGGCGGGGGCGATCCCGCCGCGTACCGTTGCCCCGATTGCGGGGATCCGGTGAGCGAGCCCGGCGCGACATGCGAGCCGTGCCGCACCCACTTCCGCAGAACCAGCTAGGAGGGCCCAATGGCCGACCCGACAGCCACCAAGCACATCTTCCTGGAGGACGACCTGTCCGCGAAGAAGGTCCGCGAGCTCGTCATCAACCACAACCGCGGTGTCGTCGGCGATCACGCCGTCTGCTCGACGCTGGACGGCGAGGGCGGCGACGTCGATGTGGACTACGAGGCCCAGCTCACGGCGCTCGAGATCCGGAACACGGAGGGCGCGCCCACCGAGTCGGCCACGACGGAGACGCACGACCTCCAGTTCCTCGACGAGCAGCTCCTCGTTGACCTCATCACCCAGGTGAAGGCCCGGGCCACCGACATCGCCGCCATCGTCGCGAAGCTGAACGCCGACGCCGGGATCGCGGCCAATGACTACGCCGAGAGCGTGGTCGTGAAGGTGTCCGCGCTCGGGGTGGCCGGCGACGGGGGCGGCGACCTCCTGGCCGGTGCCGGCGGCGGGCCCTCCGGCCGGCTCGTCCAGCACATCACCGAGATCCACGCCCAGCTCGAGGCCGACTGGCACGCCGCGGCCGTGAAGCTGGACGCGGATGGCGGCCTCGCCGGCTCCTATGAGTCGGTCCTGACGGCCGAGGTGCTGACGGAGGGCTGATGCGCTTCATCCTCCTGCTGCTGACCGCCTTCGCTATGGACTTGCCGATCCCGACGCCCCGCGTGGGCCAGGAGATCCAGCCCATGCAGGGGATGCGCGTCTGGCGCAACCCCGACAACGAGTTCGTGGTGGCGCGCGTGCACTATGAGGCCGACCCCGCGCGCCGCGGGGACTGGAAGTATCGGGCATCGCCCAAGTATGGCGGGCTCAAGTCCTGGCGCTGGCGCAAGGAGCAGGAGATCGACTGGCACGCCCAGAGTGGCGCGTTGGTCTTCGAGCTGTGGAACCCCGACACCCACATCCTCGCGCGCCCGTTCGAGATCCCGGAGCACTGGCCGCGCTGGGCCCTCATCGATCCCGGCTGGCGCAACCCCACGAGCATCGATTGGGTTGCCATCGACATCGACGCCGAGCCGAACCTCTTCGGTTACCTGCCCATCCACGTATACCGGGAGTTCTACCGGTCACGGCACTCCACCCAGGCGTTCACGGCGATCATGTCGGAATGGAGCAAGACCCGGCTCGACCCCGACGACGAGGACGACCTGCTCACATGGGAGTGGATCGAGGAAGTCATCATCGACCCGATGGCGAAGCAGGAGCATCAAGCCGCGGCCAAGCCGGCCAACGTCACTGAGCCCGCCGAGACGGTCTACCAGCAGGTCGTGGACGCCCTCGAGTCCTACGGCTGGGACGTGCCCATCGATACCGGCAACAACGAGAAGCCGCAGGCGACCGAGGAGCTCATCGCCCGGATCGGCCGGTTCTGGGTCGGGCCGAACGATGTGCCCCTCTACGACGAGGACGACCGGTTCCGGGAGCCCACCGAGCAGGAGAAGGAAGACGGTGCCGCGCTCATCACGCCGACGCTGTTCTTCCACCCCACGTGCGTCGAGGGCCCCCGGGAGATGTCCAAGTACCGGTTCAGGGATTGGGCGTCGAACGAGGTGGCGGATCGGCACAACCTCAAGGAGCAGCCGATCGACAAGGACGATCACGCGATCACGAACCTGATCCGGCTCGTGAACCGGCTGCGTGACTTCCGCGACGTCGATGGCGTGGACCTGGGCGAGTTCACACCGCGCCGCCGGCCTGCCCGCTGGAAGCCCGTCGATGAGGTCCTGGCGGAGCGCCACCGGACCCTCGCCGGCCGGTACCGCAAGCGGATCGCCCGGGCGAGGAAGGAGGCGGGGCTCTGATGCGCTTTCTGCCCGATCCCATGTCCAGGCTCTCGGCCGCCATCCAGGCCCGGCACTCGGGCCACGGCCTGCGGCCCGTGGGGTTCGGTGTCACGGGTGGGGATCCGGCGCCCGGCACGACGAAGGCCGTCGAGCGGCTCACCGGCCCGACCGACCCGGTGCGCGAGAACCGGGAGCGCGCGGCCCGGGGGGAGAACGATCGATGACCGCTCTCGCTGTTGTGCTCGGGTTCGGGATGATCGCCGCCGTCCTGTACGTGCTCGGTAGCCGGTGGCTCGAGATCCTGGCGATGGACGTCGGCGGTGGCGAGTCCGCCTCGTCCCGCCCCCGGTCGCGTGCCCCTGCGGCCGCCGACAGCGACGACGAGGACGAAGAGCCCGACTTCGACCTCGAGGAGGAGGACGAGGAGGCCATGATCGATGCCGTCCGGCGCATGAACGAGATGGACGCTCTGATGCTCCAGGCGTGGGTCGAGGAGCAGCGGGCGGAGGGCCGCGAGGAGGAAGACATCCAGGCCATGCTCGACGGCCGTGAACCGGTGGTGAGCTTCTGATGGCTACGCGAATCGGGTTCCAGGACGACGAGTTCCAGCGCGTCGACGCGCTGGCGACGGCGGAGCAGGACCCGCAGCAGGTGGTCCAGAACGCGCTCCAGCTCGCGGCCGGCGGCGACGACTTCGAGCTCGAGATGCTGTCGTCCGGGTTCTACGACGACCTCATCGGCGGGGGACTCGATGCGGTGGTCACACCGCACGTCGCCATCCGGGTGCTCGGCGACTTCCTCATCGACAAGCGCGAACGCGCCGTCGAGCGCCGGTGGGGGCACGACGAGAACACACTGCTCAACTTCGCCTTCCGGGCCGGCCATCACTACGTCGAGGTCGACAAGGCCCGCCGCGCCGTCGTGGAGGTGCCCGCCCCGAAGGACTTCGTGCGTCGCACGATCCACAAGTTCCACCCGTGGTTCCAGGCGACGCTCTCGAAGAAGGTGCAGGCCAGGCCCGAGTTCACGGCCCAGGCGAAGAGCGAGGAGCTGGTGGACCGCGACGCTGCAATCTTCATCGAGAAGCTGATCCGGCTGCTCGATCCGGACACGTGGGACCTGCCGAAGCGCGCGCAGATCGCCATGTGGGAGCTGCTCGGCGGCATGATGGTCTATCACATCGGCGTCGATTACGTCGAGACCGACGACTATCTGATCGCCGGCGGCGAGCCGATGCGGATGCCGGTGCTCCGGCGCGAGCTGTTCCCGCCGCAGCAGGTGTGGTGCGACGCCGACATCCCGACCATCGAGGAGATGCGGTGGTTCGGCGTGGACCGGTACGTGACCACGGCGAAAGCCCGGGCCATCTATCCCGAGCGCCTGAGCCTCATCGACCCGGACAACGCGTTCGCCGACCGCGGCCTGTCGGTGCTGAAGCGCATCGCCGACTTCTCCGGCGCCGAGAACCCGTTCGTGGACACGCCCACGGAAGGCGGGCTCGCATACCCGGAGGAGGAGGAGGGCGAGGCCGAGACGATGCTGTGCCAGTACTGGCTCGATCACGGCGAAGAGCTCCAACTGCCGAACCTCGACATGCTGAACCGCGGCCTCGAGCACCTGGGCCAGCCGCCCGTGCCGATGGAGGTCGTGGTGGACGGCGAGCCGGAAGGGCAGGCGCCCGTCGTCCGGTTCCCGCAGGGCCTCCGGGTCACGTTCACGCCCGACGGCGACGTCCTCGAGGTCGTGGCGAATCCTCTCGGCCCACGGCTGCCGTTCTACGAGCTCGCGGCCACCGAGTCACCGGGCTTCTATCGGGTCGCCGCGGCCACGGCGCTCCGGCCGATCCAGATGGCGTACAACTGGATCCACAACATGCGCGAGATGCACGGCATGAAGGTGTCGAACCCGCCACTGCTCGTGCCTCGTGATGCTCGGGTCCACCGCCGCAAGACGGTGCTGGGCTCGCTCTCCCGCCTGCTCTACAAGGCGAACCGATTCGGCGCGAAGCCCGAGTTCATGAACATGCCCACCTGGCCCAGTGATATGGTCCAGTTCCAGCAGGAGCTCGATAGGTCGTGGCAGGAGATCGGCGCGTTCCACGACCCGACCCAGGGCCAGCTCCCGTCCGGCGAGATCAGCGGCATCGCCATCTCGCTGCTCCAGGAAGCCGACCTCTCGCAGCACGGATTCTCCGGCGAGAAACTCGAGGACGCTGCACGGAAGATCCTGCTCAAGCAGCTCCAGTTCATCCAGCGGTTCTACCCGCAGAACGACCCCCGCCTCATGGATCTGGCCGGGACGGCCCGCTACCAGCTCGCGGCGTTCATGCAGGCCGACCTCGGGAACGGCGTCGATGTCGGCGTCGTGGCCGGCAGCTTCACGCCGAAGTCGCCCGCCGCGCTCCAGGCCCAGGTCAAAGAGGCGTGGGCGATGGGCGCGCTCATCGACCGGTTCGGGCGGCCCGACCACAAGCGCGTGATGCAGGTCTTCGGGCTCGGCAACCCCGAGCTGCTCTACCAGGAAGAGGAGACCGACATCAACAACGCCCGGATGGCGCAGGAGATGATGCTCCAGATGCCGCCTGACCAGGCGCTCATGGCCATCCAGTTGTTCATGCAGACCGGCGAGCTGCCCCCACCGCTCGGCCCCCGCCCGGAAGACGACCATCTCGTGCACGAGGCCGAGTTCCGGAGCCGGTTGAAGCAGCTCCAGTCCGACCCCCGGGCCCATCCCATCAGCACCGAGCTCATGCGGATTCGGTGGCGGCTGCACGCACTCGCCGTCGCGCCGCTGCTCATGCAGACCGACCCGGACGTCGTCATGAGTGCATTGGGCCCGGCCGGCTTGATGGGCGGGCAGAGGCAGGGTGGGGGGCAAGGCCCCGAGGGTGGTGGGGAAGCCCCGCCGAACGGCGGTACAGGTGAAGGCGGGTAGCCCGTAGCCCGGAGATACCGGAGCGGAGCCCGCGAAAAGACAGGAACGATCATGGTAGAAAAGGCAGAGGGCAAGGAAGTCACGTACCAGGACCAGGATCTCGGCTCCTTCGAGGAGGAGTTCGAGCTGGAGCCCGGCGCGCCGGATCCCGTGCCCGAGGAAGGCGTCGAGGAGGCCGATGAGAAGAAGGCCGGCGAGCCCGAGGAGAAGAGCATCGAAGAGCACACCGAAGAGCTGCTCGAGACGGAGCTGGACGAGGAGTACGACAACCTCGCGGCCTTGGAACGCGAGCGTGAACGCCAGGCTCAGGCCGAGGAGGAGGGTGAGGGGGCCGAAGAGGAAGAGGAGAAGGAAGAGGAGAAGGAAGAGGAACCGGAAGGTGAGGAAGAGGAAGAAGAAGGGGTCGAGGAAGAGGAGGAAGAGGAAGAGGAGGAGGAAGAGGAGGCCGAGGAGGAGGAGGAAGAGGTCGATGAGACCCTGGCCGGGGTCGTCCGCGAGATGGGCGCCGAGGGAGCGAACCACATGCTCCGGCAGATCGTGGAAGAGTACGGCGACGAGCTGCAGGTGGCGTATCGGGCGGATGGCCAGGATGTGACCGAGCCACTGTCCGAGCTCAAGAAGAAAGCGGCCGGCTATGCCGGCCAGCAGAAGGTACACGAGCAGCTCAGCGAGGCGAAACAGGCCAAGTCGGCCGCCGATCAGCAGATGGAGCGGGTCCAGGCGGTCCAGCGGCAGCTCGAGTCCGTGATCGAGAAGATGGAGGACCCGAAGCGTTTCGTGCACGAGGTGATCGGCAACGCCGATCCCGAATTCATCAAACAAGCGTACGACGAGCTCGCCATGGTGGTCGACCAGATCGACCAGGCCCCCCACCAGTTCGTGGCGGGGCAGCGGCTGAGCCGTGTCGAGCGGATGCTCCAGCAAGTGCTCCAGGGCGGGCAGCCCCGTGACAACGGGACCCAGTCGGAGCGAGAGCAGGAGCAGCCCGCAACCCTGCCCGACGATTTCGGCTTCGTCGCCGGACAGGGCATCCCCACGCACTACCAGGATGCAGCCTGGGTCGCCCTCAGAAGGGCCGCGAGAACGGTCGGGGTAAGCGACGAAGCGTTGCAGGAGAAGGTGGTGCAGCCCTACGTGGACGGGGGGTTCCAGAGGCCGGTGTTCGACTACCTCGAGGACGTGGTTCGGGAGCGCTTCGTGGAGGCCGAGAAGGTCCAGGCCGCGAAGGGCGCTCCGAAGAACCCGCCGAAGAGCAAGCAGTCGTCTCCGGACCGCGGCAAGAAGCCGAAGAAGAAGGGCTCCCAGCGGAGAGGCGCGACGCCCTGGAACAAGATTCCGGATCTGATCGAGAAGGAACTGGGCGGCTGAATCGCTCCGCAGGGGCCGTGAAGGCATAACCAGCGGAGAAAGGCTGACAAATGGCAGCCAACACACAGACGCTGGTCAACATTCTCCAGTTGCACTATCTGCCGGGGATCGAGAGGCAGTTCAACGCCGACTATCCCCTGATGCGGTTCATCAAGCAGAACACGGAGGATGTGGATGGTCAGGGTGAGAAGGCGATCATCGCCATCCAGACCGGCCTGAACGAAGGTGGCGGCGTCCACGGCGAGTCCTCGGACGTGGCCGACAGCGGGTACCCGGTCGTGAAGCGGGTGGAGACGGACATCATCCAGATGACGTTCCGGGCCCGGCTGACGTACAAGCTCATGCGGAAGGCGCGCACGAATCGCCGTGCGTTCGCCCGCGGCATGCAGCTCCAGATGACGAGCACCAGGGAAGCGTTCATCCTGACGGCCAACACCTACTTGTGGGGTGACGGCTCCGGGGTGATCTGCCGGGTGAAGTCCGAGGACCTCGCCGGCACCGACACGATGGTCCTGGACGAGGCCTATGGTCTCGCCGATGGGGGCCAGCCCTACCCCATCATCCGACCGGGCCAGACGCTTCACATCCTGGACACGAAGGGCTGGACGGACGGCGTGAGCGTCGACCGTGGCAAGGGCGTGGTCGACACCGTGGACGACGAGACCGCGGCCGAGATCACCGTCAAGATGCGCTCCGGCTACACGCTCGCTGGCGTGGTGGCCGGGGACTACGTGTACCTCCAGAACACCATCGATGGGTGGACGGATCCGGGCGAGAGCACGGACAACGCGCCGTCCCCCGGGATGCTGGCTTTCTACGACCACGCGCTGGCAGACCCGTTCCAGGGCCTGGCGGTGGCCGATGAGCCGTTCTGGAAGGCGAAGAAGGTACCGATCGCCGAAGGCACGGCGACGGTCGACCTCCGGACCGCGAAGAACCGTCTGGCGAAGGCGGAACGTCGCGGTCGGCTGCTCTACGCGATCTCGTCCTACGAGGCGCACGAGCGGTACACGGCGAAGCTCGACACCAAGGTCGAGTTCCGGAACCTGCGGACGATCGATGGCATGTGGACCGTGGGCACCTTCGACGGTCGCCCCTGGTTCCTCGATCACACCGCGCCGGACGGCCGGATCTTCTTCATGCCGGCCGGACATCCGATCCAGCGGTACAACGTCTCTCGGTTCATCGACATGGTGGCCGATTCGGGCGGCGGGCCGCTGAACCTCGTGCCCAACAAGACGGTGTTCGATGTGCTGCTCACCGCGCTGTACGTGTACGGCGTGAAGCGGCGCAACGTACTCGTCTCGGGGACGGGAGTGAACTGGGCCTACTAGGCCCTGACGGAAGGAGGCTGTGGGGGCGGCGCGCCGCCAGCGTACCGGGAAACCGGGAAGCTACGGGAAGCGGCGTGTCCGCTCCACCCTCCAACAGACAGGAGAAGCATGGACGATCACGTATTCAGAGGCGCGGCACTGGGCGAAGCGCACAACCCGGCCGACCCGGTGGACCCGATCATCGAGATGTTGATGGCGATGATGCGCCGCGTTGGAGACCGGCACTACCCGCCCCAGTTCGTCGGCAGCTTGGGCGCCTTCGAGGCGGATCCGCAGGACGTCGCGCGGATGCGCGAGGCGATCAGCGGCCTGCCCCGGGTCGACCCCGAGGACTATGACATCCTCTTCAACGCGATGGAGCGCCAGTGGGCGATCGTGAAGTGGGTCGACATGACGCAGGGCTGGGGCGACGTCCCCGGCATCGGGTACCTGTACGAGACCGTCTACGAGCCGTGGCCGGTCTACGAGATCGACGCCCGCTACCGCAGCCCGGCGAGCCTGGGCGATACCGACTGGGCCCGCCTACGGAGCCGGTGCAGCACGGTGCGTGACCCGGACGAGCTGGACGCCGAACTGCGCGCGCTCAACATGGCGGCGCGCCAGGAACAGAACGACGAGCTCGAGGACCAGGAGGAGGGTTTCCTCGAGTACTACCACGGCCTGTTCCGGGAGGTCGCGGAGGAGCTGGGGATCGACGGCCTGAGCCCCGAAGAGGCCGCACGGCGGTTCGGCGGGCATCCGCTGGACTGGGACCCCGAACACGTACCCGGAATGAGATAGGAGCAGACGATGAAGCTCGCCGACTTCGTGCAGGAGCAGCTCGGCCGCGAGGACTTCGCGCCGACCGACAAGCAGATCCTCGTCATGGCACACCGGCAGGGCGTTCTGTCCCAGGCCGCGCTCCGCATCTGCGCCAAGGAACTCGACGCTTACGACGGTCGCGCGAAGCGCCCCGTCCTCACCATCGCCCGGCGGTACGACGCCGGCGAGATCGAGGTGAGGCGGGCCGAGAAGAAGCAGGGCCAGAAGCCGCGGCTGTCCGAGGTCCCCACCGGCCAGACGCCGAAGCAGAACATCGCGTTCCTGTTCCGGGCCGGCAGCCTTTCCCAGCAGCACGCGCGTGACGCGGCCCGGAAGGTGAACGAGCTCCAGAACGCCGGGAAGGACATCGACCTCGCCGAGATCCTCCGGTCGGTCGGCGCCACGGAGGTCGTGGATGGCCCCGAGGAGGAGAAGCCGGAAGCCGGCTCGGGGGCCGGGCCCGACTCCGAGGAGACGACGGCCGATGAGGACGGCGAGGCGGATGGCGATGAGGATCAGGCCGATTCGTTGTACCTGGCCGTGATCGACGGCGAAGAGGTGGAGGTGACGCCGGTCTGGCCGGAAGAGTTCGAGGAAGGCATCGACCCCGACCTGCTGTACGAGACGGGCGTCGAGTCCATCGAGTATGGCTGGATGCCGCTGTTCATGGACATCCCGACCCTCGCCCTGCTCAAGGAGTGGGAGAAGCGCCACCCGAAGTATGAAGGCGGGCGCTCGATGGTCTTCGACGCGATCGAGGACCGGATCGGCGAAATCAAGACGGACCCGATCGAGGGAACCGGCGACTGAGGAGCTGATCGATGCAGTTCACTGCAGAGCAGGTGATCGCCATCGCACGGGACCGGGCGGCTGAGTTCCGGTCCCGGCAGGTGGACCCGGAGGTGCTGGCGCGTCAGTTCGACGCAGCTTTCGTGGACACCCTCTTCGACGCCTACGACGCCGACCCCGAGGCGTTCGATGAGAAGGTGGCGATCCCCTCTGCGGTGGTGGCGGTGGATCCGGTCGATCTCACCGACGACGGCAGCGGGACGGGCACCCTGGAATGGCTGTTCATCGATTACATCGACCCGGTGGACGCGAACGGGGACATGCTTGACAACGAGGTTTTCCTCGGGACGCTCGAGGCCCGGCACCGCCTCGAGGACCTGTACAGTGAGGCCGATCAGGTCGTGGCCTACTTCACGGACCAGCGTACGAAGCTGGAGAAGGTGCGCGGCTGGGACGGGGTGGACTTGCTCATCGTGCACGGCATCCTCCAGCCGCAGCGCATCACGAGGAAGCAGCTCTCGACTGTGTCGTTCAGCTATCCGTCGCTGCTGTTCCAGGCGCTGCCCTGGAAGCTGCTCGAGTTCCTGGCCGATCACATCGGCGCGACGGATGCGCGTCAATCCAAGTGGGAGCGACGGTACGAGCAAGCCATTGGCCGTCTCGAGAAGCCCGGTGTGGGCGGCATGACCGAAGACATCGGATTGGTCTACTGATGACGGGTACTCAGATTCTGGACCGGGCGCGGGCGATCCTCCGCGAGTTCGACGTGCAGCTCATCCTGGACGCCGACCTCTTCGTGGAGCTGTCCGACGAGATCGAGAAGGTGGTGGAGCTCGTCTGCTACCTGGGGAACGCGTCGTTCCCGCTCGCCGTCGACAACACGGGGACCATCGATGTCTCGACCTACGCCGCCAGCTATGTGTTGCCCGGAGGCTTCTGGCGGGCCCGGCGCCTCACGGTCCACTACTCGAGCGGCAAGCCCCGCGTGGTCGAGCGCGTGGCCGAAAAGGAACGGTACGAGGTACCGCTGGTGTGGCCGAGCGCGTACATCATCGGGGACGGCATCTACCCGATCGACGGCCGGCCGGCTGATGCTACCGGCCGAGTGTATGGCTGGCTCGACGCTCAGACGCTCTACCTGGATTACGTCTCCGAACCGGTCGATGTCTCAGAGGGGAACCAGGGCGCCGAGGTGAGCGCGCCGGACGAGTCGGGAGCCTACCTCGCGACCTGGCTCGGGCTCTTTCAGGCGACGAGGGCACACGCCCAGGACGCGATGGAGGCCCTGACGGCGCGGCTCGAGATGCGTCGGGCGGAGTTCCAGCAGCGCATCACTCTGTACCCGGGAGGCTGATGTGACGGGCACTGACATCATCCGGCAGGCCCGCCTCCTCCTGGCGGAACATGGGTTGACCCTCCAGGGCCGAGATGCCGAGCGCCTGGACCCCGTGAACCGTGAAGTGGAGCGGCTGCTGGACCGGATCATCCAGCTCAACAACCTGTCGTACCCGCTTCCGGGCGACATCTGCAAGACGGCCGACATCAGCGCGACGCTCGGGCCGTACAGCATGCCGTCCGATTTCTGGAAGCCTCGCCGGCTGCGCCTGACCGATACCGATGGCACGCGCCGCACCGTCCACATCGTGCCTGAGATGCACGCGGACCTGATCCCGCCGCGCACGCCGGCCGGCTACTTCGACCGGAACATCTTCTATCCGCTCGACGGCAGCCCTGCGGACGTGGCTGGCCGCACGCACTCCTGGGAGGATGCCGACACGCTCCAGATCCTCTATGTGACGCGGCCGGTGGCCGCTGTGGACGCGGAGGACACCGTGGAGGCGCCGGAGGACGCCTTGCCATACCTCGGGGCTTACATGGCGACGGTGGCGGCGCTCGGCGAAGAGAACGAGCAGGGCGGCACGGCCCCGGTCGCGAAGGCGCTCAACGCGGTGGCGGAAGAGGCGCTCGCAGACGTCCTGACCCGTGCCGCGGCCTATCCCCTCTACCAGGATGCCAATGGCTGAGAGTTGGGGGCCGGTCCGGATTGTCGACGGCATGAACCTCGCCGACCCCGCCCCTCTCCGGGGCCCTGGGGAGAGCGAGCAGCTCTTCAACCTGTGGTACACGCAAGCCCGGCGGCTCGCGCGCCGGCCGGGCAGCACGTTCCTGGCCCGTGCGGGCGAGGGTCCGGTCCTCGGGCTCCATGCACACTCCTTCAACGCCGTCGACCGGAGCCCCGTGGTCGCTGCCGTCGTGGGCGAAGCCTACGATGCGCCGAATACGCTCGCCGATCCTGCCCAGGATGGTGTGGTGAACGCCGGCCAGGTCGGCATCGTGCCCGACCTCCTGAACGCCTACGAGCCCGTCCGGCTGATCAGCGCGCGCCCTGGAGACCGGTTCACGATGGCCTCCACGCTCGATCTGCTCTTCGTGGCGGGATCCACCGTCGATCACAAGCTCCGTTACTACGACTATCCCGCCCGGCGGTGGACGGACATCGCCGACATGCGCGCCAGCCTGGTGCTCGAGTACGGCGAGCGGTTGCTAGTGGCCGGCGACCCGTTCGACCCGGCCTATCTGTACATCTCGAACGAGTTCGATCCGGTCACGTTCCAGCTTCCTCCACTCCAGATCGGTGGCGCGAGCTCGCCGATCCGTGCGATGGCGAAAGGGGCGGGGCTCGCCCTCATCCTGACGGAGACGTCCTGCTGGTACTACCTGGGCTTCGCGCCCGAGCTTGGCCAGATCGATGTCGACGAGATCGCGCCAGGCTTCGGCGGGGCCGGGCCGCGTGCCGTGACCTACGCCGGCGACGGTTTCTTCTACTGGCTGTCGGAGGAACATGGGCCGTGCCGTTGGCGGCGGGGCATGGAGAGCGTGGACATCGACTTCGCGGCCCGGATGCTACCGGCCTTCCAATCGATTGCCAGCCATCGCGCCGCTCTTTCCGAAGTGCGATGGGACCCAATCCACCGCGCCGTTCACTACCTGGTCCCGGTCGGCAATTCGGACGTGCCGAACTACATCGTGAGCTACTTCCCGTTCATGGGGGCGGGGGGCGCCTGGACGCACAGCGTGAGCACGACGGACCGGAGCATCCTGAGCGATGCGGCCGGGATCGAGATTGATCCCGCTTCCGGTACGCCCGGCGCCGAGCTCTACACCTGCATGATCGCTCGGAAGGATCCGCTCGTCGGTCGAGCCCAGGTCATCGTCGGTGATGGGGACGGCATTGTGTGGTACTTGAACCAGCATCAGGTCCACGACAAGGCGCGCACCGAGGCGGTCACGGGGCCGCGGTTCATATCGGTGTGGCGGTCGGGTCAGTACGAGATGGCGCCGGCCGGATTCCGGTCCCTCCTGCAGCGGCTGGGCCTGGACGTGTGGGCCGGGTCTGACTACAGCGCGACGTTCCGGTACGAACTGGAGCTGTCCGGCACGTGGATCGACCTGGCCACTCTAGCGGCCAGCACAACCGATGCTTTCCCGGACTGGCAGCTCGGCGGTGCAGAGGGCGATGCGCTTGCTGACAGCGATCCTCGGCCGCGGCAGCTCGAGCAGAGCGTGTGGCAGCCGGCGAAGATCTTCCGGTTCGAGCTTGAATCGGACGACCACGCTTCGATCCTGGCGCTCGAAGGTCAGCACGAGAGGACGGCCGTCTGATGACCCAGAGCTTCACCGACGACTTCACAGCCTTCGCGGCCGGTTACGGCGGCGTGCTGGAGATGCGGAGGTAGCCGGTGAGTTACCGTGACCTGGTCCTGGCCGACTCCCCTGTGGGCTACTGGCGCTTCGACGATGACCTCACCGACGAGTCGGGAAACGGGAACCACGGCTCGGGTGTGGGCGGTGGCCCCACGTTCGTGGCCGGGTTGATCGATGAAGGTGGCAAGGCTGGGGAGTTCAACGGTGCGGACCAGTCCGTCCAGGTGGAAGACGACCCCACGCTGGACATGACCGACGCGCTGACGGTCGAGGCCTGGATCCGGCCCGATGCCGATGCGGCCGGGGACATCTTCTTCTCGAAGCGGGACAACGACTTCTATTCGTGGGAGCTTGCTCTCGGAGTTGATGACACCTTCCTGGCCCGGGTCAACGACAACGCGAACGTCGCCCAGAGCACCGTCACGTTCGCGGGCGGAGAGCTCTATCACGTCGTCATGACCTATGACCGTACCTCGATCAAGCTCTACCTGAACGGGGTGTTGGAGGCCGAATTCCCGTACACCGACGCCATCACCACGAGCGACGTGGCCGTGGCTATCGGCCAGCGAAACTACACCGGGGCGGAAGGTTTCTTCGCTGGCGTCGTTGACGAGGCAGCCCTCTACGACCGCGCCCTTACCCACGCCGAGGTGATGGAGCACTACCGGGCGGGGAAGCTGGCGGAGCTAGGCGCGAGCGGGATCCTGGCCCGTCACGAGGCCGGGGACGCGGACTTCCCGTTCGATGCCGAGGATTGGGATGGTGGCGCGGAGTTCTCCGAAATCTCCGTGCAGGGAGACGGCGACCTGTACTTGAACGAGGACTCTGCGGGGTGGGCGTGTGCTATCCATACTGGCGTGTCGAGCCGGAGCGCGGCCTACCTCCAGGGGCTCTTGGGCACGCCTGGTGGGACATGGGGTGGTGTTTCAGCGCACGCCCAATCTACCCATCTGGACCATGTAACTGCGGCTTTTTCCGTGGGGCGTTCGCCGGAAGCGACGGCACTCATCGAGAAGCAAGACGGTGACACTGTCTTAGATGAAACCGTGGCGGCCCGGAGCCTAAACACCTTCTACCGCATCGCGCTGGTTGTAGATGGGACTTCGGCAGAGCTATACGATTTCGATAATGATCTCGCGCTCACGCTTTCGACCACATTCGCATCCGGCGAGTTCGGGATAGCTGTTTCAGGGGATGTGCGGGAAGTGCGGGAGTTCTTCGTTTGCACCGACCGCTACCTCGAAGTCACGGGCCTCCCGGAGAACACGCTGGTCGAGGTCCTCGACGCCGCCGATACGGTCCTCGCCTCGGCCAGCGCGGACGCTTTGGGCGTGGCCACGGTGGACCTCATGGATGTGGTTCTGCCTGCCTCGAAGGTACGGGTCGGAGAGGGCGCAGAGGTCTGGGAGCCGGCCCTGGGTGTGTGGCCCGGCGACTCCTATGACGGGAGCTCTGTCACATTCAACAGCCCGCCGGACACGCCCACCTGCTCGGTCCGGACGCTCGACGTCGACACGCTCGTGCTGG
>CAYQCY010000058.1:0-2263 GCA_964416095.1 uncultured Gemmatimonadaceae bacterium
GGCGGCGCTGCTGGAGCGGCTCGGCGTCCGGTAGCTCGCGGCTGGCCGGAGCGGTGAGCCTGGCCGGAGCGGTCGGCCGGGCCGGGGCCGCCTTGGCGGTCAGAGGCTCCTTCATCGCGGGGCTGCGTTCGCGGCACGGCGCCGCCATTCCCGCTACGGCGGCCCCGGCTCCGGCCTCCCTTCCGGCGGGGACTGTGACATCGTCGTAAGGAGCGGTTGAAGGCCCGGACCGTCCGAGGACGGCCGCGTTCCTCCTCGTTTGTCGGGACTGTCCATCGAGTGTGAAAGGGTCACGGTCCTGGCCGATGCGGGGGTGTACGATCGGGCTGTGACATGTCCGCTAATACCCGGCTTCCCGTGCGACACGGGCCCCGGCTGGCTGGCAGGCGGCGGAGGTCCCCAGTCCCCCGGCCTTTGATACGGCGGGCTGAAGCGTGTTCGGCGGCCTTCGTAGCATCGGGTTGTTCGTTGCCGCGTTCTCCTCGTCCGTCCCATCCCCGCTGCGCGGCGCGTTTTCATCACGAGTCGACATGCGCAGCCCTCCGTTGGTCCTCGTCCTCTTCGCCGCCGGGCTGACCGCCGCACCGGCGGTGGCGCCGGCCGCCGCACAGACCGACACGGCGCCCGGCACCGAACGCCCCGTGCTTGCCCTCGTCGCCCACGCCGGCGCGGGATCCGACACCGGCATCGCCGGCGGCCAGCTCGAGTGGCGCGTCGCCCCTTCGGCCGCCCTGGTGGCGGAAGGCGCCGTGTTCAGCCGGTCCCTGCATGGCGTCGCCCTTCCCGACCCGCGGGTGGTGCCCGACTACTTCGGCCCGCCGTGGGACACCATGGGCTGGATCCTCGGCGGCGGCGTGCGCGTGCCCTTCGTCCCCGACGCCGGAACGCTGGAGCCCTACCTGAGCCTCATGGCCGGCTACGCCGGCGGCACGAGCCTGGACGACGGCCCGTGGCAGCGGTTCGCCCTGGGGCTGGACCTGGCGGGAGCCCCGCCCCTCGGATTCCGGCTGGAGGGCCGCGTGGACCACGTCGCCTTCGAGTGGAGCGCCCTCGGGATCGGGGTGGGTCTGCGCATCGCGCTGTAAGGGAGGCCGGGGCCGGGACCGGCCGAGGGGGCATCCGCCCATCCGGCCATTCCCGTGCCCCTGCCTCCCCGTCATTCTTCCGGCTCGATCACCCTCCTTGACAATCCGTTCCCAAACTGGGAACATTGGAGAACGGATGCACGTGATCACACGGCAGCGATTGCAGGAGTATGCTGCGCGGCACCCGGACGCGGCGGGCCCGCTCCGCGCCTGGCGGAGGATCGTGGAGGGTGCGCGCTTCGCCAGTCCGAGCGAGCTTCTGGACGTGTTTCCGTGGGCGAGCATCGTCGGCAAGTACCGGACGGTGTTCAGGATCGCCGGGAACAGGTACCGGCTGGTGGCGGACGTGCGGTACGACCTTGGTCGCATCTACATCCGTGGTGTATACACGCACGCGGAGTATGACGACATCGTGGTCCGGGAGGTTTGATGGATCCCCGGGCGCAGCATGAAAGGCTTCATACGACGATGACCGTTCTGGACTTCTCGACGCCGCACGTTCTCCGGGACGAAGGCGAGTACCGGGCAGCGGTGAGCCGCGTGGATGCGTTGCTGGACCGCGATCCCGACCCCGGCTCGCCGGAGTACGAGGAGCTGGAGTTCCTCTCGGTGCTCATCGAGGCCTATGAGAACGAGCACCTCGCCGAGGACCACGCCTCCCCGCAGGAGCTGGTGGACTTCATGCTGGACCAGCGCGGTCTGGAGCGCGCGGACCTGCACGACGCCATGGGTGGACGCAGCCGGGTGTCGGAGTTCTTCTCCGGCAAGCGTCCCCTGTCCATGGGTCAGGTGAAGGCACTCCGCGAGCTGCTGGGCATCCCGGCCGATGCGCTGATCCCCGGGTCGCCGTAGCAGGTCGGCCGCAACGAGGATCTTCGCCCGGATGCCTGACGTGACGCCCTGGCAGGTGGACCGGAGCCGGATCGCCTCGCCGGGGAGGTGGCCGTGCCCGGAATGCCGCCGCATCGTCCGGGAGGGAGGCCGGAGCCGGGACCGCCGAGCGGGCATCGGGCGTCCGTGCCGCGAAGATGGCTCCTCCCCGAAACAAGAGTGGCGGAGAGTGATGGTGTGGCCGGGAAGGGAGCCGTTCGGTAACGTCCTGGGAGGGAGGCCGGAGCCGGGGCCGCCGAGCGGGCATCGGGCGTCCGTGCCGCGAAGATGGCTCCTCCCCGAAACAA
>CAYQCY010000058.1:2363-21135 GCA_964416095.1 uncultured Gemmatimonadaceae bacterium
CCGCCGAGCGGGCATCGGGCGTCCGTGCCGCGAAGATGGCTCCTCCCCGAAACAAGAGTGGCGGAGAGTGATGGTGTGGCCGGGAAGGGAGCCGTTCGGTAACGTCCTGGGAGGGAGGCCGGAGCCGGGGCCGCCGAGCGGGCATCGGGCGTCCGTGCCGCGAAGATGGCTCCACGATGAAAGAGCCCGCCGCCCGCCGAGGCGGTCCCGGCCCGGCCGACCGGCCACGATGAACCCGACAAACTCACGATCCGGCACGACACCACCATGATCACGATCCCGCCGACGAACCGACGCCACGCCGTCACCTGGCTCATCCTCACCGCCGTCTATGCGGGCCTGGCCTGGCAGGGCCTGGACGGCGGCCTGCATGACATGGGCGTGGCCGAGGACGTGGGCGAAGGCATCACCGCCGCCGGCGAGCTGCTGTTCGGGCTGGGCGCCGCGGTCGCGACGGTGGCTCGCCTGGCCGGCGTCGTGCTGTCCCGACGACGCCGACTGGTGCGGGCGCGTCGCGTCGCCTGGTGGGGTGCCTGGGCGTGGGCGGCGGGCAGCGTCATCGCCGGCGGGACGGCTCCCGCCACCTTCGGCGAGGTCGGGCTCGGGCCGGCGCTGGCCGGCGTGGCGGCGGTCCTGGCCGCCGTGGCCATGGTCCTGGCCCTGGACCGCTGGTCCTGGCGTGGCGACCCGGAGCCGCCCACCCCGGAGGTGCCCGGCGGTTGAACCTCTACGGCACGCCCGTCGCCTCCGCCGCGAGCCGCTGGAGCCGGCGTCGTGCCGCCTCGACCCGTGGCTGGAGCTCGGGGTCGGCGTCCTGCCAGAGCTCGACGAAGCGGGCGTAGTAGTTGGCGGAGGCGCCGCTGGCGCCCCGGTCGTCGTGGAGCCCGGCGAGCCGTTCCAGGACGGGGCCGAGGTGGAAGGAGTCCAGCTCGAAGCGGAAGAAGTCGGGCGTGTTGAGGAACCGTTCGTAGACGACGACGGCGGAGTCCGCCATCCCGGCGCGCTCGTACATCATGTCCAGGTCGGGCAGCAGGCAGAGCCGGCAGTCGGTGGGCTCGGCGCGGAGCAGGCGGATGGCGTCGTCCACGTCGTCGGTGGCGCCCCGGATGAGGGCACGGACGAGTGCGGCGCGGTACGGCGGGTCGTAGGGCGTCGGCTCGGCCTCCCAGGCCTGGAGCAGCGCCTCGGCGCGCTGGACCTCGCCGGCCCGGGCGTAGATTTCGGCGATGTGCAGGTATGGCCGGTCGGCGGGCGGGAAGGTGTCCGGCGGGAAGCGCTGGAGGACGTCGTCGAGCATGGCGAGGGCCGTGGCGGAGGCGGGGCCGGCACGAGCAGAGCACGGCCCGCGCCCCCGGTGCCCGTCCCCCGCACCCGCACCCGCACCCGCACCCGCACCCGCACCCGCACCCGTACCCGTACCCGCACCCGCACCCGCACCCGTACCCGTACCCGTACCCGTACCCGCACCCGTGAGTGTGCCCTCTGCGTGTGACCCCTCCCACCTGACCCGTTCCCCGGCAGTTCCCCGTGCCCCTTCCCGTGCCCCTTCCCGTGCCCCTTCTGGCGCACGAGGCCGGCGTTTCCCATGATGAGAGTCCCCTGACACGAAACGCGGGAGCACCCCATGATGCCGAGAACCGCGCGCGCGACGGTCCCGTTCGTCCTGGCCCTCGTCCTGGCGGCGCCGCTGCCCGCCCAGCAGTTCGCCGACGCGAGCGGCGACATCACCATGGCGCTGGCCGGCGACGCCATCATCACGCGGGCCATGTCGCCGTTCACGGAGCCCGAGTTCCTGGAGATGCGCCGGATCATCCAGGACGCGACGGTCGGGTTCGTGAACCTGGAGATCCTGTTCCACGACTACGAGCCGGACATCATCCCGGCGGAGGCCAGCGGCGGGACGTACATGGCGGCCCGGCCGGAGATCGCGAAGGAGCTGGCCTGGTTCGGGTTCGACATGGTGAGCCGGGCCAACAACCACACCATGGACTACGGCGTGGGTGGCATGCGGTCCACGACCCTGGCGGTGGAGGCGGCCGGGCTGGCCCATGCGGGGGCCGGCGAGAACCTGGCCCTGGCCCGGAAGCCGGCGTACGTGGAGACACCGGGCGGGCGCGTCGCGCTGATCTCGGTGGCGTCCACCTTCGACGACGCCATGCGGGCCGGCGCCCAGCGCAAGGACCTGCGGGGCCGGCCGGGGCTGAGCCCCATCCGTTACGAGCGGGAGTTCGTGCTGCCGCCGGACGGGATGGCCGGGCTGCGCCGGGCGCTGGGCTCCATGGGCTGGCGCGCGGCCGGCGACACGATCCGCTTCATGGGCGAGACGTTCATCGCCGGTGAGGAGGCCGGCTCCCGCACCCGGCCCCACGAGGGCGACCTGGCGGAGATCGTGGAGGTGGTCGACGCGGCGAAGCGCCAGGCCAACTGGGTCATCGTCGCGGTGCACGCCCACGAGAGCGCCGGTGAGCGGGAGGTGCCCGCCGACTTCATCGTGACCTTCGCCCGGGCCGTCGTGGACGCCGGCGCCGACGTCGTGGTGGGCCACGGGCCCCACGTGCTCCGGGGCATCGAGATCTACAACGGCCGGCCCATCTTCTACAGCGTCGGCGACTTCGTCTTCCAGAACGAGACGGTGCCGCTCCAGCCCTCGGACAACTACGAGCGGTACGGGCTCGGCCCCGACGCGCTGCCCGCCGACTTCTACGACCGGCGCGAGGAGCGCTCCGGCGGCGGCTTCCCTGCCAACCCGTCCATCTGGGAGGCGGTCGTCGCCGTGCCCGCCTTCCGGGCCGGCGAGCTGGCCGAGGTCCGGCTCCACCCCATCACCCTCGGCCACGGCCAGCCCCGGCCCCAGCGCGGCCGGCCCATGCTCGCCGACCGGGAGCTGGGGCTCGAGATCCTGGACCGGCTCGCCAGGCTGTCGGAGCCGTTCGGCACCGAGCTCGAGATCGACGACGGGGTGGGGGTCATTCGGGTGCGGTGAGTGCGTCTTCGTCTTCGTGATTCGTCTTCGTTCGAATTGGAGTTCGAGGTCGAATTCGAGGGGGCGGGGCGAGGTGCCGGGGGCGTGGTGACCGCCGACGGGCGACCGCCGACCACCGTGGTGAATCGGAGGGCGAGATGCTTCTGCGCGTGACGAGGGCTGTGCCGGCGCTCCTGCTCCTGGCGATGCTGCCCGCCGCGGCGGCGGGCCAGGGGCGTCGTCCGTTCCTGCCCATCACGTTCGAGAGCTCGGCCGAGTTCCGCTGGCTGAGCAAGGAGGTGCTGGCGCGGCGTTCCCTGGACGACATGACGGACCCGGACACGTGGCGCTTCGAGGGGACCGGCGCCCTGACCTTCCCGGACCGTGAGGGCCCGCGCGGGATGCGGTTCCTGCGGGTGGACATGCAGATGTTCCGAGACCGGCCCGCGCCGACGCGCACCGGCCTGTCCACGGTGAACCTGCGACGGCCTTTCCCCGGCGAGGACTGGCGCGGCTACAACCGCCTCTCCATGTGGATCCGGCCGGACGTGGCGGGCTTCCCCATGCTGCCCCTCCAGATCGTGCTGCACAACGACGGCGACGTGAAGGTGCCGGACGCCTACTACCGTGAGGGCATCCACTACGTCACGCTGGCGGACGGCGTCTGGCAGCACGTCGTGTGGGAGATCGACCACCTGGCCCGGGACCGGGTGACGGCCATCGAATTCGGCTACTGGGTGAACAAGATGCTGGCGGCGCCCGGCGACCGGGTCGGCTTCGAGATCGCCGGGCTCGAGCTCCAGCGCGTGGAGCCCGACCACCACACCGGCTGGAACGTGGCGCCCGGCCGGCTGGCCTACAGCCACACGGGCTACCGGGCGGACGCATCGAAGACGGCGCTGGCCGGCGACCTCGATGCCGACGTCTTCGACGTGATCCGCGTGGACGACGCCGCCCTCACCGAGGTGGTCCACCGCGGGCGGGTCGAGACGGTGCGCACCCGCCTCGGGACCTTCCAGGCCATGGACTTCTCGACGGTGCGGGAGCCGGGCCGGTACGTGGTCCGGGCGGGCGACCGGCACACCCGTCCCTTCGCCATCGGCGAGGAGGTGTGGCGGCCGACGATCCTGAAGGTGCTCAACTTCTTCTACGGCGAGCGGTGCGGCTTCCACGTCTTCGACTCCCACGGGATCGACCACCGGGACTGGCTCGCCATCCACGGCGACAGCAGCCTCGTCATGAACGGCGGCTGGCACGATGCCGGTGACCTGTCCCAGGGCCTGGTCAACACCGGCGAGGCGGTGTACGCCATGTTCGCCCTGGCGGAGCGCCTCCAGGAGCGCGGCGGCGATGCCGAGCTGCTGGAGCGGCTCCTGGACGAGGCGACGTGGGGGCTGGAGTGGGTCCTGAAGGTCCGGTTCGAGGGCGGCTACCGCATCGGCTTCGCGGGGAACAACCTGTGGACCAACGGCATCATCGGCGACGCCGATGACCGCTCGCGCGAGGCGCTGAACAACCCGAACGTCAACTACATCGCCGCGGCGGCGGCGGCCATCGCGTCGCGGGTGCTGCGGGACCGGGACCCGGAGCTGGCGGCCCGCAGCCTGCGCATCGCCGAGGACGACTGGCGCCATGCCATCGTCGGCACGGCGGGCCCCGAGACGTGGAGCACGCCGGCGTACCAGGCCAAGCCCGTGGAGCTGGCGGGCATCGGCGCCATCGCCTCCCTCGAGCTGTTCCGGGCGACGGGCGAGCGACGCTACGCCGACAGGGCCATCGAGCTGGCGCAGACCATCCTGGACTCGCAGCAGACGCGCTACGTCGGCTCCGACGTCCCGCTGGCCGGGTTCTTCCACGACGGTCCCGACCGCCGGGACATCTTCCACCAGTTCCACCGCGGCAACGACCAGGCGCCGGTGGTGGCGCTGGCGATGCTGGCGGAGGCGTTCCCGGACCACCCCGACTGGATGGCGTGGTATGCGGCGGTGGCGTGGTACTCGGAGTACCAGAAGCGAGGCGCCGCCACGACGGAGCCGTACGGCGTGCTGCCCGCGTACGTCTACCGCGACACGGACTACCGGCGCATGCCCGAGCACTACCTCCGCTACGACGGCACGCCGGAGGCGTATCGGCGGCAGGTGCTCCAGGGCATGCCCATGGGCGAAGGCTACTACCTGCGGGCCTTCCCGGTCTGGTTCTCCCGGCGCGGCAACTACGGCGTGCTGCTGTCCCAGGCCAAGGCGCTGTCCGCAGCGGCGCGGCTGCGCCGGGACGGCGACGCCGCCGAGCTCGCCCAGCGGCAGGCCCAGTGGATCGTGGGGCGGAACCCGTTCGTGCAGAGCACCATGTACGGCGAAGGCCACGACTGGGCGCAGATGTACAGCGTCTCGTCCGGCGACTTCGTCGGCGCGCTGCCCGTGGGCATCAAGAGCCGCGACGACACCGACGTGCCGTACTGGCCGCCCCAGAACATGTACGTGTACAAGGAGGTCTGGGTCCACCCCGCCGCGCGCTGGCTCTGGCTCATGCAGGACATCGCCTGGCCGCCGCTGGTCGAGCCGGCGGCCGGAGTGGGGCCCGACTTCTCGGTCGATGCCGTAACCGCGGACGATGGGACGGTGACCATCCGCGTGGAAACGACCGGCCCCGGCGTGCGCTCGTTCGCCGTGCGCGTCCACAACCTCGCCGTGGAGGAGCCGGTACGGACAGTGACGGTGCCGGCCGGCGGGGAGGGCACCGTCGTGTGGAACGCCCGCGTGCTCGACGGCGATGCGCCGTGGGTGGCCGTGGTGATCCCGGACGACGACGTCCGGCGACGGCGCGAGGTGGTGAGCGCGCCGCCCCGGTAGCCGCCGCCCCAACCACGGCCGCTTGGCCCGCATCTCACTCCCCGTACGAACGGTGCCGACCACGGGCGCCGTGGTCTTACAGATCCCTGACACGCCCCGGATCCCGTAGCCTTACGAACCCCGATCAGGTGCGAAACCGGCGGCCCGGTGACGCCGTACGGGCACACGTCCCGCGGCCCTGTCACCCCGGACAGGCACGAGCCGCGCGGCCCTGGGACCCCGGCCAAGGAGATGACCTGTGCTCAACGACCTCCGGACCGACCTGAGGTTCGCCTTCCGCACCCTCCGCAAGAACCCGGCGTACACCGGTCTGGCGCTGGTGACGCTGGCGCTGGGGATCGGCGCCACGACGGCCGTCTTCAGCCTGGTGAACGGCGTGCTGCTACGGCCGCTGCCGTATCCGGAGCCGGACGAGCTGGTCCGCGTCTGGGAGCGGAACGACGAGGGCCGGGCCATGAACGGGGCCTGGCCGAACGTCATGGACTGGCGGGAGACGGCGCGGAGCTTCGAGGAGATCGTCGCGGTGGCCGACATGGGGACGGCGACGGTGCTGGGGATCGGCGAGCCCGTCCGGGTCGGGGTGGCGGCGGTCAGCGAGGGCTTCTTCCGGGCGCTCGGTGTGGCGTCCGTCCGGGGTCGGGCGTTCCTGCCGGAGGAACACCAGGCGGGCGTGGCGCCGGTGGCCGTGGTCAGCGAGTCGTTCTGGCGCACCTACCTGGGCGCGGAGCCGGACCTGTCCGCCCTCGCGTTGAACGTGTCCGGCTTCGACGTGACCGTGGTGGGTGTGGCGCTGGTGGGGCTGGACTACCCGGGCGATGTGGACCTGTGGTACCCGGCGGAGCTGCGGGAGCCGGGCCCGTCGCGGACCGCGCACAACTATCTTGTGCTGGGCCGGCTCGGCGACGGCGTGACGCTGGAGCGGGCGAAGGCCGAGCTGGACGCCATCACGGCCACCTTCTCGGAAGACAACCCGGAGGCCGTGCAGTACAGCGCGTACTTCCCGTTCTCCGTCCGGGTGGCGCCGCTCCGTGACTCGTTGGTCGGCTCCAGTCGGCGCGCTCTCGTGATCCTGCTGGGGGCATCCGCACTGCTGCTCCTGGTGGCGTGCACCAACCTGGCCAGCGCGTCGCTGGCCAGGGGCACCGGCCGGGAAGGCGAGGTCGCGGTGCGGCTGGCGCTGGGCGCGGGCCGGGGCCGCATCGCCCGGCAGCTCTTCACCGAGAGCCTGACGCTGGCCGTGGTGGGCGCCGCCGCCGGCGTCGGCCTGGCCGCCGTCGTGCTCCGGGTGCTGCCCGCATTCTCGGCCAGGGCGCTGCCTCGCATGGACGCCGTGCGGCTCGACGGGACCGTGCTCCTCTTCGCGCTCGGCGCCGCCGTGATCACGGCCGTCGTGTTCGGCCTGCTGCCCGCGTTCCGGGTGACCGAGGGTGGCAGCGCCGCGATGCTGCGGACCGGACGTGGGGGTCACGGCCGACGTCGTCGTGCATGGTTCACCCTGGTCGCCGCCGAAGTCGCCGTGGCGCTCGTGCTCCTCGTCGGTTGCGGGCTCCTGATCCGGAGCTTCTACACCGTGCTGGACGTGGATCCCGGGTTCCGCACGACGGGCGTTCTGACCGCCACGGTGAATCCGCCGGAGATGAAATACCCGGACGGCGCCACCCGCCGAACCTTCTACGAGACCCTGGAGCGGGAGCTGCGGGCCCTGCCCGACGTGGCGGAGGTCGGCTTCGTGGCCCGGCCGCCGCTCACGGGCATCGCCAACGGCCAGATCCAGGTCCGTGGCCAGGACGACGTCACCGCCGACTACCACCTGGTGGACGCCGGCTACTTCGCGGCGTTCGACGTCCCGCTCATCCGCGGCCGCCTGTTCGACGAACGGGACCGGGAGGACACGGAGCACGTCGTGGTGGTGAACCAGGCGTTCGCGGAGATGGTCTGGCCCGGCGAGGACCCCCTCGGCCACCAGATCACGGCCGGCGGAATGGATTCCTACTGGAACCAGGAGAAGTGGGCGACGGTCGTCGGGGTGGTGGGCGACGTGCGCCAGCGCAGCCTGACCGAGGAGCCGAGGCCAGGCTACTACTTCAGCTACCGGCAGCGCCCGAGCCGGAGCTGGTCCATGACGGTGGCGGTCCGGCCGGAACGGGGCAGGGCCGTGGACCTGGGCCCGTCCGTGCGCGATGTGGTACGCCGCCTCGACCCCGACGTGCCCATCTCCCTCGCCACCATCGAGAGCCGGGTCTCGAGGGCGGTCGCCGACCGGCGGTTCTCCATGCTGGTGCTGGGCGCGTTCGCCGTGGTCGCGCTGCTGCTCGCGTCGGTGGGGATCTACGGCGTCGTGGCGTACACCGTCGCACGACGCACCCGGGAGATCGGTATTCGCGTGGCGCTGGGCGCCGACCCCTCATCCGTGCGCCGGTTCGTCCAGCGCGATGCGCTCAGGGGCGTTGCCGCCGGCGGCGTCGTAGGCGTCGGACTGGCCCTGGCCGTGACCCGCGTCATGCAGAGCCTGCTCTACGAGGTCAGCCCCACCGACCCCCTGACCTTCGCCGCCGTCGTCGTGACGCTGGGAGCGGTGGCCTGGCTGGCGGCGTACATGCCGGCACGACGGGGATCGACGGTGGATCCCCTGGAGGCGATTCGCGTTGAATGAACGGCGGCGAGCTCGCGCCGCCGTTCATGGGGAACGGGCCTGCCCCTGCCTGCCGCGGCCGCCGGCCGCGGCCTACTTGATATTGACCAGCTCCAGCTCGAAGTTCAGCGGCTCGCCGGCGAGCGGGTGGTTCAGGTCGATGGTGACCTCGTCGTCGCCGATCTCCGTGATGGTGGCGACCCGCTGCTGGCCGGGCGCCACCTCGACCTGGAGCTTGTGGCCGACCTCGGGCTCCATGTCCTCGGGGAGCCGGTCCTTCTTCACCGGCACCACCAGGTCGTCCCGGACATCACCGTACGCCTGTTGGGGCTCGATCCGGACGTCGGCCGTGTCGCCTTCCTCCATGCCCACGACCGCGGCCTCGAAGCCCGGAATGATGTTGCCGGCGCCCAGCTCGAACTCGATGGGGTCCTTGCCTTCCGAGGTGTCGAACACCTCACCGTTGTCCAGCTTGCCGGTATAGTGAACGGTGACGGTGTCGCCGTTCTTCGCCTGTTCTGCCACATGTCCTCCCGATCGGGGTGTTCACGGAACCGGAATCCGCGTCGTCGGACCCCAGCCCGGGTCGCGCGTACACCACGCGCGTCACATCGATCCAAACGGGGTTGCAGGATTCGCGCCGCTGGAAATCGGGGGCGCCGCTCAGCCCCGCGAATGCGCCAGATTCGCCCACTCCCGGACGATGCCGTGGTGCCCGGTCCAGGCGTTCCACACCGCCCGCGCCCACTCCCAGACGCGCTCCTCGTGCTGTTCGGGAGAGGGGGCCGCCAGCCACGTACGGGCCCTGTACGCCGGGCCTCGCGGCGCAAGTGCGGCGAACGGGCCGGCGGGCCGGCTGGAGGGTCGGGCGCCTGGCCAGGCGCGCGGTCGGACGATACCGTGAGGGGGACCCATGCACGGGAGCGCTGATGATGCGAAGACTGCGCGGGATCACGATCGTGGGCCTCGTCCTCTGCCTGGCGGGCTGTGATGTCCGCGACGATGCGGGGGGTGCCCCGGAGACGGGCCCGTGGACCGCGGAGCTGGGGGAGGAGCTGCTGGAGCTGGCGCGGCGGGACCGGGCGGCGCGGGAGGGCATGTCGGCGGAGCGTCTGCGTGACTCGGCCTACATGGCGCGGCTTTCGCGGACGGACTCGGCGCTGAGCCTGCGTCTGATGGAGCTGGTGGAGCGTCACGGCTGGCCGACGGGCGAAGTCGTGGGGGACAGTGCGGTGGAGGCGGTGTTCCTGGTGGTGCAGCATTCACCGTTCAGCGAATGGCAGCGTGCGATGCTGCCGGAGGTGGAGCGTTCGGCGGAGGCGGGGACGTTGCCGGGCCAGGACTTCGCCCTTCTCTTCGACCGGGTGCGCATGCGACTGGGCGAGCCGCAGCGCTACGGGACGCAGCTCAGCCCGTCGGGAGACACGCTGGTCCTCATGCCGCTGGAGAATCCGGACAGCGTGGATGAGTGGCGGGCCGAGGTGGGGCTGCCGCCGCTGGACGAGTACCTGGACATGGTGGAGGAGGCGTACGGCGCGCCGGTCCGGCGGCGCTGACGGCCGGGGTTTCCGGTCGCTACCTCCGCTCGAGCAGCACGGTCACGGCCACCTGCATGGCCGCGGCGCCCACGAGGGCCGCGGGACTGTCCGTGGCCTGGTAGCCGGCGACGCCGGCGGCGCCGATGGCGGTGGAGGCGAGGAGCTCGAGCCAGAAGGGCCCGCGTCGTCCGCCGCGGATGTGCACGGCGAAGGGGATGACGAGGGCGGTGGTGGCGAGCTCGGCGGCGGCGGTCTCGGTGGAGAAGCCGGCGAAGGGGCATTCGAAGGCGAGGCAGGAGCCCAGCGATGCCAGCGCCGACGCCCCCACGGCGGAGACGACGCCGGTGATGCCCAGGTCCACGGGGTCGCGGGTTCCTGCGGACAGGCTGGCCTGGCGGGCGTAGGGCCCGTTGCCGCGGGTGTAGACCTCGAGCACGCCCTTGCCGCCGAGGGTGCCGTATCTCAGGCCTGCCTCGGTGGGCCTGAGGAACTCGACGGACTCCACGTCCTCCGGTGTCAGGTTCTGGAGCATCTCGCCGCCGCCGGCCACGACGCTGCCGTCGATGACGACGAGCACGCCGTCACAGCCCGCGCCGGGGCTGCTGTTCGGCGTGATCATGCGGCCCATGGCCTCGATGCACAGCGTCTTGGTGTACCAGCCGCCCCGCACCGTGAGCCCCGGCAGCGTCCGGATCACCTCGCCCAGGTGGTCCGCCGAGGTGGACAGGCTGTCGATGACCTGGCGGTCCAGCACGCGTACCGGCGTGCCCCGGACCCGGCGTTCCCGCTCCAGCTCGCTCCGGGCCGTGACCAGGATCTCCCGCAGCACGATGGCCCGTTGCGCCAGCGCCGCGCTCAACCGGGTGGTAGCCCCGGGCCGTAGCCGCACGGTCACGGAGCTGGTGTCGTAGGCGATGTGGGAGACCACGAGCGTGTAGCGCCCGGGCGCGACGGGCCCGATCCGGAACCGGCCGTCGTCGTCCGTGACGGTGCCGGCACCCAGCTCCCGGAGCCGCACCGTCGCGTCGACCACCGGCTCGCCGCCGTCCCGGTCGGTGAACCGACCCTCCAGCGCCGCCAACGTGTCGGGCTCCTGGGCGTGGAGCAGGCCGGTCGTCGTCCCGGCGAGGGTGATCAGAAGGAGCAGCGTCGTCGTCCGCATCATCGTTCTCGAGCACGACGACGGGCGCGCCGCGCGCCCGTCCCGTCCCTACCTTCGCTCCGGCAGCACCGTCGCCGCAACCTGGAGCGCGCCGGCGTCGCCTTGTCACCATACAGCGGTGCGGCGTGTCGGGTTCCCCGGTCCGTGGGGCCGGACGGCTCGCGGACGACGGGGTCAACCGGTACTATGACCGCGTAAGCCGTCATGCCCCGACACGTCGGCGCGTTGGAACCTGGAGGATCGCACCGAAGCGTGCGTCCGACGTCGACTCGAACGATATCGCGTATGAAGACGACATCCGTCTGCCTTCTCTTGGCTGTCTGCGCCACCATCGCCGCGCCGCCCGCCGCGGCCCAGCTCGACCCCATGGGGCCCGAGGTCCCGCTGTTCTCGGTCGCCGGGTTCGCCGGCGTCGTGACGGGCGACTCCGACGTGACCCTCTTCGGCGTCCAGGCGGACCTGCCCATCGCGGCGCACATGAGCTTCACCGGCGAGGTGAGCGGTTTCACCGCCAACGTGGCGTGCCGCGACGACCCGGAGCAGCTCTGCGACTCGTCGGGCTTCGGCATCGGCGTCGGCCCGCGCATGTGGTTCCTGGACCACGACGACGTCATCTCGCCGTACGTCGTGGCGCTGGCCGGCTTCGCGGCCGGCGGCGACCCGTGGGAGGCCGGCATCATGGTCGCCATGGCCGCCGGCTTCGAGGTGCGCTTCAGCGAGCGCATCGGCGTCTTCGCCGACGGCAACACCCGCTGGGTGCTGGACGACAGCACCGGCGCCGACTTCGGCCTGTTGGCGGGGATCCGGTACAGGGTCGCGCGGTAGGAGGGTCACGGGTCACGGCTCACGGCTGCGTCCTTCGCGGCGTGATCCGAATCCCGGGCGGGTGAGCCGCGCCCCTCCGTGGCGCCGGCCGGGCGCAGAAGCCGCGCCCTTACAGGAACAGGTCCCGCTGCTCCCGTAGCTCCGCCGGCCGGGTCACCGGCAGGCCGAGCCGCGCCTGGAGCCTGCGGGCGGTCTCCGGCGCGTGGCCCTGTGCCCGCCGTGCAACCTCGATGGCCTCCGGCGTCGCGAGCCACGGCCCGACGCTGACGCAGAGGGTCGTGCCGGTCCGGTCCAGGACCGCCATGGTCTCGGCGGTGAGCCAGTCGGCGTCCCGGAACTCGATGGCGAAGTCGAACCCGGCGGGCAGGGCCTCGAGGAACGACGCGACGGCCTCCCGGTTCGTCGCGGTGGGCGCGAGGTCCGGTGGGAGCTGGATCAGGAGGTGGCCGAGCTTCTCCTCCAGGCGGCGCACCACGGCCAGGAAGGTGGCCAGGACGTCGTGGGCCAGGCGCAGCCGCCGCTCGTGGGTGACCTCGCCGGGCAGCTTGAGGCAGAAGACGAAGTCGTCGGGCGTCCGGTCCCGCCACGCCGCGACCCGCTCCTGCGGCGGGACGGCGTACCACGTCGAGTCTACCTCCACGGTGTCGAAGGCACGGGCGTACGTCTCCAGCCGGTCGACTCGTTCGTTCGGATAGAACGGCCCGACCCACCGGTCGAAGCTCCAGCCCTGGGTGCCCATGCGGAGGTTCATGGCGTTGGCCTGGCGAATGCCTCTGTCGGGCGGGACGGTCGCGCCCGGCGATGGGGTTACCGGCAACGGGTCACGGCGCCCTGCTCCCGGGGCGACGACATTACCGGCGTGGCGTCGGCGTCCGGGGCGTCCTCCTTCAGCGTGAGGAGAACGCAGGCGGCGCGGCATCCTCGGGATGATTACGCCTTCGCAGGAGGCGCCCCCCCCCGCTGACCTGATTACGCCGCGAGGCACGGGGCCGTGACCCGTGACCCGGTACCCCGCCAGAGCCCGGAACATTCCACCTCCCGCGAACGGTACCGAACAGGGAGACGTCCTGCCACCGGAGCGGTCGTCATGCGATGCGCAAGAGCCCGGGCCCTGCCGGCACTCCTGCTGGCCACGGTCGCGCTGGCCGGCTGCGGCGACATCACGGGCATCTTCCACGGCCGGCCGCCGACGATCGTGGCGCGGCACGGCCTGAGCTACCAGGTCATGGTCTCGGAGTCCCGCTACTACTACGACGTCTTCGAGTACCGGATCCGCATCACGAACACCTCCCGCCACACCATCGAGCGCTGGCTGCCTCACGACATGGGAGTACCCCGAGTGTACCGGGACCGGCACTGGCACCGACCCGTCTGGGACGCCTGCGGCTGGGGGTGCGATGGGTGGGGCTGGCGTGACGACGTCCGCATCCGGCTGCGGCCGGGAGAGGCGGTGGAAGGGTGGTGGGGCGAGATCCATGCCGGAGACTTCGCCCGCTACCGTGGCGGCGTCTACCACCTGGCCCTGGTCATCGACACCGGCCGGCACCGGTTCGACGTGCTGGGCCTGCCGGAGCTGTGGGTGCGCTGAGGCTGCCAGGGCGCCGGCGCCGCGCTTGCGATCCATCCCGCTGAATATTGACCGCTGACCGCTACGGCTCTCCCGCCGGGACGCTGTCCGGCGTGACGGCGCCGACCTTGCCGGCCGGGAGCAGCGCCGCGGGGTCGCGGACGAGGGCGATGGTGGCGGCCAGCGGCGCCGCCAGCAGGATGGCCAGGTAGAGGAGGACGCCGCCGACGGCGGTGGCGCGTCGTGCCCGGGGCGCTTCCAGGTGCTCGAGCACGTCGCCGGCGAGCTGGCCCCAGTTCTGGGAGCCGACGCCGCGCTCGTCGAGGATGGAGAAGATGACGCGGAGCTTCTCGGCCCGGGTCGTCCGGCGGCCGGCCCGCCGGTCGGCCAGGCGGGCCACGGTGCCGCGTCGCCACTGCCAGGGCACGGCCAGCAGGGTCAGGGCGCCGAGGGCCATGAGCACGAAGTCGGTCGCCAGGACGCCGCCGCCGGCGAGGAGCAGCCCGCTTCCCAGCAGGAAGACGGCCTGGCCCCGGGGAAAACGTCCCAGGAAGAGGGTCTGGACGATGCGTCCGCCGTCCAGCGGCATGACGGGCAGGAGGTTCAGGTAGTTGAGGATGACGGCGGTGATGCCGAAGTCGAAGAGCCAGCCTTCGAGGCCGGCGCCGCCGAGGAGGGGGCCGGCGGGTCGTCCGACGTGGAACAGGAGCGCGAGCCCCACCACGAGCCCGGGCAGGGGGCCGAGCAGTAGCACGACGAGGCGCTGGAACGCGGTGGCGTTCTCCTTGCTCCCGATGGCGGCGGCGCCCACGAACGGGATGAAGAGGATGCGCCGGTCCTGGTAGCCGAACAGCGCCATCCCGGCCAGGTGCCCGAGCTCGTGGACGAGAATGACCACGAGCAGCAGGGGCACGAACCGCCAGCCGAAGAGCCAGCCCACGGCGAGGGAGAAGAGGGCGGCGCTGAGGAGGAAGAGGGTCCGGTCCACGGCGGCGGATCGTTCGCGTCGGCCCTGGGCGGCCCGGGCGTACTGGAAGCGGTGGACCAGGGCGGCGACCCGCGCCTCCTTCGAGGGCCGGACCCGTTCCCCGGCCGTCTCGTCCTTCTCTGCTTGCATCTCCCGTGCGGAGAGCCGCTTCTGGCCCCCCGTCATGGACCCGGCGAGGGCCCAGGCGGCGGCGGTGGTGAGACGCAGGCCCCGGTCGGTGGCGGTGTCCGGTGCCGCCATCCCCTCCCGGACCAGGTAGGCCATCGTCTCGGCCAGCGCCTGCTCCTCCGCCAGCACGAAGGCGCCGGGGTCGAGGTGAACGGCGGCGTAGTGGTCGTGACGGGCCAGCACCGCGTCCCGGTGGGCGGCCCACTGGGCCTCCAGGTCGTCCACGTTGTGGTCCCGGGCGTCCCAGGCCGGCGGGAAGGCGAGGGCCAGGTGTGCGATGTCGTCGAAGGTGGCGATGACGTGGCCGTCGTCGAAGATGGTCTGGAAGGTCACATCCGCAGCCCGGGCGGCGGAGGGTGTGCCCGCGGGGTAGACGGACGCGTAGCTTCCGGTCTCCGGCTCGTGGAAGACCATGCACGGTCGCGGGTCCTCCGCGACGGCCAGGGGCTCGACCCACTGGGCGTGATGGTAGTGGAAGCCGAGGGCGTGGAGGCGGGCGCTCGTGTCCGCCCAGACCGGGTCCAGCTCCCGGGTGAAGGCGCCGGGCCCCGTCAGCGAGACGCCGGGCCAGCGCAGACGCATGCCGGTGAGGCGGACCCAGGTCACCAGGCGCGGCAGGGCGCGCAGCCCGGCCAGCACGACGAAGGCGACCAGGATCAGCGTGAGGGTGTTCACCCCGTCGTCACCGCGTCTTCAGCCGGAACGCCCCGGTCGAGCTGTTCGTAGTCGAGCTGGCTGCCCGCCAGGCTGTGGGGGATCAGGTAGACCACGAGCATGAGCGCCGCGGCGCCGAGGACCATGGCGCGACCGGCGCGGGCGCGGCCCGACGGGACCGGCCGGCGGGGCAGCCCCAGCACCAGGCACGCCACCAGCCAGCCGAGCCACATGACCAGCGTCTTGTTGTCCGTGAGGTCCCAGCCCAGGGGGACCCCGGTCCAGAACTCGCCGAAGGCGTACTCCTGCACCACCGGGCCCAGGATCATGCCGCCCACGGTCAGCCCGGCCAGCGTGATCCAGGCCAGGGTCCGGGTCTCCCCGGTCCGGACCAGCGCCGCCAGCCCCGTACGGACGCCCACCAGCATGGACAGGAACATGAGGAGCACGTGGGGCAGGAGGACGCCGAGGGGCACGGGACCCTTGTAGCGCAGGATGATGGACTCGTCACCCGACGGGATGCGGACCGTGCCGTCCGGCGTGGCCACGTCCAGGTAGTACTCCACCTTGCCCGCCGCGGGCTGGACCGGGAGGGCGCCCCGCGCCGTATCGTTCTCGATGCGGAGCGGCAGCGCCCGGAACGCTTCCGTGGTGGGGTAGCGGCGCCAGTACAGCGTCACGGGGCCGTCGCCGGGGTACGGCAGCACGACGGGCGCCGGCGCGGTGGTCTCGTGGCTCCTCAGCAGCTCGTACTCGAGGGCCTCGCCGGCCCAGCTCAGGGAGCCGCTCACCGGGTAGGTCGGGCCCGTACGCCGCTGGTAGGCCGCGGCGGTGAGCATCACGGCCAGGGCCAGGATCCAGAGCAGGATGCGGCCGGGTCGACCGACGTGGCGTCCGGTGTCCGGCATCTGCACCGCTTGCGTCAAGGCCCGCTCTCGGTTCGGGGGTCCGGCGCATCGCCGGTTGAAGCTCGACCCGGCGTGCCCCAGCGTCAAGAGAGCGGTACCTTGGTTCTCCCCGGCGGTGCGACGAGCCCGCGGCGCTGCGGACCGGGACACGGCCGCACGCTCTCACGCGGACCCCTACGGAGGTCATGCCATGCGTCGTCACCGGATCGAGGTCCGGACCGTCATCCTCGTCCTGCTCCTGTCGCAGCCGCTCGTCGCCCAGGAGCCCTACTACCCCGACCGGGACCGCTGGGAGCGGCGCACGCCGGAGCAGGTCGGAATGAGCGCTGACCGCCTCGAGGAGGCGGTGGCGTACGCCCGGGCCAACGAGGCGGATGCGCCACGGGACCTCCTGGCGGCCCACTTCCGCGGCTTCGCCCGGGAGCCGTTCGGCGAGGCCATCGGCCCGTTCAGGGAGCGAGGACCGGTGACCGGCGTCGTGCTGCGCCACGGCTACATGGTGGCCGAGTGGGGCGAGCCGGACCGGGTGGACATGACGTTCAGCGTCACCAAGAGCTTCCTGTCCACCACGGTGGGGCTCGCCTACGACCGGGGCCTGATCCGGGACGTGCACGACCCGGTCCGGGACTACATGCCGCCGGTCACGCTGGCGCCGGGTGACGGCGAGGAGGGGCTGGAGGCGGTGGCGGGGCCCATGACGCCGCGGACCGTCACGCTGTTCGACTCCGGGCACAACCGGCGCATCAGGTGGGGCCACCTGCTCCGCCAGACCAGTGCCTGGGCCGGCACGCTGTTCGGCAAGCCCGACTGGTCCGACCGGCCGGCGCGGGACCCGGACACCTGGTTCGAGGAGCGGGCCGAGCCGGGGACCGAGTACGAGTACAATGACACCCGGGTCAACCTGCTGGCGCTGGCGGCGCTCCAGGTATGGCGCGAGCCGCTGCCGGAAGTGCTCCGGGAACACATCATGGACCCGATCGGCGCGTCCACCCGGTGGCGCTGGCACGGCTATCGCAACTCGTGGGTCACGCTGGACGGGCTGAAGATCCAGTCGGTGAGCGGGGGCGGCCACTGGGGCGGCGGCATGATGCTCACCGCGTACGACCAGGCCCGATTCGGGCTCCTGACGCTCCGCGGCTACCGGTGGAAGGGCGAGCAGCTCGTCTCCCGGGAGTGGTTCGAGATGGCGACCACGCCCGGCACGGCGAACGACGGCTACGGCTTCATGAATTTCTTCCTGAACACGGGCCGGCGGCTGTACCCCGCGGCGCCGGAGTCCGCCTGGGCGCACCTGGGCGCGGGCCGGAACATGGTCTACTGCGACCCGGTCCACGACATCGTCATCGTGGCACGCTGGATCACGGGCCCGGCCCGGGCCGGTCTGGTGGAGCGGGTCCTCGCGGCCATCGAATGACCGGCCTCGCGGTGTGCCGCGGGACAGGTGGACGTCGACACGGAGGATGCCATGGAGACGCCTGAAGCGACGGTCCAGCTCATGTACGAGCTGCTGTGCGGGCCCGCCGACGAGGAGCGGGACTGGGAGACCTTCCGGAGCCTGTTCTGGCCCGGCGCCACGTTCATCATCGCCCGGCCGTCGCCGGACGGCGAGGTGGACGCGGGGCAGTGGGACGTGGAGGACTTCATCGAGGCCGCCTCAGCCGAGTACGCCGAGGCCGGGTTCTGGGAGTGGCAGGTGTGGAGCCGTATCGACGCCTGGGGCACCATCGCCCAGGTCTGGAGCACGTACGAGTCCCGCTACGGCAGCGAGGACGGCGAGCCGGCCGGCCGCGGCATCAACGCCGTCCAGCTCGTGCGCTTCGACGGGAACTGGCTCATCACCGGCGTCGTCTTCGACATCGAGGACATGGCGGGGCCGATCCCGGAGGCGTACGGCGGGTGAGCCGGGTGGCAGTTTGGCGGCACACCGGCCGGGCCGGCGGGTACACCGTGCGTCGAGGGAGGACCCGAACGCGGGAGAGCCCATGAGCCCCCTGCTCCGACCACCCGTCGAAGGGACGTTCCCCACCTACTACGGCCGCTACATCGACCCGCTGGCGGATGGGCCGGTGCTGGAGCTGCTCGCGGACCAGGTCGAGGAGACGGCGGCCCTCCTGGATTCCATCGGCGAAGACCTCGCCGGCTACCGGTACGCCGAGGAGAAGTGGAGCGTGAAAGAGGTCGTGGGCCACGTCATGGACGTGGAACGCATCTTCGCCACACGCGCCCTGCGGTTCGCCCGGGGCGACGGCACGCCGCTGCCCGCCTTCGAGCAGAACGCGTACGTGGCCAATGCCGACCTCGACGCCCGGCCGCTGGCAGCGCTCATCGAGGAGCTGCGTGCGCTCCGAGCCTCGACCCTCGCCATGTTCCGGGGCTTCGACGCCGAAGCCCTGGCCCGCACGGGCACCGCCGCCGGCGGCAGCTTCACCGTGGCGTCCATCGCCTGGATCATCGCGGGACACGAGGCGCACCACGCCCGCATGCTGAAGGAACGCTACCTGCCCGGCATCCAGGGCTAG
>CAYQCY010000059.1:0-21100 GCA_964416095.1 uncultured Gemmatimonadaceae bacterium
CTGCAACATCGACCCGGGAGGCGACATGGCGGAGACACAGGATGCATATGTGAAGCGGCTGGAAGCGGAGATCGCCCGGTGGAGCGCGGAGATCGACAAGTTGAAGGCCCAGGCCGAGAAAGCGGAGGCCGAAGCGGAGCTCGAATACGAGGATCGTCTGAAGGAGTTGAGGGAGCGCCGCGATGATGCGCGCGCCAGGGCCGTCGCCCTGGCCGAGGCCACCGCGGGAGCCTGGGAGGAGCTGAAGAAGGGCGCCGGGGACGCCGTGGACACCCTCAAGAGCTCCGTGGAAGAGGCCCGGCGCGAATTCGGCTGAGGCGAAACACGAATCCCGGACGGAACGGGCCCGGCGCACGGCGTGCGGCGGGCCCTACCGCATCGGACGGGCACCGGGGCAGAGCCGAGGCCCGGGGCGGCGCGCTGGCTAGGCGAGCACGCTCTCCTGCCCCGAGTCCCGGGCGAAGAGGCAGGTGCTCCGGGTCTCTCCGACCATGCGCCGCATGAAGGCGAAGTCGGGCGAGCGGCCCAGGCCGAAGATGCTCACATCCGCCTGGGGCGCCTGGGGCACGTAGTCGTCGAAGGGCTCCGAGACGGCCATGACCCTGGTGCGCGGGATGCGGCCCAGGGCGATGATGGCGTTCAGGAACTGGTTCGCTTCCTCCACGTTCGCCTCGTCCTCCACCACCGTGATGAGGCGCATCCGCGCGTCCCAATTCCGTAGCAGCTTGTATCCCACCAGAATGGGCAGATCCAGGTTGCCCAGGTCCATGGAGATCCGCCAGTCGGGGCTCCGGTCCCGGATCCAGACGTTCACGGTACGACGCTGTCCCAGGCCGGTGCGCCGGTGGGGGCCGTGGATGAGGACGCCGATCTCTTCCCGGAGGGCCTCCTGCTGGATCCGGGCGAAGTCCGCCTCGTGCTCGTCCGTGTCGGGCAGGTCGAGGAACACGACATTGGGCTTGAAGAACGCCCCACGGAGCGCCTGCATCCCGGACACCAGGGCGTCGCCGAACCCGCCGGCGCTCTCCACCACGGTGTAGGAGGCGAACACGTCCTGGTCCCGGAAGGCGTTGGCCAGGGCATAGACCCGCGCCTCGAGGCGGTCCTGGCCCGGCGTCTGGAGGCCCATGAGCTTCACCGAGCCCTTGGGATACGTCACATCGTGGATCATCATGAAGGAGCCCCGTACGTCCCTCGGGTCCACCACCGGGACCAGCAGGTTCGGCTTCCACGCCCGCTCCTGCATGGCCGGCAGGTCCGCCACCTTCTTGGCGGCCCATTCCGCCACCGTGACGAAGAGCCCGCTGCGCATGTCGCCGAACGGTGCCTCCATGCGCCGGCGCAGCAGGATGAAGTAGAACGCCACGACGACGGCGAGGGCGGTCAGGCTGAACAGGGGGTGAATCACGAACATGGCGAAGAGGGACCCCGCCAGCCCCAGGGCCGAGATCCAGCGCGGGATCCGGAGCAGCGGCCGGAAGCTGACCAGACCCATGCTCTGCTCGATGAGCACCACGGCGTTGATCATGGCGTAGGTGATCAGGTAGAACATGGTGATGAGGGGGGCCACCACGTTCAGGTCCCGGAGCAGGAGGCTCGCGGCGATGAGGACGCCGGTCAGGCCCATGGCGTTGCGCGGCTCCGCCTTCTCCGTGAGGCGGGCGAGCCAGCCGCTACGGGGCAGGACCTGGTGCTCGCCCATGGCCTGGAGGATCCGGGCCGAGCCCACCAGCGACGCCAACGCCGAGGAGAAAGTGGCGCCCAGCAGCCCGGCCAGCACGGCCCCGCCCCAGGCCGCCTTGTCCATCATGATCGTGTAGTCGGAGACCAGCTCCTCCGGCGTCGCCGAGCGGGCCAGCCAGTACGCCAGCGCCAGGTAGATGACCAGGCTCACCCCGATGGCCGCCATGGTGCCCAGCGGGATGGCCCGGCGCGGGTCCCGGAGGTCGCCGGACAGGTTCGCGCCCGCCATGATCCCGGTGGATGCCGGGAAGAACACGGCGAACACCATCCAGAAATTCGTGCCGCCGAACCCGTCTTCCGGGGCACCGGGGAAGGTGCCCCAGAGCTGCACCTCCTCGAACGGGATGACCATGGAGCCCTGGCACGCGGCAACGCCCACGGAGACCAGGGCGCCGATGATCACCGCCATGATCAGGTACTGCACCCGGATGGCCAGATCCAGGCTCACGTACGCGATCAGGTAGAGGAGCAGGAAGGCGCCCAGGTCCACCAGGATCGCCGGGTGCTCCGGGAAGACCCAGAGCCAGCCCTCGCGAAAGCCGAACAGGTACATCGTCACGGCCAGCGCCTGGGACAGGTAGCGCGGGATGCCCAGGCTGCCCCCGATCTCCAGCCCCAGCGACTGCGCCACGATGGCGTACGCGCCGCCCGCCCCGATCCGGATGTTCGTCGTGATCGACGACATGGACAGGCCCGTCAGCCCCGTGATCACGAACGCCAGCAGGATGACCAGCACCCCGCCGAGGAGGCCGGCGTTCCCCACCACCCACCCCTCCCGCAGGAACATGATCACGCCCAGGATGGTCAGGAGCGTGGGCGTGAACACCCCGCCGAACGTGCCGAGGCCCCGCCCCGGTCGGGCGAGACCCAGCACTTCCCGCGGTGATTTCGTCTGCCCCCTGGGCATCGGAGGTGCGGTGCGAGGCTTCGGGCTGCGGGTCACGGCCTACACGTTACAGCGCCGTGCCTCGCCGGGTAAGTAGGTGAACGCGGGGCGCCTCTCGTCGCCCGAACCTCGGCCGGCTCCGATCGTGGCCGCCACCGCCACGCTACCTCGGCAGCGCGTCCTCCACCACCGCCAGCAGCTCCTCCCTGCCGAACGGCTTCGGCAGCGTCCGCACCGCGCCGAGCTTCTCCGCCGCCTCCAGCATCGACAGGTCGCCGAGCATGCCACCCCCCGACATGGCGATGAGCACCGGCCGGACGGACTGGCGCCCCAACTCCAGGATCAGCTCCATCCCGTCCTTCTCCGGCATGAACACATCCGTCAACACCACGTCCGGCGGCATCACCTCCAGCAGCTTCATGGCTTCCACGCCATCCGCCGCCGTCGAGACCGTGTGCCCCGCCTGCACGAGAAACCGCTCCACAATCGCCCGCACCGCGGCATCGTCCTCCACGACCAGGATGGTCGCCATGATCACCTTCCATCGGTACGCCATCGACGGACCACACACGCCCGCTCCCTCCACCCTGCCAGTGTCGGCCCCCGGGCCGCGACCTTGAGCACGTTCGCCCGACGCCGCCCACGCCACCGGACGCCGGCCCCGCAAGGGTCTTGCATAAACGTTTCGGCGGACGGACATTTTTTTCACGCGCGTGAGGGGTGCCTCTTTCCCAATGTATTGTCATACAACGATTTAGCGTGCGGTCCGGTTCTTGTAACAGATGATGTCGACGCGGGCGACGGGGTGTCGGCTCTCCGGACTCCTGGCGCCGGCACGATGACTACGGGATGGTTCATGCGACGAATCGGCACGGGCGACGGAGTCGTGAAGCGCGCCGGGCGGCGGGTTTCACGGTGACGCGCGGAGTGCGGTGGAGCACGTATGGCTTGTGGCCGGGCTTCACCTTCGTGGAGCTGGTCATCGTGCTGGTGGTGCTGGGAGTGCTGGGAACGCTGATGCTGCCGCGGGTGCCGCTTGCGCGGTACCGGATGGACGGGTCTGTGCGAGGAGTGGCGGCGGCGCTGGTGGCGGCACAGCGGGTGGCGGTGAAGAAGCAGCATGACGTGGTGGTGTCGTTCGACAAGGGTGCCGGCGAGATCTGGATCCACGAGGATGCGGACAACGATGGCGCGACGGACAGCGGCGAGCGGATCCGTGTGGTGACGCTGAACGACCAGGTGACGTTCGGTCGGGGCGGCGCGCCGGCGTTGAGCTTCGGCACGAGCGTCATCACGTTCAGCGAGAAGCAGGGGGACCGCCCGTCGGTGACGTTCAAGCGGAACGGGAGCACGACGGAGGCGGGGGGGCTGTACCTTACGACGGTGCAGGCGACGGTGGAGAGCGGACACGAGGGCCACGCCCGGGCGGTGGAGGTGGACCGGGCGACGGGGCGGACATCGTGGTATTATTACGATGCGACGAACAGCACCTGGAGGACCGGCTTCTGAGGGCCGACCGCGACGGATTCACGATCATCGAGATCATGCTCGCCGTGCTGCTCCTGAGCTTCGTGGTGATGGGGTTCCAGGCGGTGACGGGGGAGATCATCCATTTTTCGGCGCAGAGCAATCGTGAGTCGGAGGCGTTGCAGCTCGTGGAGGACCGCCTGGAGCTGGTCCGCATGCATCCGGGCTATGCGGACCTGGACACCGTGTACGCCGGTGTGGAATCGGACATCGGGGGCCACGCCGGCTTCACCCGGACCACCGTGGTGAGCGACGCGGCGGACACGCTGATCTCCGGCATCGTCACGTACAAGCGGATCACCGTGACGGTGGACGCGGCGGGGCTGCAGAGCACCATCTCACGGACCATCTCGGTGGCCGCGCCATGAAGCGGAGCCCGACGGTCCGGTCCGGGATGACGATCCTGGAGATGCTGCTGGCGATGACGATCTTCAGCGTCATCCTGGTGGCGAGCATGGGCTTCTTCCAGTACCAGGGCCGGGCCTTCAACCAGGGCAACGAGCTCATGACGCTTCAGCAGAACCTGCGTTACGGCGTCTCGATGCTGGAGCAGCACCTGCACACGGTGGGGATCGGCGTGGCGGACCATCAGCCGGCGCTGGTGTACGCCGGGGACAGCGTCGTCGCCTTCAACGCCGACTACACCACGACGGACCCCAACGAGCTCTTCGCCGTCTATTACGACGCCGACGCGTCCGCCGCCGCGGTGACGGCGCTGGACGAGTCCCGCAAGCTCCAGCTTCCGCTGACCTCGTTCTCGTACCCGGACACCTCCTACTACGACGACAACGGGAACAGCCCGGCCGAGACCATCATCTTCTTCTTCGCGTCGGACACCACCACCGCCCGGACCGACGACTACATGCTGCACCGGCAGGTGAACGACCTGGATCGGGAGCTCATCGCCCGCAACCTGCTCCACACCGACTCGCTGGCCTTCTTCGAGTACTACGAGATCCGGGTCGTGTCCGGAGACTCGACGATCCAGCTCTTTCCCCAGGACTCGCTCCCCCTCGCCCACACCGCGAAGGGCCACAACACGCCGGCGGACACCGGCTGGGCCGCCCGCATCGACGCGATCCGGGGTGTCCGGGTACGTTACACCACGACGAACGGCGAGACGGGGTCCGCGGAGCAGCGACGGAACATCTCCCGGCTCATCCGGATGCCCAACGCGGGACTCACGGTGCAGCAGATCTGCGGGGCGGTGCCGCTGCTGGGGGAGGTCGGCTTCACCGCCACGCGGAAGGACGGGTCCGACGAGAAGGTGTACGTCGAGCTGACGTGGAACGCGGCCACGGACGAGACCTCGGGAGAGCAGGACGTGGCGCGCTACATCATCTGGCGCAGCACCACAGGCACAAGCACGTGGGGTGACCCCTACGTCAGCGTGCCGGCGGGGCAGGCCAGCTACCTGCTGAAGGACGAGGGCGTGACAGAAGACGCGGGCTACACGTACTACTACGCCCTGGCGGCGCAGGACTGCACGCCGTCCCAGTCGGAGCTGGCCACCGCATCGGAGTACGTGCCGTGAGCCGCGTCCTGTCGACCCGGCGCGAGGGCATCGCCCTTCTCGTGGTCATCCTCATGACCATGGTGGTGGCGGCGGTGGCGGCCGGCGCCGCGCTCATCGGGGCCAACGCCTTCATGATCAGCGAGTACGACCAGCGGCTCAGCCTGCTGGAGTCGGTGGCGTACGCCGGGCTGGAGGAGGGCCGGGCGACGCTGAACGCCATCCCGACCCTCTTCCCCGACTCGGGCTACATCGCGCTGGAGCAGAGCGCGCCCGTCTACGACGGCGCCGGGAACCAGATCCGGAACGTGACCCGGTCGCTGTACGCCGGCCCCACGGGCGGCGGCATCGGCCTTTACGGCAGCTTCGGCACGATCGTCTCCATCGCGGAGGACGCCGACGGCGCGAAGCTCATCCTGCGGCGGGACCTGATCCAGGACCCCTTCTCCAAGTACTCGTACTACACGGACGACGAGGGCTACAACATCGCCTTCGGCGGCGGCGACGTGCTGTACGGGCCGGTGCACAGCAACGACACCATCACCGTGCGCAGCTCGGGGGCCACCTTCCACGGCCCGGTGACCACGACGCTGGTCATCAGCGGGAAGGAGTACGCCACCTTCCACGCCGGATACGACGAGCGGGCCGACTCCATATACATGCCCACGAGCAGCCAGCTCGCGGAGCTGGAGGAGCGTGCCTCCCTCGGGAACCTGGTCTTCACCGCCACGACGGGCGGCGACGAGGGCGAGTCCACGCTGCGCCTCGAGTTCCTGGCCGTCGACATCGACGGCGACGGCGAGAAGGAAGGCTTCCTGAAGGCGTACCAGGCCACCGGCACGGCGGGCCCGCCATGGATCGCGGCCTCGGAGCCGTCCAACGCGGCGAACACCGACTGGTACCGCTCCATCAACTGCGGCCACTTCAAGGACGGCGACTTCGTCTCCGCCGACTCGGCCTACCGGGCAGAGTACGCCAAAGAGGGCGATTCGGACGATGCCCGGACCAAAGGCTACGACGAGCTGAAAAAGGCGCACAGCCAGTGCTTCCTGGGCGGGGCCGACTCGCTGCTCTACGTGAACGGCGTCGTGGCGCTGACGGACACCTTGGGCTCGTGGATCCCCTACCCCGGCGACACGCCCCAGGCTCTGCTCGGCTCCGGCCGACCCGACTCGGCGTACCTCTACCCGCTGAACCAGGACATGAACCCCGGCTATCGCGGCGTGGTGTACGTGAACGGCAAGGTCGTGGTGAGCGGACAGGTCCGGGGCCGGCTGACGCTGGCGGCGACGGGCAACATCATCATCGGGGACGACCTCACGTACGACACGGACCCGTCGGCCGGGACCTGCGAGGACATGCTGGGCCTGTGGGCCGGGGACAGCGTGGTGGTGGCGAACAACACGCTGAACAGGCCGCAGGACATCGACGGCAGCGGCAGCTACCGCACCTACGACGACACGCAGGACGAGTACATCCACGGCGTGGTGCTGGCCATGGGAACGTTCGGCGTGGAGGAGGCGTGGACGGGGTCCCCGGATGCGGAGCCCTGCGAGGGCGCGGGCTGGGGCCGGGGCTGCCTGTACCTGACCGGCGGGATCCTCCAGTCCAGCCGCGGCGTGACCTCGTACGGGACCTACGGCTACGCGAAACGGTACGGCTACGACGCCTGTGCCTACGACTACCCGCCCCCGTACTTCCCCAGCACGGGCCACTTCTTCAAGAGCCGGTACTACCAGGTGGACCCCAACGGCTTCGACGTGGCCATCTACTTCGCGGGGCTGAACTGAGGCCGGGGCCCACGGGAGGGACCATGGCGCCGCGCCGCGGCTTTTCGCTCATCGAGATCCTGGTCGCGCTGACCATCGCGGTGGTCCTGGCGGCCGTGGTGGTGCCCAGCGTGGTGCGCTCCCTGGACCGGACGCGGCTGGACCGGGGGCAGGACTCCCTGGAAGCCATCGCCGACGCCATCGCCGACTTCGAGGACGACGTCGGCGAGTACCCGCCGGACATGACGCAGCTCCTGGAGCCGCTGGTGGCCGGCGACCAGGACATCTGCGGCTCCAATTACCACGGCGGCGAGCGCCGTCGGTGGGATGGGCCCTACTTCGCCCGGGACCTGCCGTCCGCCGGCCTGCCCATCGGGATCGGCAAGGTCCGGAACGCCTTCGTGGTGCTCACCGCCCCCGGCGGCATCGACTACCTGGCCATCGCGGTGGACAGCGTGGAGCTGGCGGACGCCCTGAGCCTGGACGACCGCATCGACGCGGACGACAGCCAGGGCTCCGGCACGATCCGCTGGACGGCCCCGGACGCCAACGGGTTCGTCACCCTGGGCTACTGCATCCCGTTCCCGGACTGCTGATGCCCGCTCCGAGCACGTCTCCACCGCAGCGCCCCGCCGCCTGGCGCAGGCCGCCGGCGGGCTTCACCCTGGCCGAGATGATCATCGTCCTGGCCATCGTGGCCGTGACGGCGGCCATCGTCCTCACGGCGCTGGCGGGCCGGGCCCGGAGCGGTACGGCGGGTGCCCTGGCCCAGAGCTTCAACGCCCTGAGCACCGCGGTCCAGCAGTTCCGGGGCGATGTGCGCCGCTACCCCGGCCGGCTCGACCTCCTCTCGGCCGCTCCCGTGGCCGGCGACGACGACGTGTGTGGCACCGCGCTCTCGCCCGCGGCCCGGAACCGCTGGCAGGGACCGTACCTCCAGCGTCCCGTGCCCGCCGCCGGACTGCCCGCCGGGGATGCCAACATCCTGAACGACGTCCAGCGCAGCCCGGCCACCGCGACGCCCCAGGACGTGGGCACGCTCTTCATCGTGGCGGTGGACGTGGACGCCACCATCGCCGAGGCGCTGGAACGGGAGTTCGACGGGAACGCGGACTACACCGACGGCGCCATCCGCTACATCACCGGCGGGGCCACGGACACCCTGAAGTACGCCATGCCGATCCGGGGGTGCTGAGTCAGCGCCGGCGCACGCTGAACGCGACCTGCAGCAGCCGGTCCTCCGGGTGGCTCGTGGGCACGACGAGCCCGAGCTCCGGACCCCAGCGCCAGCGCCCGCCGCCGAGCTCCACGCCCGCCACGCCACCCACCCACAGGACGGCGTCCGGGTAGTCGCCCAGCACGAAGGGCATGAAGCCGCGCACCGCCAGGTACGGCCGCAAGGAGTCGTGCCGGCGCGAGGCGACGGCTCCAGCGGTGAGGAAGGGCCACCAGAACGACGTTCCCAGGCCGATCAGGTCCGGGACTCCCGTGTAGCCGGCACCGCCCGTGACCGCCGCAGCCCAGGTGGACCCCTGTGCGACCCGGAGTTTCGCCCCCGCGTGGGCTGTGGCCATGGGCACGACGTCCAGCCGCAGCTCCAGCCGGTCCCGGACACCGATGGCGCCCCACAGCTGTCCCACGGGCAACGTCTCTTTCGTGTCGAGGGGCGGCATGAGCATCGCTGCCCCTCCCCCGACACCGAGGCGCCCCGGCGCCAGGGTCTCGGCGGTCTCGCCGAGGGTCCAGGGCATGCAGCCGGAGGAGGTCAGGGCGATGCACAGGAACACCCCTCGACCGGCGAGCGGGACGACACCTCCGCGGAACCTCTGACCAGGCGCGTCCGTACGTCCCCGTCTTCCGAGCATCAGTCCTGCAGGATGGGCAGGCGCGCCAGGGCGGTGTCCACAAGCTCGTGGATCAGCACCGTGTCGTCGGCAACAAGATGCCCCGTAGGCAGCCAGATCATCTCCTTCGGCTGGGCCGCGGCCTCGTAGAGCCGCTCCGCCCCCCGGATGAACATCCGCTCGTCCCGCGCGCCATTCACCATCAGGAGGTACCTGGGGCTGATGTGCCCGACCCAGTGGATGGGATCCAGGTCACGGCGTCCCAGGAGGGCCAGGTCGGAGGCGAGGGCGGCGATTGCCTCCGACACCCACCGATCGGCAGCGTCGTCGACCATGGACCGGATGTCCGCCCCTGAATACATGAGCGCCACATTGCGGAACCGATGGTCGATGGCCGCCGTCACCGGGGCGACGAATCCACCGGCCGACACGCCGATGATGGCGATTCGTTCCGGGTCCACATGGTCCAGCGTCTCCAGGTAGTCTACCAGGAGCATGAGCATGGCGGGGATGTCACGGGCGGCCTCGTACAGCGCGTCCCGTTGACCGACCAGCTCATTACGGTCGTTGCCCTGGAACAGGCCGGGGTAGTTGACACCGACAGCCACGTGCTGGATGTCGTTCTGCACCAGATTCACCGACGACCGGCCGGTGCTGATCCCCCCCACGACAACGACGCCGGCGCGCGGGTCGGCGGCCGAGGCGGAGATGGGTTTTCGGACCCGGGCGGCGGCGAAGAGGTCCGATGTCGTGCTGAGGTAGACGTCGCGGATGGTCGTGCTGCCGTCGTAGTAGAAATCCGTCTCCACAACGCTGTTCAGCGTGCCCTTCCGCCGGGCCATCTCGTCCGCAATGCCCTCGAGGGTCGGCTCCGTCCCTATATCGCACGACACCGCCGCGCCCACGCCCAGCAGGGCCAGGACGGACAGGACGGTGAACCGGTGGGATGGGTGGGCCGGCATGCCTCGGTATCTCGTGGTCGGGAATGGAAGGTTGCGGCCCGCGTCGGGCGTACGCAACGGTCCCGGGCACACGCGCCGGGGCCCGACGAAGCGTCTCCGCCGGGCCCCGGGTTCCTGCGCGCCTCGCGGGCGCGCAACCTACATCTTCTTCAGCTCCGCCACCAGCGCCGTCAGTGACTTCTTCGCGTCGCCGAACAGCATGCGGTTGTTCTCGTTGTAGAAGATAGGGTTGTCGGTGCCCGCGAACCCCGGGTTCAGCGACCGCTTCATGACGATGGAGTTCTTGGCGTAGTCCGCGTTGATGATGGGCATGCCGTAGAGCGGGCTGTCCTTCTTGGTCCGGGCGTCGGGGTTCACGACGTCGTTGGCGCCGACGATGAGCGCCACGTCGGTCCGCTCCATCTCCGGGTTGATGTCATCCGACTCGAAGAGCTGGTCGTACGGCACGTTCGCCTCGGCCAGCAGCACGTTCATGTGGCCGGGCATGCGGCCGGCCACCGGATGGATCGCGAACTTGACCTCCACGCCCTTCTCGCCCAGGAGATCGGCCAGCTCACGGGCCTGGTGCTGGGCCTGGGCCACCGCCATGCCGTAGCCCGGGATGATCACCACCGAATCCGAGTAGGCCATCATGACGGCCGCGTCCTCCGGGGTGATGTCCCGAACGATCTTGCCCTCCATGCTCTCGCCGGCCGTCGCGGTGACCTGGGAGCCGAAGGCGCTGAACAGCACGTTGGCCAGCGACCGGTTCATGGCGCGGCACATGATGTTCGTCAGGATCAGGCCCGACGCGCCCACCAGCGCGCCCGAGATGATGAGCGCGTTGTTGGAGAGCACGAAGCCGGCGGCGCTGGCGGCGAGCCCCGAGAAGGAGTTCAGGAGCGCCACCACGACCGGCATGTCGGCCCCGCCGATGGGCATCACGAACAGGATGCCGAAGATGAACGAGAGCGCGGCCAGCGCCAGGAAGATGTTGAGCGGCGCGCCGGGCTGGATCGTGAGCCACACGCCGACGGCGAGCAGCCCCAGGAAGAGCAGCCCGTTGATGAACTGCTGGCCCGGATAGGTCAGGGCCCGCTCCGCGTAGCCCTCCAGCTTGCCCCACGCCACGAAGCTGCCGCTGAAGGTCAGGGTGCCGATGAGCACCGAGAGCACGATCGTCAAGCTGACGTCGAAGGTGGCCGCCTCCGTCGCCGGCTTGAGGAACTCGGCAGTGGCGACGAGCGCCGACGCGCCACCGCCGAAGCCGTTGAACACCGCCACCATCTGCGGCATGGCCGTCATCTCGACCCAGCGGGCGAGGAACACGCCGACGCTGCCGCCGATGACGAAGCCCACCACGATCCAGGTCCAGTCCAGTCCGCCGTGGATCAGCGTGGCCACGATGGCCAGCAGCATGCCGGAGGCGCCCAGCAGGTTGCCGCCCCGGGCGGTCGCCGGCGAGCTGAGCCGCTTGAGCCCCAGGATGAAGAAGACGGCGGCGAGCAGATACGCGATCTGGATGATGATATCCATCGCCTATGCCCCCCTCTCTTCCTTCTTCTTGAACATCTGGAGCATCCGGTCCGTGACCATGAAGCCGCCGACGACGTTGATGGTCGCCATGACCACGGCGACGACGCCGATGACCGTCTGCGCCGTGCCCTCCGTGAGCTGCGACAGGATCAGCAGCGCGCCCACGATGCTGATCCCGGAGATGGCGTTGGACCCCGACATCAGCGGTGTGTGCAGGATCGTCGGCACCTTGGTGATGACCTCGAAGCCCACGAACATCGCGAGCACGAAGACATACACCGAGAAAAGAAGCCCTTCCATGTCTGTATTCCCTCCGCCTCGTCAGGCGTTCGAAGTCGCGCCCATCGCGTCCCGGGTCGCCTCGTGGACCACCTCGCCATCGTGGGTTACGCAGCACTCCCGTGTGATCTCGTCCTCGAAGTCCACCGTGAGCCGGTTCGCCTCCTCGTCGTAGAGGTGTGTGAGCAGCTCCTGGACGTTCTTCGAGTACATCTGGCTGGCGTGCGCCGGCAGGCCGCTCGGAGCGTTCACCATGCCGATGATGCGGACGCCGTTCTCGACGACGGTCTCGCCGGCCCGCGTCGGCTCGCAGTTGCCGCCCGTCTCCGCCGCCAGGTCCACCACCACCGAGCCGGGACGCATGTCTTCCACGATGTCCCGGGTGACCAGCACCGGCGCCTTGCGGCCCGGCACCTGGGCCGTGGTGATCACGACGTCGGCCTCCACGCAGAGGTCGTGCAGCAGCTCGTGCTCCTTCTTCTGCTGGTCCTCCGTGACCTCCTTGGCGTAGCCGCCCTTCGTCTCGGAGTCCTCGAGCTCGATGCCCACGAAGGTGGCGCCCAGGCTCTCCACCTGCTCCGCCGCAGCGGGCCGGATGTCGAAGCCCTTGACCCTGGCACCCAGCCGCTTCGCGGTGGCGATGGCCTGGAGGCCCGCCACACCGGCACCGATGACCAGCACCTTGCCCGGCGGGATCGTGCCCGCCGCCGTGGTGAGCATCGGGAAGAACTTGTCCACCGTCAACGCGCCCCGCAGCGCCGCCAGATAGCCCGACACCGTGGCCTGGGACGACAGCGCGTCCATGCGCTGCGCCACCGTGATCCGCGGCACGAGCTCCATGCTGAAGCTCGTCACCTTGCGGTCGGCAAGCGAGCGCACCAGCTCCGGCGACGTCAGCGGCAGCAGGAACGAGATCAGCGCCGCGCCTCCGTTCATGCGCGCCGTCTCGTCCTCGTCGCCCACCCTGGGCGGGGCGACCTTCACCACCACGTCGGCACCAAAGATGTCGGCCGGTCCGCTCACGATGGACGCACCGGCCTCTTCGTACTGTTCATCGCTGAACCCGGCTGCGGCACCGGCGCCGGTCTCGACAAGGATCTCCATGCCCTTGTCCGCCAGGCGCGACACCGTGTCCGGGATGAGCGCGACTCTCCGTTCCCCAGGGAGTGTCTCCTTGGGCACCCCGACCTTCATCAGTTCCTCCTTGGTTCTCTCCGTGCGCCGCGTGCTGGCGCGGGCGGACTCGCACCCACAATTTAAGGGGTTACCGACACGAGGCTACCCCGGCATTGCCTGATACGGCGGTGGTGCTTTTCCCCACACCCGGCATGCAGGAATCGAACCACGTGGGCCAGCAGGAGCGACGGAAGCGTTGCGGCAGGGTCGCGGCGGCGCGGCATGGCGCCGCGCGCGGCGCCCGTGCGGGGCGGGACGGGGGCTTCACGCTGCTGGAGATCCTGGTCTCGCTGATCATCCTGTCGGGCCTGCTGGCCGTCCTCTTCCCCGTGGTCATGGACCAGGTGAGCCGCGGCGAGCCGACGCGGACGGCGGCGGACCTGTCGGCGGTGGCCTCGGCCCTTTCCATGTTCCGGGCGAACGTGCTCACGGTCCCGGACGACCTGGAGGACCTGGCGAACCCCATCACGGCGGCGGACCGCCAGATCAGCGGTGAGCCGTACAGCGTGTCCCAGCTCGAGCGCTGGCGCGGCCCGTACATCGACGTGCCCATGGTGGAGGCGGGGCCCGCCGACGTCGCGAGCCCGGACTCCCTGGAGACGGGCTACAAGGGCTTCATCCTGCCCGTCCTCGCCCTGTTCGATGGTGCCGCCAACGACTCCGTGCCCCTGGTCGAGGCGCAGAACGCGAACTTCGCGGCGGTCATGGTCTCGGGACTGAGCGACGAGGAGTTCGAGGACCTGAACGACGTGGTGGACGGCGTCGCGGAACTGGATGGGTGGCCCGGGTGCAGCCTGTGCAGTTGGGACCGCGGCAAGCTGCGTCGCCAGCTCTCCGACGGTGTGACCTACTTCCTGGTCATGCCCTACCGTTCGTACTAGTGTAGCGTCGCCGAAATGTCGTTGCATTCGAGCGCGGCTGCATCGCGAGAGGCGGCGTTGCTCAGTGCCCCCAGTCCCCTGCCGGGGGCAGGTACGTGACGGGCCCCAGCACGTCCGGCGGCTCATCGAAGGCATCGGGATCGCCCACGATGAGGATGACCAGCGAGGACGGGCGCACGTTCCTGCGCATGACCCGCTGGACGTCCGACGGGCTCACCCGCTGGATACCGCGCAGGTACCGCTCCATCCATTCGTCGGGGAACTCGTCGAGGGCCAGCCCCATCTGACGGGCCACGATCTGGGCCGGGCTGGCGAAGCCGAAGACGAACCCGTTCATGATGTTGTCCCGGGCGAGGCGCACCTCGTCCTCGGCGGGGGGCTCGCGGCGGAGGCCGTGGATGGTCTCCAGCACGACGCGGATGGTCTCGATGGTGCGCTCGGAGCGGGTGTGGGTCACGGCGCCGAAGATGCGCTCGTGGCGCCTGGACGCGCCCCAGACGGATGCGGCGGTGTAGGCCAGGCCCTCGTCGGTGCGCACGCGCTGGACGAGCCGGCTGTTGAAGCCGCCGCCGCCGAGGATCCAGTTGGCGATGCGGGACGCGTAGTACTCGTCGTCGTCCTCGAGCAGGACGCCGCCGGCGTGACCCATGACGATGGTGCTCTGGGGCAGGTCCTTGGGGATCACGAATACGTGGGGCCCTTCGCGGATGTCGGGCGGATCGGGCTCGGTGAGGGGCCCGGGGCAGGCGTTCCAGTCACCGAAAGCCGACTCCAGCAGGCCACGGGCTTCCTCCCGCGCCAGGTCGCCGGCCACGCCGAGGACCACGTGGTCGGAGCAGAACACCCTGGCGTGGGTCTCCAGCAGCCGCTCGGGCGTCACCTTCTCCGGGGTCAGGTCCGACGGTCCCATGACCCAGCCGGTGGGGTGGTCGTCGAACATGAGCCGGTTGAACTGCATGACGGCGAGGCTGCCGGGGAAGTCCTGGATGCGGCGGGCGGCCTCCAGCTCCCTGCCGCGCCAGATCTCGACCTGCTCCGCATCGAAGCGCGGGCGCCGGAGCATGCCGGACCAGAGATCCATGGCGACATCGGCGTTGCGGCGGAGCGCGTTCACGGCGACCAGGTAGCGCCCGCCGCTGGACGCCGTGGTGACGCCGAGGGCGTAATGCTCGATGACCTCGTCCACGGAGTCGGGGGCGAGGCGTTCGGTGCCGCCGGTGCGGAGGAGGGAGGCCAGCGCCGCGGCGGCGGCGTACCGTTCGCGGGGGAAATAGCCGTACCCGCCCTTGATCTCGGCGATGAAATCGACCAGCGGCAGCGACGGGTCGTGGAGGTAGAAGACCCGGATGCCGTTGGAGAGCTGGAAGCGCTCGGGCGACGGCGGCTCGAAGTCCAGCCGCTCGAACTCGAGGCGCTCCACGGCACGGCGGCCCACGGGCAGCGGCTCCACGCTGTCCGGCCCGGGACCGGCCGGGACAGGGGCGGTGGGCCCGCACGCGGCCACGACGAGGGCCAGGGCGCCGAAGGATCCCAGGCGACCGGGCGGCACGCGCCTCCCGGGAGCCGCGCCCGGACGGCTCACGGTGTCTCCATGTCGGGGCGCCGGGTCCAGCCCACCGTCCGGTTGGTCGGCTGGAAGTACGTCCTCGCCGTCCGCTGCACGGCGTCGGGCGTCACGTCCAGGTAGTCGCGCCAGGTCCGGAAGGTCTCGCGCCAGTCGTCGTTGTAGACCTCCGACTCGGCTAGCTGGAACGCCAGCCCCAGATACGACTGGAGGCGCCGGATCTCCCCGGCCTGGATCTGGTTCACGACGCGCCGGATCTCTTCCGCCGTCGGCGGCGTGTCCTGGATGCGGTGGATCTCCTCGTAGATGGCCGCCTCCAGCTCCCGCACCGTGTGCGGCTGTCTGGGCTGGGCGGTGATGATGAAGAGGAGCGGGTACCCGCAGCCGGGCCCGATGCCGGCGCCGACGCCCAGGGCCAGACGCTCGTCCTGGACCAGGCGCCGATGTAGCCGGCTCGTCCGGCCACCCGCCAGGATGGAGGAGAGGACCGAGAGGGCCGGCATGTCCTCGTGGTCGGCGGCGGGCACGTGCCAGCCGATCATGAGCTCGGGCTGGGCGTCGAAGACGACCTCGACGCGCCGCTGGCCGCGCTGCTCCGGCTCCTCGGCCAGGACCGGCACCGGCTCCTCACGGGGCGGGATGGGGCCGAAGTACGCCTCGGCGTAGCGGATGGCCTCCTCCGGATCCACGTCCCCGACGACGGCGACGACGGCGTTGTTCGGCCCGTAGTAGGCCCGGTAGTACGCTTCGACCTTTTCCCGGGTGTACGTCTGGATGTCCGACATGTAGCCCGCCACCGGCACGCGGTAGGGGTGGACGTGATACGCCGTGGCGTAGAACGCCTCGGCCAGCGCCCCGCCCGCCGTGGTCTCGAGACGCGTACGCCGCTCCTCCGCCACCACGTCCCGCTCGGCGTAGAACTCCCGGAAAACCGGATTCTGCATCCGGTCGGCTTCCAGGGCGAACCAGAGCTGGAGCTTGTTGGACGGGAGCTGGACGTAGTACTTGGTCGCCTCGTGGGACGTCAGCGCGTTCATGTCCCGGGCGCCGTGCCGCGTCAGGATCTCGTCGTACTCGTTGGAGACGACGTACGCGCGCGCCTGCTCGCCCAGCCCCTCGAGCTGCGCCGTCAGCCGCCCGATGCGGGCCGTGTCCGCCATGCCGAGGCGGGCCCGCTCGGCGAGGATCGAGTCGTGGACCGCGTCCTGCTGCCTGAGCAGCGCCAGCTCCCGCTCCAGGTCCCGGGTACCGATGCTCGTGGTGCCCTTGAAGAGCAGGTGCTCGAGCATGTGGGCGATGCCGGTGCGGCCCAGTGCCTCGTTGACGGAGCCCACGTCGTAGTGGGTCACGAAGGCGACCGTCGGCGGCCCCGGCCGCGGCAGGATCAGGAAGACCATGCCGTTGTCCAGCTCGTGCCGCACCACCGGCAGGTCCAGACCCGACGGCTCCTGCCCCACCACGCCCCTCGCCGCCACGAGGGCCAGGGCGAGGAAGAAGGCGAGTGGTCGCAAGAGCCGGCAACAGGCCAGCCATCGTCCCCATCGTCTATCGTTCATGACTGCGTTGTCGTCACGCGCTCGCTGTACGTGGGGCGAGTTCCCCCAGTCCCCCAGTCGGGGGGACGGGTGGGGCGAAGGCTACTACCCCGGACCCCCTACCGGCGGTTCGTGGGCGAGCTCCCGGAGCAGCGCTTCCTCGCGATAGGCGAAGATGGCGTCGAGCTGCCGACGCACGAGCACCGTGTGGGCCAGGCGGCCGAGGGCCCCGAAAGGCAACGCGTACTCGACCCTGTCCCTGACCTCGGTGCCGCCGCCCACGGCGACGAACCGGTGCTCGTGGCGCCAGCGCACGTAGGGCCCGACCCGCTGCTCGTCCACGAACCGGTGGGGCGGATCGTAGGCGGTGATCTCCGAGACCCATTTCTGGGGGAAGCCGAGGGGCCGGACCCGGTACTCGATGCGGAGCCCCTCCCGCATCTCCCGGTCCGGTGTGACGATGCGGAAGCCCAGCCACGGTGGGGTGATGCGGGCGAGGTTCTCGGGCGCCGCGAAGAAGGCGAAGGTGGTGTCCAGCGGCCAGGGCACGACCTGCACGCGCTCGAGGGTGTACATGGCGGGTCAGACGACGGCGATGGCCTCGATCTCCACGAGGATCTCGGGGTCGATGAAGCCGGGCACCTCGATGAGGGTGGTGGCCGGCTTGGCGTGGCCGAGCACCTCGTTGTGGGCACGTCCCACTTCCTTCCACATCTTGGCGCTCCGTACGTAGATACGGGTCCGCACGACGTGCTCGGGCCGGGCCCCGGCCTCGGCGAGGGCCTGGGTGATGATCTCGAGGGCGCGCATGGCCTGGAGGTAGGCGTCGCCGGGGTGAGCGATGGTCCCGTCCGCGTCCACGGGCGCGGTGCCCGAGACGTAGACCGTGTCCCCGACCCGGACGGCACGGGAGTAGCCCACCTCCCCCGTCCAGGGCGTGGCGGTGGGGACGCGTCGACGTTCGGCCATGGTTCCTCCCTTCCCGTACGGCGCCCGGCCCGGACCCATGTGGGTCGGCCGACCCCGGCCCGTGCCGTGCGTCCGTCGTCGGCCTCTTCCGAACTGGTCCTAAGATGACGTGCGCCGGCCGTCGGCGCGAGGCCGACGGCCGGCAGGGAGCGTGGCGGCGTCAGAGCCCGATCCAGTAGTTCACCTTGAGCAGGAAGATGTTGTCGGACGGCGCCCGGAAGAGGGCGCGGCCGTCCCTGCCGACATCGAAGTCGCCGTACGCCGCTCTGTCGCTCCGGTCCTGGGTCCACACCAGGTAGAGGGTGGAGCCCGGGGTGTACTCCCAGCGGAAGACGGCGTTGCCCCGCAGCGACCGGAAGTTGAAGTCCGGGTCCCGGAGGGTGAAGGTCGCGGCCGGCCCGGCGCCGTCGGGATCGATGACGTAGCTGCGGTCGCCGTCGTCGTGGACGACGTCGAGCGTGCCCACATCGGTCCCGTAAACGCTGCGGTCGAGGCTCCGGGGCGCGTCGTATTCCTTGAACTCGGAGTACCGGCCCGCCACGAGGTACGGCTGGGCGAACAGCTCCAGCGACATCGTGGGGGAGAAGGTGACGTTCAGGCGCGTGTTCAGCGAGACGGTGTGACGGTCCAGGTCGGCGAACACGTAGCGCGTGCCGTAGAACGACGCGGCGGTGGCGTCCTCCACGGCGGTCACGTACTGGAGCGGCGTCCAGTCGTGACTGAAGGACGGGCCGAAGCTCACCGACACGTTGGACGCGGGCTTCACCGTCACGTCGCCGCCCACGTTGAAGCCGTCGGACCGCCCCTCGACCCGGCCGTGCCCCCCGCTGAGCCCCAGCACCACCGACTTTCGGCTGTCCGTGTGCATGGAGAGGAAGGCGAAGTCGGAGGTGGGCCGCATGACGGCGGGCCCGCCTCGCGTCATGCGGTCGTCCACGACGGCCGGCCGGTGGATGAAGAACCCGTTGGCCGACCAGTAGAACGGCGTCTGGGTGCCGGCCCACGCGTGGTACTGGAGGTCCGTGCGGTCCCCGTCGAAGTTGAACGCCTGCTGCGCCCCCACGGTGAAATCCAGGCGCCGGTACCAGCTCGTGGGCGTCGTGAACTGGCGGTTCAGGTTGAGGTTCATCCAGGCGTAGTCGGCCCGGTTCAGGTAGGCCAGGTCGTTGGCCTCGAACCCGGGGGAGCGGACGTTCACGGCGGTCTCCCAGCGCCAGTCGCCGCCGTCCTTGGCCAGGCGGGCGTAGCCGCCGAAGCCGCGCAGCGCACGGGCCATGGGGTTGTACCGGTCGCTGAAGAGCCCGTTGATCCCGCCCTCGCGGTCGGGCCGCTGGAAGTAGCGGGCACTGGACTCCTGCCGGCGCAGGATCGCCTCCGGCGAGCCCTCCACGTTGGTCAGCGCCAGGTTGCCCATGAACCGGTACGTCCGGTCCTTCATCCACCACTGCCAGTCCATGCCCAGCGTCTCGGCATGGGACGGGAGCCGCTGGGCCATGGCGTCGGTCTCGAAGCTCCGGGCCACGGACGTGCCGATGACGCCCACGACCAGGTTGCCGTCCATGAGGTCCTTCTTCAGCCGGCCAACGAAATAGGTGGAGGCCGGCTCCACCTCCACGCCGAATCGGTCCTCGGTCTGCGTGATCACCTCCGCGCTCTCCCGCCCGGTCACCGCGTTCAGCACTCCGATGGACCAGCCGTTGGACGTGCGGCCCGTGATCTTGGCGGCGCCCAGGATGGCGGTGTTGTCCGGCACGTCGGCGTACTCGCCGGCGCCGTACGCCACCCCACCGCCCTGCGGGCGCCGGCCGATGCGTCGGGAGTAGAACAGGTTCATGGACGACACGTTGCTGCACATGAAGCAGGAGAAGCCGCCGAAGCTGAACAGGCCGCGCCCCTCGATGAAGAAGGGGCGCCGCTCCGGGAAGAACGTCTCGAAGGCGCTCAGGTTCACCACCGCCGGGTCCACCTCCACCTGCCCGAAGTCGGGATTGATGGTGGCGTCCAGCGTCAGGGTCGAGCTCAACAGGTACTTGGCGTCTACGCCCAGCCGCATGTCCTGCCGGGTCGGCCTCGAGAAAGGGTCCGACGCATCCGCCGTCTGCAGGTGGGCCGAGCGACCCACCAGGTACGGCAGGATCTCCGCACGCTGGGGACTGGTCCGGATGGCGAGGCCTTCCAGGTGCCCGTAAAGCTGCGGACCGCCCACCTCGTTCTTGGGCCAGAACGCCCACACCGACTGCTCGTTCAGCCGATGGACGTTCCGCTCGATCTGGAGCCCCCACGTCGTCTCGCCCGGCTGGAACCGGAGCTGGGAGAACGGGATCCGGAACTCGGCCGTCCAGCCTCCGGCGTCGATCTCCGTCGCCACCTCCCACACCGGGTCCCACGAATCGTCCGTGGAGGAGCCGCCCGGGCCGTACGCGTCCATCTTCACGCCGGACGGGTTCACGCTGATCATGGTCCGGCCCAGATGGTCGTGCTGCGTGTCGAAGGTCAGGATGATGTAGTCGCTGGACGGGTACTCGTCCCGCCGCACCAGGCGCGTCGCCACGCCCTCCCCACCCTCCGTGTCGTACATGCGGGCACCCACGTAGAGGGCCGCCCCGTCCAGGGCGAACCGCACCTCCGTGCGCTGGGTCGCCGGCTCGCCCTCGTCCGGCTCACGTTGCAGGAAGTCTGTCGCCGTCGGGGCGGCACCCCACACCGGCTCGTCCAGACGCCCGTCGATAACGATGGGAGCCGTAGCCTCCACGGCCCGTACCGCACGCGGCGGCTCGGGCACCTGGGCCAGCAACACTGTCGGCACGAACGCGAACAGGGGAAACAGGGAGGCCCGCATGCTCTCCTCCGGTCCAGACCCCCGGCTCGGCGGATCGTACCCTTAGACACACGACGTGCCCCGATGGTTGACCTCCGGACGGAATCCTGACACGGAAG
>CAYQCY010000060.1:0-6450 GCA_964416095.1 uncultured Gemmatimonadaceae bacterium
TCTAGGTATGGCGTAGTACGCCGCCGCCAGGGAGCCGGTGAGCATGTACGGGATACCTACATCTTCCAGCATCCGCGTGATTAGACCGAGGAGGCCCGAAAGCGTCAAGACGTGGACTCCAGATCGATGTCGTGCGCTTCCGCAACGAGAAGCCGAACGAGTTGGGCCTCGGTTGCGCTCGGCCACTGCGACCGGAGGCCGGCGATTCTCATCGCCCGCACGGCCTCGCTGAGGTCGATGGCTGCGCGCAGGCGGCCGTCCGCGCCCAGCCGCGCCACCACGCGCGCTTGAAGCTCGCGGGCTCGGGCCGATGTATCGAGGGGATCTGACTTCATGCCGCACAATCTAGGGGAGAGCCGGACATCGCGCTTCCGCTCATCGCATTGCGTGCAGAGGCGCGCGCCAACACAGCGCGACATCCGACGCCAGGCACGCTATGGTTCGGGATCCGCCGATTGCCGGTCTCGACCATCGCGAGCTTCGTTCAGGGTGGCGTTCGTTGCCCGTGCGCCCGTCCAGACTCCGTCTACGGGACGCGTTCGAACCGGATCCCCCGCACCCTGCCCGCCGCCAGCACGAACCCGGTGACCCGGCCGTCTTCCCGCTGGAAGCTCAGCTCCAGCCCGCGCGGCGAGACGAACACGGTCTCGCTCCGTGGCTCCAGCGCCAGGGTGTCGCCCCTCGGGTGAACGATGCGAAGCTCGCCTTCTTCGGCCAGGAGCACCCAGTCGGCGTCGAGCTCCCGGGAGTGGTAGCGGCCGGCGAGCTCCGCGAGCACGTCCGGCGGCACGACGACGGGCTCGGGCTCCTCCTCCGGCTCTTCCGGTCCGCCGGATCCGGCCGTCTCCACCGGCTCGGTGTACGCGTCTTCCAGCAGGATGTCCTCCACCGTGGCGCTCAGGCGCCCGGAGTTGGCCGTGCCGGCGTTGCACAGCGTGATCACCGTGGTGTGCTCGTCGGGATAGCGGGCGATCATGGTGCGGAACGCCATGAGCCCGCCGCCGTGGGCGATCCGGCGGAGCCCGCCGCGCTCGCCGACGGCCAGGCCCCGGGCGTAACCGATGGTGTCGCCGCCGGTCAGCACGCCGCGGGTGTGCATGCGTTCCGCGAAGTCCGGCACGCCGAGGCGGTCGTCGTAGAAGGCGGCGTCCCACCGGGCCAGGTCCTCCACCGACGAGTAGAGGCCGCCGTCGCCGACCTTGTCGAAGTTCATCAGGTAGCTGGTCCGCCAGCCGTCCTCGCCGGCGGCGTAGCTGAAGACGCGGCCGGGCACGACCTCGTCGGCTTCGTCGTGGAAGTGGGTGCTCCTCATGCGCAGCGGACGGAAGATCTTCTCGTGGGCGTACTCGCGCAGGGAACGGCCGGTGGCACGCTCCACGATCTCGGCCAGGAGCACGTACCCGGTGTTGCTGTACAGGTAGTCGGAGCCCGGCTCGAAGTTGAGGGCCTCCTGCCGTGCGATGAGGCCCAGCATGGCCTCGTCGGTGAGGATGTCCTCGTACGGGATGCCGGCCAGCGCCATGAGGGTCAGGTAGTCCCGCACGCCGCTGGTGTGGTGGAGCAGGTGCCGGACGGTCAGCGGTGCGCCGTAGTCGGCCAGCTCCGGGATGTGGGCCCGCACCTCGTCGTCCAGGGAGAGGTGGCCCTCGTGCGCGGCGACCAGCACCGCCGCCGCCGTGAACTGCTTCGACACCGACGCCAGGTAGAAGACCGACCGCGGCGAGAGCGGCACGCCCAGGTCCAGGTTGCCCATGCCGTAGCCCCGGGCGTGCGTCAGCCGGCCATCCTGCACCACGCCCACCGCGCAGCCCGGGCCGTCCGTGCGGTTGAAGGGGGCGAAGACCGAGTCGACGCGCTGGCGCGTGTCGGGGTCCGGGTCTTGTGCCGGGAGGGGCGCGGACCAGGCCATGGCCGCGGTGAGGACAATCAGGGTGCGTCTCATCGATGCCTCCGGGAAGGTCATGCTTCAGCCTCTCTTCGCAGCCGTCCCACCAGCTTGTCCGCCGCCCGGGTCGGCTCCGGCACCCGGTAGCGCGGCGCCACGGACAGGACGATGTCCACGGCGGCTCCCAGCTCCATCCGGTGGCCCACGGACACGTAGACGGGCCGGACCCCGCTCCGGGTCCGCACGGCCACGCCCACCGTCTCGCCCTCGTGTCGGAGCGGTGCCGTCGCGCCGCGCTCCTCCCCGAGGGGGTCGTGCTCGCCCACGAGGATCGACTTGGCGCAGCCGATGGACGGCAGATCCAGCAGCAGGCCGCCATGGCACGCCAGCCCGAAGCGCCGGGGGTGGGCGTAGCCGTGCCCGTCGAAGAGCACCACGTCTGGTCTGAGCTCCAGGCGCGACCACGCCTGCAGGATCAGCGGCAGCTCCCGGAAGGAGAGGAGCCCTGGAACGTAGGGGAACTCGACGGGTCCCGTGACCGTGGCCCGGTCCACGATCCGGCCGGCCTCTACGTCGTAGACCACGATCGCCGCGTACCCCGTGTCGCGGCCGCGGCGGATGGACATGTCGGCGCCGGCCACCAGGCGCGGCGCGAAGCCCGGCGGCGGCCGGTCCACCCGGCGCTCCCGCAGGTCGAGCTGGACAGCTCGCGCCCCGGGCACGTCGAGGTCCCATGAGTGGTCCACGGGCCGGGTCACCGACCTGCGCATCAAGCCGTCGCGCACCCGGGGCTCCGTGGCTTCAGCGGCCTACGGCGCCCCCGTTGCCGCAGGTTGTTGCGCCACCGCTCGAGCCCTGCCGTTCAGCGTCCAGCCCGCAGCGCCCACCCAGACGGCGCCGAGGATGTAGAGCACCGAGTAAGCCATCGGGCTGATGGCGATCGTGGTGGTTTGAACCACCTTCAGGGCGACCGCCAAACCGCCGATCGCCAGGCCGGTCCACCCCAGCCAGTCCGGCCATGCGCCGCGAACCATTGCCAGCCCGAAACACGCGATGGCTGCGCATGCCGCCGCCGTCCCCATCATGCCCAGCGCGAAGATCGTGTAGATGAGCGCCGTGAACGCTTCTTCCGTGTGATCGAACAACGTGCCCGTCGCCAGGCCGCGGAACCCGAAGCTTCCAATGGCGCCGATGGCGAACGCCGCAATGCCGGACATGAGGGCCGCGACCTGCCCGAGGGTGGCCCAGCCCTCCGATCCCGTGCCCCTGAATTGACGCGCCAGGATCGTCGCACCGGTGATCCAGAGGAGCCCGGCCAGGACGTACAGCCAGGCCGACGACACCCACGCGCCCCCGGCTACGCCGTACTGCGCCAGCGTGTCCGGAGCTCCCTCCGCGAGCGTCACGGCGCCCGCCAGGAGGACCACCGAGATCAGGAGGACCAGCCCTCCCATCCTGCGCGTCCTGTCCTGTGCCATCTCCGTCCCTCCGTCTGGGGAGCGGTTGCCCGGGTGAGACGTGCGCGCGCTAGAAGGCGCCCCAGCTCTGCTTCCCCGGGATGTAGTAGCTCGGGCAGATGAACCGGAACATGTTCGCCACCCGTCGGGCCCGGGCCAGCGCCTCCTCGCTCCTGGCGCGGGCCTCGGCCAGCTCGTCCCCGAAGGCTTCCTCGAAGTACGCCCGGGCCGCCTCGCGCCGGGCCTCCTCCGATGGATACAGGGCCCGGAGGTCCCGCAGCTCGCCGACATCGAGCCAGAACCCGCCGCAGGTGGGGCATTCATCCACCTCGACGTTCTTCTTCACGCTGAAGAAGTGCCGGTGCAGGATGGAGCCGTCGCACTTCGGGCAGGCGAGGCTCCGGTCGTCGCCCACGGCGGCGCCGGACCCGCTCACCCTTTCCAGCAGGTCGCCCATGTCCTCATGGGGCTCGTCGAGCTTCTCCAGCTCGAAGCGGTCGAACCAGATCCCGCCGCAGCCGCCCTGGCAGACGTCCAGCGTCACGTCGCCGACCCTCAGTTCCTCCAGGGTCCTGTCGCATGCAGGGCAAATCATGGCTCAGACTCTCCGCGGTCCGGTGGATTGCGGTTGCGTCGCGCGTCCAAGATGCGGGCCGCATCGGTGTGACGCGAGGCTTTCCCGGTCGTGGGCCTACATGGGCAACAGCCCCAGCCCCGCCGCCTCCACCGCGCGCCGGAGCGCCGCCACCTCGCCGGCGAACGCCGCGTCCACGTCCGACACGACGGCGTTGATGGCGTCCCGGGCGTGGCGGATGGCGGTCCTCTGGTTCGGCGTGGGCACGCCGGGGCCCGGCCCGACGAAGGCGCCGTAGAGCCTGCTCCGCACCGTGGCCGAGCGGTCCGTGAGCCCTGGGCGTCCCGGTCGCCCTCGATGCGCAGGAGCAGGGCCTCGAGGGTCTCGCGCACCCCGTCGGCCTGCTCCAGGAGCGCGTCCTCGTCGGGGTCGTCGTCCGGCATCCGCACCCCGTCCATCTCCAGCTCCCAGACGATGCGGTTCAGCCCGGGATGGAGCTCTGCTTCGAACGTGCGGACCGCGGTCCCACCGGAATCCAGGATCTCGACGGTCGAATTCGAACTCGAACTCGAACTCGAACTCGAACTCGATGAAGCCACCCATACATTGATGCGCGCCCCGAACGGCCGGTTCTCGCCCCACCACATGGCGTGCCCGGTGGACCGGAAGCCCAGGGGCTCGGCCACGTCGTGGTGCCAGGCGACGGGCGGCTCGAAGACGCGGAGCGCGGTCTGCGCCAGCGACGGGTCCATCGCCATGGCGCGAACCGGCCGGATGTCGTCGATGACGAAGGCGCCCCGGCCGTGGGTGCCGATGACCAGGTCGTGCTCCGTGGGGTGCGTGACCACGTCCCGGACGGGCACGGTGGGCAGGCCGTGGGTCCAGCGCTGCCAGTCCTCGCCGGCGTCCAGGCTCAGCCACAGTCCGAACTCGGTGCCGACCCAGAGCAGGCTCGGGGTGACCGGGTCCTCCTCGACGACGCGCACGAAGCCGTCCACGTCGCCGGTCTCCACGAGCCGGTCCCAGGAGCGACCGTAGTCGTCGGTGCGGAAGACGTAGGGCGTCCAGTCGCCGCGCTGGTAGTCGTGGTGGACGACGTAGGCGGTGCCCGCGTCGTGCTGCGATGCCTCGATGTGGGGGACCATGCCGCCCGCGGGCCGGCCCCGGATGCGGTCCGCGACGTTGGTCCAGCTCGCGCCGCCGTCACGGGTGACCTGGACGTTGCCGTCGTCGGTGCCCACCCAGATGAGGCCGCGCTCCAGCGGCGACGGCGCGATGGCCAGGATCGTGGTGTGGTTCTCGGCGCCGGTGACGTCGTAGGTCAGGCCGCCGGTGTCGCGGCGCTGCTTCTCCGGGTCGTCGGTGGTCAGGTCCGGGGACAGGGTCTCCCAGGACGCGCCGTCGTCGGTGGTCCGGTGCAGGAACTGGCTGCCGATGTAGAGGGCGCCGGGGTTGTGGGGGTCCAGGGCGATGCCGGCGTTCCAGTGGAAGCGGAGCCGTTGTCCTGCATGCCGCCCAGGACGTTGTACGGCATCATGGAGTCCACGTTGATGTGGTAGTACTGGGCCAGGACCAGGTTGGAGACGAAGCGCCAGGTCTCGCCCCGGTCGTACGAGATGCCGACGCCGCCGTCGTTGCCCTGGATCAGCGTGCGGCCGTCCGGCGACAGCCACAGCCCGTGGACGTCGCCGTGGATGATGCGGCTGGAGACCACCGTCTCGAAATTGCGGCCGCCGTCGTGGCTCACGTCCAGCCGTCCGGCCACCCGGTAGACCCGGTTCTCGTTCGTCGGGTCCACCCGCAGGTCGGCGTAGTAGAACGGCCGCGGGTTCACGCCACGCTCCCGGTTCACGGTGCGGAAGCTGTGGCCGCCGTCGTCGGAGCGGAGCAGGACGCTGCGCTGCGACTCCACCAGCGCGTAGACGACGTCGGGGTCGCTCCCGGACATGGCGAGGCCGATGCGGCCCAGGGCGCCGGACGGCAGCCCGTCCTCCGGGCCGAGCCGCGTCCAGGTGTCGCCGCCGTCGTAGGTGATGTGGATGCCGCTGCCCGGACCGCCCGACACGAAGTACCACGGCCAGCGCCGGTACTCCCACATGGCCACGATGAGCTTGTTCGGGTTCGTCGGGTCCTGGATCATGTCCGCGGCGCCGGTGGACTCGTCCACGTACAGGACCGTCTCCCAGGTCCGGCCGCCGTCCCTGGTGCGGAAGACGCCTCGCTGCTCGCCGTCGCTCCAGGCGGGGCCCAGCGCGGCGACCCAGGCCACGTCCGGGTCCGTGGGGTGGAGCGCGATGCGGCTGATCCGCTCGCTGCCCTCCAGCCCCAGCGCCTGCCAGGTGCGGCCACCGTCCACCGTCTTCCAGACGCCCCGGCCCACGCCCATGCTGTTCCGCGGGTTCGCCTCGCCGGTGCCCACCCAGACGATGTCCGGGTTCGGCTGGAAGACCGCCACCTGCCCCATGGAACTGGTCGGCAGCTCGTCGGTCATGGGCTCGAAGACGAGCCCGCCGTCGTCCGACCGCCAGAGCCCG
>CAYQCY010000060.1:6550-20785 GCA_964416095.1 uncultured Gemmatimonadaceae bacterium
GGCGGCAGGGGATGACGTTGCGGAGGGACGGAACCGGGCGCAAGCGGTGAGCGGCCGTGGACCTTCCCTGTTTCTTCGGTTCCCCGCTGATGCAGGCGGGTACATCGGGCTGTCGTCGGGCTCCTGCTCGGAGCACGGCGAGGACCCGGTCGATCCCCAGGCCCCGCGGCAGGGCCCCCTTCCCGGCCGGGATGACGCGGGAACGCGGAAAAGGGCGGCCGCGCGGAAGCCGTCGTCGCGAACGGTTGCGCGTCACGGCGCCGTCCGACAAGAGGCCTGGAAGGTCGGGCTGTGGCGCGTACGGAAGGGCTGGCCGCGAGCGTCCCGCGCATCCGGGCAAGGATTCGGCGCTTCCGTGTTGGACGCCGTTTGCGCCTTGCGCGCGGCCCGGGCGCCGCCCCGCACCGAAGATCGCGCTCCGCCGGATGCCTGCGGCGGTCCGGGCGTTGCCTCGCCGGAGAGGTCGCGGTTCGGTCCGGACTATTGCCGTAGGCCAGGGACCGGCCGGCCCGCCGGCAACGCGGCCCCGCCGCCCCCCTGGGCCTGGGCCTGCCCCTACCCCTGCCCCGCCGACCCGCGGCGCGGGTCGGCCATGGTACGAAGGCTGCATTGGTTCGGGGGTGGGAGGCAGCCATGGAGAACGCCCAGATCGCGGACATCTTCGATGAGATCGCCGACCTCATCGAGCTGGACGAGGGCAACGAGTACCGGATCCGGTCGTACCGGGCCGCGGCGCGCACGGTGCGGGACCTGTCGGAGCGGCTGGAAGACATGGTGGCGCGGGACGAGGACCTCTCGGAGATCCCGAACATCGGCGAGAGCACGGCCGAGAAGATCCACGAGGTCCTGGAGACGGGGAGCTGCGAGCGTCTGGAGGAGATGCGCTCGAAGGTCCCGCCGGAGCTGACCGAGCTCATGCAGGTGGGCCAGCTCGGGCCGCGCAAGGCGATGCAGCTCCACGAGGAGCTGGGCGTCGACACGCTGGACGAGCTGAAGGAAGCGTGCGAGGACGAGGGGGTCCGCGAGCTGGAGGGGATGGGGAAGAAGACGGAGGAGAACATCCTGAAGGGCCTGGAGTCGCTGGAGGCGGCGGGCGGCCGGGTCCTGCTGCGGGACGCCGGCGACCACGTGGTCAGCGTGGGCCGTCACCTGGACGGGGTCGACGCGATCCGCCGGTGGGAGGTGGCGGGCAGCTTCCGGCGCCGGAAGGAGACGGTGGGCGACCTGGACATCCTGGTCCACGCCTCGGACCGCGATGACGCGGCGGACGGCATCCTGGAGCTGGAGGACGTGGACGAGGTGATCGGGCGCGGCGAGGAGCGCGTCTCGGTCCGGCTCTCCGACGGGCTCCGCATCGACTTCCGCTTCTTCGAGAAGGCCGGCTTCGGGTCCGCGCTCCTCTACTTCACCGGCTCCAAGGCCCACAACATCCGGGTCCGCCGCCTGGCGGTGGACCGGGACTGGAAGCTGAACGAGTACGGCCTCTTCAAGGACGACCACCGCCTGGCCGGCAGCAGCGAGGAGTCGGTCTACCACCGGCTGAACCTGCCGTGGATCCCGCCGGAGCTGCGGGAGGACCGGGGCGAGGTGGAGGCGGCGCAGGAGGACGCCCTGCCGGATCTGGTGGAGCTCGACGACATCCGCGGCGACCTCCAGTCCCACACCGACGCCACCGACGGGTCGTCGAGCATCCGGGAGATGGCGGAGACGGCCGCCGAGTGGGGCCACGATTACTTCGCCGTCACGGACCATTCCAAGCGGGTCACCATGGCCAAGGGCCTCGACGACGACGAGGCGCTGGAGCACGCGGACCGCGTCCGCGAGGTCGACCAGGACATGGACGGCCTCTGGCTCCTGGCCGGCATCGAGGTGGACATCCTGAAGGACGGTTCTCTGGATCTGGATGAGAAGACGCTGGAGCAGATGGACTGGGTGGTGGCAGGCGTCCACTACGACATGGACATGGGCAAGGAGGAGATGACGGAGCGGCTCCTGTCCGGGATCACGAGCGGGCTCGTCCACTGCCTGGCCCACCCCACGGTGCGCAAGCTCGGCTCGCGCGATCCCGTCGCCTTCGACGCGGACCGGGTGTTCGAGGCGTGCGCCGAGCACGGCGTCTTCCTCGAGATCAACGCCCAGCCGGACCGGCTGGACCTGCCGGACTTCTACTGCAAGCGCGCCCTGGAGGCCGGCGTCCGGTTCACCGTGTCCACCGACGCCCACAAGCCGTCGGACCTGGACTTCATGCGGTTCGGCGTCGACGTGGCGCGTCGTGGCTGGCTGAGCCGGAGCGACATCCTGAACACCCGCACCGTCAAGCAGCTCAGGACCGAGCTCGGGAGGGAGTGAGCCGTGGCCGGCAGCGCATCCGTCGAGGAGCTGACGAAGGACGAGGCGCGGGAGCGGGCCGAGGAGCTGCGCGACACCATCGAGTACCACAACTACCGGTACTACGTCCTCGACGACCCGGAGATCTCCGACGCCGAGTACGACGAGCTGAAGGCCGAGCTCCAGGCCATCGAGGACCGCTTCCCCGACCTGGTCACCCCCGACAGCCCCACGCAGCGCGTGGGCGCCGAGCCCCGGGACGAGCTCGGCACCGTCGATCACGAGGCGCCCATGCTCAGCCTCCAGTCCATCCAGGAGGAGGAGGCGTTCCGCCGCTTCTGGTCCAACTGCCTGGACCGCCTGGACATCGGGCGCATGAGCGTGGTGGGCGAGCCGAAGTACGACGGGCTCAGCGTCGAGCTCGTTTACGACGACGGGCGGCTCACCACGGCGTCCACGCGCGGCGACGGCGAGACCGGCGAGGACGTGACGGACAACGTCCGCACCATCGACGAGGTGCTGCTGCGGCTGCAGCCCGACGACGACGTCTCCGTGCCGCGGCACCTGGTGGTGCGCGGTGAGGTCTACATGAACAAGGACGAGTTCGAGGCCTTCAACCGGCGGCAGGAGGACGAGGGGGCGAAGACGTTCGCCAATCCGCGCAACGCCGCCGCCGGCAGCCTGCGACAGCTCGACTCGGGCATCACGGCGGAGCGGCCGCTCCGCATCTTCTTCTGGGAGATCGCGTCGTCCTCCAGCTCCCGCCCGGGCTCCCAGTGGACATGCATCGAGCTGATGCGTGCGCTGGGGCTCAAGACCAACCCCGAGGCGCAGCGCTTCGGCACGCCGGACGACGCGGTGGCGTGGTACGAGGAGATGAAGGAGCGGCGGGAGGACCTGCCGTACGAGATCGACGGCTGCGTCTTCAAGGTGGACAACCTCGAGCACCACGAGACGCTGGGGACCCGCGCCGCGAACCCGCGCTGGGCGACGGCCTGGAAGTTCCCGCCCCGGCGCCGGACCACGCGCATCGTGGACATCGAGGCGCAGGTGGGCCGGACCGGCGCCCTGACCCCGGTGGCGACGCTGGAGCCGGTCCACATCGGCGGCGTCGAGGTGACCAGCGCCAGCCTGCACAACCAGGACGAGATCGACCGCAAGGACATCCGCATCGGCGACAGGGTCGTGGTGGAGCGGGCCGGCGACGTGATCCCCCACGTCGTCAGCGTGGTGAAGGACGCGCGGAACGGCAGCGAGGAGCGGTACGAGCTGCCCGACACCTGCCCGGTGTGCGGCGAGGAGACGAGCCGGCCGGAAGGCGAGGCGGTCCGACGCTGCACGAACGCGTCGTGTCCGGCGCAGGTCAAGGAGAAGGTCCAGCACTTCGGGTCGCAGCAGGCGCTGGACATCGACGGGCTGGGCGAGAAGGTGGTGGACCAGCTCGTGGAGCGCGGCCTGGTGGAGGACGTCGCCGACCTCTTCGACCTGACGGCGGACGACCTGCGGGGGCTGGACCGGTTCGCGGAGAAGAGCGCCGGGAAGCTCGTGGACGCGATCCGGGAGGGGAAGGAGCAGGCGACGCTGACCCGGGTGGTCTACGGCCTCGGCATCCCGCACGTGGGACGCGCCATGGCCGGGGACCTTGCCCTGGCGTTCGGCTCGCTGGAGGCGCTGGCGGACGCGGACCGGGACGACCTCGAGGCTCTGGACGGCGTGGGGCCCACCGTGGCCTCGGCCATCGCGCAGTGGCTCGACAACGACCGGAACCGGGAGCTGCTCGACCGGCTGCGGGACCGGGGGCTGGACCCCCGGGAGGAGGCCGGCGGCGACCGGCTGGACGGCCTGACCATCGTCGTCACCGGCTCGCTGGAGTCCATGACCCGGGACGAGGCCTACGACGCCATCCGGCGCCAGGGCGGCGACCCGACGACCAGCGTCTCGTCCAACACGGACTACCTGGTCGTGGGCTCGGACCCGGGCAGCACCAAGCTGGACGATGCCCGGGAGCACGACGTCGAGACCATCGACGAGGACGCGTTCCTGGAGCTCCTGGGCGAGGCCTGAGGGAGGCGGCATGCAGGTCGATGTGGATCGACACGGCCAGTTCCACCTCCGCGACGACTTCCTGGAGCCCTATCGGGAGCGGGAGGTCCAGTGGGGGTTCGGGCCGCTGAGCTGGATCACCTTCCAGCGGACCTACAGCCGGGACGGCGAGGACTGGTGGCAGACCTGCCGCCGGGTCGTGGAGGGTACGCTCACCGTGGAGCGGATCCACTGCCTCGAACGGGGCCTGCCGTGGGACGAGGAGGAGGCCCGGGGCTTCGCCCGCGAGGCTTACGAGCGGATGTTCTCCTTCAAGTGGACCCCGCCGGGCCGCGGGCTCTGGATCATGGGCACCCGGTTCCTCTACGAGCGCGGCGGCGCCGCGCTGAACAACTGCGGCTTCGTCTCCACGCGCGACCTCTCGAACGACTACGCCGCCCCCTTCGTCTGGATGCTGGAGATGGCCATGGTCGGGGTGGGAGTCGGGTTCGACACACGCGGCGCCGGCACGCTCGAGATCGTGGAGCCGGAGCGGGGCGACGAGCCGCACACGGTGGGCGACAGCCGCGAGGGCTGGGCCGAGGCGCTGGGCAGGCTCCTGGCCGCCTACGCCGGCGACGGCGCGCTGCCGTCGGAATGGGACACGTCAGAGATCCGGCCGGCGGGCACGCCGCTGGAGAGCTTCGGCGGCGTGGCCAGCGGCCCGGAGCCGCTCCGGACCCTGCTCGACGGCCTCGAGGAGCTCCACGACTCGTACGTGGGCCGCACGGTGGACGCCCGGCTCATCGTGGACACGATGAACCTGGTGGGGCGGTGCGTGGTGGCGGGCGGGATCCGGCGCTCCGCCCAGATCGCCTTCGGCGACCCGGACGACACCGGGTTCCTCGACCTGAAGGAGGACGAAGAGGCGGTGGAGTCGCACCGCTGGGTCTCCAACAACTCGGTCCTGGCGGAGGTCGGCATGGACTACGCCGAGGCGGCGCGTCGCACCGTCCGGAACGGCGAGCCCGGGTACCTCTGGCTGGAGAACGCGCGCTCCCGGGGACGATTCGAGGATCCGCCGGACCTCTCCGACGGGGCGGCGCTGGGCAGCAACCCGTGCGTGGAGCAGACGCTGTGGGACCACGAGCTGTGCACGCTCGTGGAGACCTACCCTGCCCGCCACGAGGACCTGGCCGACTACCTGGAGAGCCTCCGGGTGGCGTACCGGTACGCCAAGGCGGTCACCCTCGTGCCGGCCACGGACCCGGCGACCCGGACCGTGATGCTCCGGAACCGCCGCATCGGCTGCTCCATGACGGGGATCGTGCAGGCCGTCAACCGGTTCGGCTACCGGCGCTTCCTGCGCTGGTGCGACCGGGCGTACGCGGAGCTGCGGGCATGGGACCGGACCCACTCCGACCGTCTGCGGGTGCCGCGCTCCATCAAGCTCACCTCGGTCAAGCCGTCGGGCACGGTGAGCCTCCTCGCCGGCGCGACGCCGGGCGTGCACTGGGACCATGCTCCCTACTACGTGCGCCGGCTCCGCATCGCCGAGCACAACCCTCTGGTGGAGATGTGCCGCGAGGCCGGCTACCAGGTGGAGCCGGACCGCTACGCGGACAGGACCATGGTCGTGTCGTTCCCGGTCCACGTGGAGAACATGAGCCGCCGCAAGGCGGAGGTTCCCGTCCGGGAGAAGGTGGACCTGGCCGCGCAGCTCCAGCGGTTCTGGTCCGACAACCAGGTATCGTGCACCGCCGAGTTCGATCCGGACACGGAGCAGGGCGAGATTGCGCGCATCCTGGAAGCGTACGAGGACCGCCTCAAGGCCATCGTCTTCCTCCCCTCCGAGCGCCACGGCTACGAGCAGCCGCCGTACGAGGAGATCGACGCCGACACGTACCAGGAGATGGTGGCGGGGCTCGCGCCGCTGGAAGGCCGCATCGAGCACCAGAACGAGCTGGAGGCCGGGTTCTGCGAGGGCGGCGCGTGCGACATCGCCTGAGGAGTCCCCGCCGGAACGGATAGGAGCGCGGAAAGAGCCATGGCCCGACGATCCATCTTCAACCCCGTCGTCCACGTCGCCGACCTGGAGGTGCCGGTGAAGCTGTACAGCGCCGTCCGGGAGGAACGGGTCCACTTCCACCTTCTCCACGAGGAGGACCACGTCCGGCTGGAGCAGCGCATGTACTGCTCGGCGGAGGACGAGCCGGTGGAGCCGGACGAGCGGGTCCGCGGCTACGAGGTCACGAAGGGGCAGTACGTGGTCCTGGAGCCGGAGGAGATCGAGGAGACGAAGGCGGAGACGGAACGGAACCTCGACGTGCTGCATTACGTGGACGAGGCGGAGATCGACCCGCGCCTCTACGACCGGCCCTACTACCTCGGGCCAGACGGGGAGGAGAACCGGTACGCCCTCCTGGCCCGGGCCCTGGGCGAGACGGGCCGGGCGGTCGTCTGCCGGTGGGCCATGCGGGGGAAGCGCTACCTGGGCGTCATCAGGGCGCTGGACGACCTCCTCTTGCTGGTGACGCTCCGCTACGCCCACGAGATCGTGCCGGTGGACACGTTGGAGCTGGAGCAGCCCGAGGTGAACGAGAAGGAGCTCGAGATGGCCCGGGACCTCGTCGACGAGCTGACGACCGACTTCGATCCGTCCGATTACGAGAACGAGCACCAGCAGCGGCTCATGGAGCTGATCGAGAAGAAGGCGAAAGGCGAGGAGCCCGAGCTGGGGAAGCCGAAGCGGAGGGAGGCGACGAAGCCGAGCGAGCTGCGGCAGAAGCTGGAAGAGAGCCTCGAGCAGGCGCGGGCCGCCTGATGGCCACCGACATCTGGTCCGGCACGCTGACCTTCGGCCTGGTGTCCATGCCGGTCCGGCTCCTGCCGGCCATCACCGGGCGGGCCACGGCGCTGACCATGCTCCACGAGAAGGACGCGGCCCCGGGCAGGAGCCGGATCGATCACGAAGGGACAATCCACGATTGACGAGGAGGACCATGGCACACGGGAAGCTGGGCTTCGGCGTCGTCGGCCTGGGCAGGATGGGCGGCGGCCTGGCGCACCAGGCGCTGGGCAAGGGGATGACGGTGGCGGGCCACGACACGGGCGCGGTCCCCGAGGAGCTGGTCGAGGAAGGACTGGCTGTGGTGGAGGAGCCCGCGGGCTTCCTGGAAGCCCTCGAGCCGCCACGGGTCGTGTTCGTCTACGTGCCGGCGGGACCGATCGTGGACACGGTGGTGGACGGCCTGGCGGACGCCCTCGAGGAGGGTGACATCGTGGTGGACGGCGGCAACTCGTACTGGGGCGATTCCATCCGCCGGCACCGGCGGCTCGCGGACCGCGGCATCGCGTTCTGCGACGTCGGCACCAGTGGCGGTGTGGAAGGCGCCCGCGAGGGCGCCTGCTTCATGGCCGGCGGCGAGCCGGAGGCGATGCGGAGGGTGGAGCCGATCCTGGAGGCGCTGGCCGTGGACGGCGGCTACGTCCACGCCGGGCCGCCGGGCTCCGGCCATTTCGTGAAGCTGGTCCACAACGGCATCGAGTTCGGCATGCTCCAGGCCATCGCCGAGGGCGTCGACCTGCTGGAGCGCTACGGGGAAGATCTACCCGTGGCCGACGTGCTGCGCTGCTGGCGCAACGGCTCCGTCATCCGGTCCTGGCTCGTCGACCTGATGGAGCAGGCCTACCGTGCGGACGGCGGCCTGGACGACGTCCCGCCCTTCGTCGAGGACACCGGCGAGGTGAACTGGCTGGTCTCCGACGCGCTCCGGCTCGAGACGCCGATCCCCGTCATCGCCCAGTCCGTCATGCAGCTCTTCGCGTCCCGCGACGACCGCCGGAACTGGTCCCGGGCCATCGCCACGATGCGCCACGGTTTCGGTGGCCACCCCTACGGCGAGGACGAAGCCATCCGGCGGGAACGGCGCGAAGGCCGCGTCGGCGAGATCCACCGGGAACGGGAGGGCTGAGGGAGCTGGTGCCCGGAGGCCGGTCCCACCCCCTTGGCCCGGGCCTGCCCCCCGGAGGCCAGGCTGGCCCTACGACCCGCCGTCGACCTCGCCCAGCGCGGACCGGTAGAACATCGACACGTCCCGCTTGAGCTTCGCCAGGGAGGCCTCCCGTATGTACATCATGTGCCCCGCCTCGTAGTGCTCGAAGGTGACGTGGCTGCGGAGCGTCGGGTCGAGGCCCATGTGGCTGACGGTGTACTCGGCGGCGAAGTACGGGGTGGCCAGATCGTAGTAGCCGCCGGCGAAGAAGACCCGGAGCGCCGGGTTCTCGGTCATGGCGCTGCGGAGCGGCTCCGCCACGTTGACGTAGCTGTTCTCGAAGCGGGCGTAGCTCCAGGGCCGGACGCGGCCCGAGAGGATCTCGTAGGTGACGTCGTTCTCGTACCCCAGCTCCCGGCGCACGTAGTCGTTGAGCAGCGCCGTGTACGCGCCGCTGATGGCCGCCATGCTGGGGTCGTACTCGTAGCCCTCGCCGGCGTCGTCCCGGTCCGTGCCCTTGAAGCGGGAGTCGAGCCGGCCCACGGTGCGGCCCTCGTCCCGGAGCAGCTCCTTCACGAACCGGTAGATCCGGATGCGGAGGTCGGTGGCATCGACGTAGCCCTCCGACAGGCCGGTGTAGCGGGCAAGCTGACGGGCGATGGCGCTGCGCGACTCGCCGTCCAGCTCGTCGCCCCGCATCAGGGCCAGCGTGTAGTCCGTGGTGGCGAAGTCCTCCACCTCGTCCAGCACCTCACGCAGCGGCCTATCCTGCAGGTCCGGCGGAAGCTGGCCGTGGTACCACGCCGTGGCGGCGTACGTCGGCAGGAACAGCGGGTAGGGCAGGTCGTTGCCCACGTCGAACCGGGCGGTCTGGAAGTCCAGGATGGCCGAGATGAGCACGACGCCGTTGAAGTACATCCTGTGGCGGTCCTGCAGGTAGCCGGCGAGGCCCGCCGCCCGGGTGGTGCCGTACGATTCGCCGGCCAGGAACTTGGGCGACGCCCAGCGCTCGTTCTCAGTGGTCCAGAGACGGATGAACTCGCCCACCGACTCCAGGTCCTCGTCGAGCCCGTGGAACTGGCTCTTGTCCTGGTCCTCGGCGGGCCGGGAGTAGCCGGTGAGGACCGGATCGATGAAGACCAGGTCCGTCACGTCCAGCCACGTGTACGGGTTGTCCACGAGCCGGTACGGCGGGTCCGGCTGCTCGCCCTCGGGGCCCATGAGCACGCGCCGCGGACCCAGCGCGCCCAGGTGCAGCCACACCGACGACGAGCCCGGCCCGCCGTTGAAGGCGAAGGTCACCGGCCGGCTCGCCGCCTCGCCGGCCCCGTCCCGGGTGTACGACACGAAGAAGACGTCGGCCCGGTGCGTCCCGTCCTCCGCCACCAGCGGCATCGTCCCCGCCGTGGCCGTGTACCGGATGACCTGGCCATCGAGACGCACCTCGTGCTGCGTCACCGACAGGTCGGGGACGGGCGCCGTAGCCTGCGTCTCGGTCCGGTCCGGCGCCTGCTGGGCGAGAGCGACGCCGGGCAGGGTCACGGCCAGGAACGTCGCCAGGGCGATCGGGGCTCGTCGGTTGCGCATGGGTCGCTCGGGTTCGAGGGGCGCGTAGCCGTCGGCCATCAGCGGCTCGTGCTCCGCCGGGTGTTCCCGATCGCGGGTGCAGAGCGACCGTCACGGCGGGAGCCAGGGCCGTCGGGCGGGATATGATACGGAAGCGCGGGAGGCCGGGAAAGCGCGAGAGCGGTCAGCCTTCGGCGGTCAGCACTCTCGCCTCGCCGGCGTGGTCAGGGTTGCTGACGGCTCGCGCCTCAGGCGGGCGTGGCGTCCGCCTCATGGTATGCTGCCTCGACGGACCCCCGTGCGTCGCCGTCCTACATGGGGGTCGCCACGCCACGTCAACCGGTTGACCACATTTAGGGCGGCCTAATAGGTAAGTCTTTTCGCCACAGCAATTTGCGAATAGGACGCCGGGACAGACCGTTGACCGGTCAACGAGGCTGCGGCAGATGCACGATCTCGCCTGATCTCCGCCGTCTGCGATCGCCTCAGTTCATCGCCACGATGGCCCCGTTCAGCGCGCCGGCGAAGGTGACCCAGGCCAGGTAGGGCGTCAGCACCAGGGCGGCGATCCGGTCGTGGCGCCAGAAGGCGATGGCGGTGGCCAGGATCGCGAGCCAGAGCGCCACGAGCTCGGCCAGCGCCCAGCCCGGCTGCCGGAACCCGAAGAAGAGGATCGACCAGCCCACGTTCAGGCCGAGCTGCACGAAGAACAGCATCATGGCGAGCTTGGCCTCCCGGAACCCGGCGGCCTGGAAGACGCGCCACGCCGCGAAGCCCATGAGAATGTAGAGCACCGTCCACACGGGTCCGAACAGGGACGCCGGCGGCGTCCAGGCCGGCTTCGCCAGCGTGCCGTACCAGCCCGGCACCGACATGGACGTGTAGATGCCGCCCAGCGCCGCCGCGCCCAGCGTGGCGGCCAGGAAGAACGCCAGGGAGAGAAGGTCACGGCGCGTCATCGTTCCACGATCCCCCAGTCACCCAGTTCCCCCATCCCCGTTCGGGGCGGGGTCCCTATAGCCATTTCTTGCGCCGGAAGAAGTACACCAGTCCAAGCGCCAGCACGCCCATGACGGCGAGGGCGGCGGGGTACCCCCAGTACCAGCCCAGCTCGGGCATATTCCACGGCGAGGCATCGGGGTCGAAGTTCATGCCGTAGATGCCGGCGATGAAGGTGAGCGGGATGAAGATCGTCGCGATGATGGTCAGGACCTTCATCACCTCGTTCATTCGGTTGCTCACGCTGGACATGTACAGGTCCAGCAGGCTGGATGCCACCTCCCGGAAGGTCTCCAGCAGGTCGATGAGCTGGATCGTGTGATCGTAGCAGTCCCGGAGGTAGAGGCGGTCCTCGTCGTCGATGAGGGCACTGGGCTCGCGGTACAGGGTGTTCACGGCGTCGCGCATGGGCCAGATGGCGTGGCGCAGCGCCATGAGCTCCCGCCGCGCCACGTGCACCCGCCCCATCACCTCATCCGTGGGGCGCTCCAGGATCTCCTCCTCCAGGGACTCCAGCCGCTCGGCGAAGTCCTGGAGCATGGGGAAGTAGCCGTCCACGACGGCGTCCAACAGGGCGTACGTCAGGTAGTCCGGGCCCGCGGCGCGGATCCGGCCCCGGCCCTCCCGCAAACGCTTCCGAACCGGATCGAAACAGTCGCCGGGATGTTCCTGGAAGGTGAGCGTGTACGACCGGTCGAAGAAGATGGCGACCTGCTCCGTGTCCATGGGACCCGCCTCGTGGCGGAACGCCATCCGGGCCACCACGAAGACATGGTCCGGGTAGTGCTCCACCTTCGGCCGCTGGTGCACGTTCACCACGTCCTCCAGGGCCAGGCGATGGAGTCCGAAGAGCTCGCCGATGGCAGCGACCGACTCGGCGTGGCCCACGCCCACCACGTCGATCCAGAGGTACTCGAACCGGTCCCGGAGCGCCCGGATCTCCGCCGGCTCCGACACGTCGAACTCTTCCAGCCGATCCGCGTCGTAGCCCATGACCCGGATCGTCGGCGGCTCCGCCTCCGGGTGCGAGATCAGCGTGCCCGGCGCCGCGCCCACCGGAGACCGTCCCCGGAACGTGGGGACCGTCGCCACCCGCTTCAGCTCCCGACCCAACCGACGCGCGCCCACGTACACCCGCTGCGGCACGCGCCCCGTCTCCCGGAGCACCGCCTCCGCACTGCGCACCGCACCCCGGGCCACGTGCGCGGCCCCGTTCGCCGCCGCTTGACCGCGACGGTCCCTGTCGCCCTGCTCGCGTTCCACCGTCATGACGGACCTCGCCGTTTGCTCCACCCCCGTGCTCCGAGCCAAGGTACGCACCCCTTCGCCGACCGGCCAAGGTCACGGCACCACCCGCCGCGGGCTTGACGACCAGCCTTCACGACCTTTCTTTCCGCGCGTCCCCATCCCCCCACAGACGAGAGCAGACACCATGGCCACAACGAACTTCGCGCGCCGACGTGCGCATCCGCTTCTCCTGATCGCGGCCACCGGCCTCCTGGCGTGTCGGCCCGCCGCCCGACGGCGTCCCTGACGGGCGGAGGGGAGGGCTTCGGCCCTCCCCTTTCGTCATCCGGTTGACGCCGGTGCACGACGGACCGACCCTTCCGCCATGGAGCTACCCTTCCTCACGGCCGACCTGCCGCCGATCCGCCTCGCCTACAAGTCCCGCTGGGAGGACTTCGTCGTGGAGGAGGTCCCGGCCTACGATCCGGAGGGGGCCGGCGACCACACCTTCGTCCTCATCGAGAAGCACGGCCTTGCCACGCCCCGGGCCGTGGGCGACCTCGCCGGCGCCCTGGGCGTCCGACCCCGGGACGTGGGCGTCGCCGGGATGAAAGATGCCCGCTCCATCGCCCGCCAGTGGCTGAGTGTGGAGCACGTGGACCCCGAGCGGGTGTTGGCGCTGGTCATCCCCCGCATCCGGGTGCTCCGCGCCGAGCGCCACCCTCGTAAGCTCCGCCGGGGCCACCACGCGGGGAACCGCTTCGTCCTGAAGCTTCGGGACCCGCGGCTCCGGCACGACGTCGGGGCTGGCACCCGCGACGCAGATGCGGACGCCGCGACCGTGCCGGCCCCCGGCGCCGGGCGCATCCACGAGTGCCTCGCCGACGTACAGACCGTTCTGGATGTCCTGGCCCGGCGCGGCGTGCCCAACTACTACGGCTCCCAGCGGTTCGGGACCCGCGGCGACACCTGGGCCGTGGGTCGTGCCCTGGCCCGCGGCGACATGGAAGACGCCGCGGCTCTCATCGCCGGCCGGCCCACCGAGCACGACACCGGTGACGTCCGCCGGGCCCGGCAGCTCTACGACGCCGGCCGCTACGCCGACGCCGCCAGGGCCTGGCCCCGGGGCTTCCGCCAGTGCGTCGCCGTCTGCCGCGCCATGGACCGCCACGGCGACGCCGCCCGCGCCGTCCTCGACACCGGCAAGCGCATGCTCCGGCTCTACGCCAGCGCCTACCAGTCCTGGCTCTTCAATCGCGTCGTGGCCCGTCGCATCCACGGGATCGATGGTCTCCTCCACGGCGACCTGGCCTGGAAGCATGACAACGAGGCGCTCTTCCTGGTGGAAGACCCGGCGGCCGAGCAGCCGCGCGCCGAGGCCTTCGAGATCTCGCCCACCGGCCCGCTCGTGGGACGGCGGATGCGGAAGCCGGAAGGAGAGGCCGGTGCGCTGGAGCGGGAGGTCCTGGACGAGGCCGGACTGGACCCCGCGGAGCTCGACACCCCCGCCATGCGCCCCCTCGGCGGCAGCCGCCGCCCTCTGCGCTTCCGGCTCTCGGAGGTCCGTCTCGAGGCCGGCCGGGACGACCTCGGACCGCACCTCGTGCTCCGATTCGCCCTGCCACCCGGCGCCTACGCCACCGAGGTGCTCCGTGAGATCGGCAAGGGGGAGCTGGTGGAGGGGAGCGGGGCGCCGCCACCCCCGGACGACGACCGGGCCTGAGCCTCGACGGTCTGCGCCGCGGCCCGGGTCGCGGCATGGTCCGCCGGCGACCACACCATGTTGTGAAACGCTGGAGCTGCGTAGGTCCGGCCGGGGACGTTGCCGGGGCCTCGCCGTCTGTTGGCGGGAATTGTTGGTTCGCAGAATCGCCGTATTCGTGCCGCGATTGCGAACCGACGATGTCCGACGGCACGACCCCACATTTCCCGCCAACAATCGCTGGACCCACGACTCCTGCGCACAGTCGCCCAACCCACAATTCCCGCCAACGTTCGCCCGACCCACAATTTTCGCCAACAGTCGCCCAACCCACAATTCCCGCTAACAGAGTGCTGGGCACGGGCGAGACGCCTCTTCAGCCCTGCCGGGCCGACG
>CAYQCY010000061.1:0-20762 GCA_964416095.1 uncultured Gemmatimonadaceae bacterium
CGTATCCTCCTCGCCGTATCCTCCTCGCCGTATCCTCCTCGCAGCACCCTCTCGCTTCACCCTCCTCGCCGTTCACACCTCGCGTCATCTATCTCGCCTCTTCCCCCTCGCCTCACCCCCCGTCTTCGGTTATCGTTCGGGAACCCCGCACCCAGCCGCACATGAGCCGAGTCCTGTACCTGAGCCCCGAAGCCGCCGAAGCGATCCGGACGGAAGTGGACCGGGCCGGAGGCAACGAAGTGTGCTTCGTGGCGGAGGTGGACGACACCGGTGCGGTGCTGTCGCCCCGGGTCGTGGCGCGGGGCCATCGTCGTGCAGTGCTGGCGGCGGCGCGGGACGCGGAGCCGGGGAGCATCGTGCTGCACAACCACCCGTCGGGCGGGCTGGAGCCATCGGACCCGGATCTGTCCGTTGCGGCGGACCTGTACGCCCAGGGCCTGGGGTTGGCCATCACGGACAACGAGGCGCGGGAGCTGTACGTGGTGGTGGAGCCACCGTCGACGAGCGAGCTGACGCTGCTGGCCGAGGACGGGATCGAGTCGGCGCTGGCGCCGGGCGGCGCGGTGAGCCGGTTCCACCCCCTGTACGAGGACCGGCCGACGCAGCGGGACATGGCCCGGTCCATCGCCCGGGCGTACAACGACGGGGGCGTGGAGCTGGCGGAAGCCGGGACGGGGACGGGCAAGTCCATGGCGTACCTGGTCCCGGCGATCCGATGGGCGAAGGCGAACCGGGAGCGGACCATCGTCTCGACGAACACCATCAACCTGCAGGAGCAGTTGGTGGGGAAGGACCTGCCGTTCTTGCGGCGGGCGCTGGACGAGCCGTTCCATTTCGCTCTCGTGAAGGGCCGGGGCAACTACATCTCCATACGCCGGGCGCGGTTGGCCATGCATGGCGCGGACTCCCTGTTCGACGAAGCGCGCCGTGCCGAGCTGGACGCCATCGAGGCATGGCTGGACCAGACGGGCGACGGCTCGCTTCAGGACCTGCCGTTCGAGCCGTCCATGGAGGTGTGGGACGAGGTGGCGAGCGATTCGGATGTCTGTATCCGGGCCCGCTGCCCCCACTTCGAGCGCTGCTTCTACCAGCGGGCCCGCAGGAACGCGGCGTCGGCGGACATCCTGGTGGTGAACCACCACCTCCTCTTCAGCGACCTCGCGGTCCGGCGCCTCCATGGCAACTACACGGCGCCGGCGGTGCTGCCGCCGTATCGCCGGGTGGTGCTGGACGAGGCGCACAACCTGGAAGATGCCGCCACGTCGCACCTGGGCGTGTCCGTCTCGCGGCGGGGGCTGAGTCGTCTCCTCAAGCGGATGGACCGGCGGGGCCGGGGGTTGCTGAGGGTGCTGGAGGAGCGCGCGAAGGCCGGCGACCCGGACGCGGTCCGGCGCGAGGTGCTGCGGGCCGTGGAGAGGTTGCGACCCGAGGTGGCGAACGCGGCCGGCCGGGCCGGCGACCTCTTCGACCGGCTGGACGACATGGTTCGCAGGACGGACGACGGCGTGCTTCGCCTTGCCGACGGCTTCGCCGGCGAGCCGGCGTGGGCGCAGAGCGTACAGCCGGCGCTGGAGGATCTGCTCATCGTGCTGGACGCGCTGGCCCGGGGACTCGACCGGGTCCGGGAGGCCGTGCTCGAGGATCGGCGGTGGACGGAGCGGCTGGAAGAACAGCTCGTGGAGCTCAACGCGGTGGCGTCCCGGACCCGGGCCGCCTCGGACGGCCTGCGGATCGCCCTCACGCCGCGGGACGACGGTGTGGCCATGGTACGCTGGCTGGAGCGCCGGGCGAGCCGCAACGGCGAGGGGTGGGTGGTTGCCTACGCCGCGCCCATCGACCTGGCGGACACGCTCCGGGAATCCCTCTTCGAGCAGCAGGACACGGCGGTGCTCACCTCGGCGACCCTCGCCACCCGGGACGGCTTTTCGTTCCTGCGGACGCGGCTCGGCCTGGACCGGGGCATTCGGGTTCACGAGCAGGTGTACGCCTCGCCGTTCGACTTCGCCCGACAGGTGGTGGTGGGGGTTCCCACTGACCTCCCGGGACCCCGGGACGCCGGTCCCGCGTTCGACGATGCGACCGCCCGGGTCGCGGTGGAGCTGGCCGAGGCCAGTGATGGCGGCATCTTCGTGCTCTTCACGTCGTACCGGTCGCTCCGTGCCGTGGCGGCGGAGCTGCGGCGTACCGGTGTGGATGGACGATGGCCGGTTTTCGTCCAGGGCGAGGCGCCGCGGGCGCAGCTTCTGGGCCGGTTCGCGGCGTCGGGCCGGGGGATCCTGCTGGGGGTGTCGTCGTTCTGGGAGGGCGTGGACGTGCCCGGCGAGCCGCTCCGGGGGCTGATTCTGACGAAGCTGCCGTTCAAGGTCCCGACGGAGCCGTTGACGGCGGCCCGGGTGGAGGCCATCGAACGGCTGGGCGGGAGCGGGTTCCACGACTACATGCTGCCCCACGCCGTGCTCCGGCTGAAGCAGGGCTTCGGGCGCCTGATCCGGTCCACGACGGATCGGGGCACGGTGGTCCTCCTGGACCGGCGGGTGGTGGAGCGCGGGTACGGCCGTCAGTTCCTGGATGCCCTTCCCCCGGCGCCGGTGCGGATCGGGACGTGGTCGGAACTCAGGGCCGTGCTCGAGCGTTTCTACGGTGGCGTCCCGGTCCCGACCGGGACGTAGCGGACGACACATTGCGACCCGTACCGGGTAGCAGCACACCGACGACGATGGACCCGGGCGACCCCTTTCTCGGTCAGGAGCAGCTTCAGCGTGCGGAGCATCATCCCCGTGCTGGCCCTGGTAGGGCTGTTCTTCGCGTTCGACGCCGGCGCGCAGGTGCCGGATGAGACGGCGACCGTCGTCTTCGGCCGTGTGACCGAGCGCGGCACCGGGGACGCCGTGTCCGATGCCTCCATCGTGCTGGAAGGGTTGGACGTGGGACGCGTTTCGGACCGGGACGGGCGGTTCGAGTTCCCGAAGGTGGCGCCGGGCTCGTACATCCTCCGGATCACGCACATCGGCTACGAGACGATCGCCGACACGCTCGTGGTGCCGCCCAGCAGCGAGATGAACCTGGATGTCCAGCTCGTCACGGCGGCGGTGGAGCTGGAGCCGCTCGTGGTGGTGGCGACGTACTCCATGGCGGGCAAGATGGCGGCCTTCCATCGGCGCCGGCGCACCGCCCAGGCGGGCCATTTCATCACGCGGGCGGATTTCGAGGAACGGCACGTGGCCTACGTGACGGACATGCTCCGGCGGGTGCCGGGGTTGCGCATGGTGCCGCGTCGTGGCGGCGGCATGACGGTGGGCAACCAGGTCGTGATGCGGGGAAGCTGCAGGCCGGCCATCTTCATCGACGGCGTCCTGTCCAGCACTGTCGGCCTGACCCTCGACGAGATGTTCCGGCCCGACGACATCGAGGGGATCGAGATCTACCGCGGTCCCGAAACGCCATCCGCCTACCTGCAGAACCAGTGCGGGTCCATCCTCATCTGGACCAGGCCGGGGGGTCGACCGGAAGGGAAGATCCCGTTCTGGAAGATGGCCATCGCCGGTGGCGTGTTCGTCGCCCTGGCCCTCTTCTTCACCCGCTGACGCGTCTGGCGCGGTGGGCGGGCGACCCCTAGCTTGCCGGCCATGTCCGGGCCATCGAAGATCATCTGTGTCGGCCGCAACTACGTGGCGCATGCCCGTGAGCTGGGCAACGAGACGCCCGACGCGCGGCCGCTCGTCTTCCTGAAGCCGCCGTCCGCCGTCATCGGCGACGGCGAGGAGATCCTGCTCCCCGCCGACTCGGGACGGGTCGACCACGAGGGCGAGATCGGCGTCGTCATCGGACGCCGGGCCCGCCACCTGTCGGAGGCGGAGGCGCTCGAGACTGTAGCCGGCTACGCCGCCGTGAACGACGTCACCGCCCGTGACCTCCAGCGCATGGACGACCAGTGGTCCCGCGCCAAAGGCTTCGACACCTTCTTCCCCGTCGGGCCCACGGGCGCTGCCCCGGACGGCGACTGGCGCGCCCTTGAGGTGGTTTGCCGGGTGAACGACGAAGAGCGCCAGCGCGGGCGGGCCACCGAGATGGTCTTCGGCGTGCCTGCCCTCATCGCCTACATCAGCAGGATCATGACCCTCGAGCCCGGGGACATCATCGCCACGGGCACGCCGGCGGGGATCGCGCCGCTGGCGGCCGGCGACACCGTGGAGGTGGAGGTGACGGGCGTCTCGACGGTCCGTAACCCGGTGCGCAGGGATACGCACGACTGAGATCGTCCAGGGAACTCTGTCGCCACCCCGACCACGAATCCGGAGGCCCGATGCCGGCCCTCGCAGCACGCTTCGACCGTCTGCCGCCCTACCCGCTGGCCGATGTGCCCAGGATCCGCAGGGAGCTTCGCGCCAGCGGCGTCGACGTCATCGACCTGGGCGCCGGCGATGCCGACCTGGACCCGCCGCCGGCCGCCGTGGAGGCGCTCACGGAGGCGCTCCGGGATCCGGACATGAGCCGGTACCCGTTCCAGCTCGGCCTGCCGTCGTTCCGGGAGGCCATCGCGACCTGGATGCGCGCCCGGTTCGGCGTCGATCTGGACCCCATGACCGACGTGCTGCCCCTCATCGGGTCGAAGGAGGGGATCTCGCACCTGGCCCTCTGCTACGTGGAGCCCGGCGACACGACGATCGTACCGGACCCGGGGTACCAGGCGTACCTGGGCGGCACCGTCCTGGCGGGGGGCAGGCCCCACCTGGTCCCCCTCCGGCCGGAGCACGACTTCCTGGTCCCGCTGGAAGCACTGCCGGCGGATGTCGTCGCGTCGAGCCGGATCCTCTACCTCAACTACCCGAACAACCCCACGGCGGCGGCGGCGCCCCGCTCCTACCTGGAGGAGGCGGTGGCGTTCTGTCGGAAGCACGACCTGGTGCTGGCCTTCGACAACGCGTACAGCGAGATCGCGTACAACGGTTTCCGGCCGCCGAGCATCCTGGAGGTGGACGGCGCGCGGGACGTGGCCATCGAGTTCCACTCCCTGTCGAAGACGTACAACATGACGGGGTGGCGGATCGGATGGGCGGCCGGCGGGTCCGAGCTCATCGGCGCCCTGTCCCGCGCCAAGACGTTCGTGGACACGGGCGTCTTCCTGGCGTTGCAGCGGGCGGGGCAGGCGTGTCTGGAGAGCTACGAGGCGTGGGTGCCGGGGAACGTGGCCGTGTTCCAGGAGCGGCGGGACGCCGTGGCCGAGGCGCTGACCGGGGCCGGCTTCGAGGTCGCCGTGCCGCGGGCCACCATGTACCTCTGGGTCCCGGCCCCCGGCGGCGACGACGAGGCCTTCGCACGCCGCGCCCTGGTGGAAGAGGGCGTCGTCGTGCTGCCCGGGTCGGCGCTGGGCCAGGGCGGACGCGGGTTCTTCCGTATCGCCCTGACCGTGTCCCGGGAGCGGCTCGTCGAAGCGGCCGGGCGCCTGGGCCGGCTGCGGTAGCCGGAACCGGCTTCTTCCCGCGGTTTATTGTACGGTCGTGAGCACGACCGCCGCACCACCTCGTCCGCGCCCCGAGGCGCCCGCCGGCACGGCCCACCGTGCGCCGTCCCTCCTGCAACGGTCCCGGCCGTCCAACCGGTGGGTGTTCGGCGTCGGGCTGCTCGTCTCGGCGATCGTCCACCTGGGTGTGTTCGTGCTGCTGTACCATGCCGGGTTCGTGCCGGTACCGGTGGCGGGACCCCGCCTCGATCCGGACGAGATCCCCGCCTCGCCGGGACTGCGGGTCTACAACCTCGCCGTGGACGCGTCGGCGCCGGCGGCGGGCGCCGAGCGGCTGGAGGAGCCGGAGGAGCCGCGACCGGAGCGGGCGCCGGAAGCGGAGGCTCCGTCGGAAGAGGCGGGGGAGGCGACGCGGCGCACGGTCGCTGAGCGGCTGCGCCCCCGGATGGTGGACCGGAGGCTGTGGGCGCCGGTGGACGTTCCGGACTGGGCGGAAGAAGAGGCGCTGACCACGGAGGACGTGGAAGGGCGCATCGCCCGGCGGCTGGGCGTCTGGAACGATTCGGCGACCGCCGCGGCGGAGCGGGCCCGCCGGGCCACGGACTGGACGGTGGAGGACAGCAGCGGCGGACGCTGGGGCATCTCCCCCGGTAGGATCCACCTGGGGAAGCTCACGCTGCCGCTGCCGTTGATGCTGCCGCCGCCGAGCGGTCCGGTAGGGGAGCGCATCGGTGAGTGGAACGAGATCCAGGACCAGGCGGCCCGGGAGGCGGCGCGCCAGAGCTTCGAGGACAGGGTCCGGGCCATCCGGGAGCGGAGGGACCGGGAGAGGGAAGAAGCGAAGGAGGAGGACCCGCCGCCGCCTCAGGACCCGGGTCGGATCTGATGGGCGGGACCGGGCCTGCCCAGGAGGTAGCCCTGGACCAGGTCGCAGCCCACCGAGCGCAGCCACTCCATCTGGGCCGGCTGCTCCACCCCCTCGGCGACGATCTGGGCGCCGATCCTGTGGGCGAGCCCCACGATGGCCTCGATGAGGTGCTCGTCCTTCTCGTCCCGACCGATGTCCCGGACGAAGCTCTGGTCCAGCTTCAGGATGTCCACGGGGAACGACTTCAGGTACGACAGCGAGGAGTAGCCGACGCCGAAGTCGTCGATGGCGATCTTCACGCCGGCGTCCTTGAGCCCCGTGAGGAGCTCGATGGTGGCGTCGGGATCCCGGACGGCGGCACTCTCCGTCACCTCCAGGACGAGGCGCTCCGGATCCACCTCCTGGCGGCGCATGGTGCGGTCGATGTAGTCGGCCAGCCCCGGGTCCCGGATCGAGCGCATGGACAAGTTCACCGAGATCCAGCCGGGCCAGCCGTCGTTCCACCAGCGGGCCGCCTCACGGATCGCCGTGGCCACGACCCAGCGGTCCAGCGCCAGGATCCGCCCGCTGCTCTCCGCCAGTGGAATGAACTCGGCGGGCAGGACCATGCCCCGCTCCTGGTGGGGCCAACGGGCCAGCGCCTCCACGCCGATGACGGAGCCGCGCGTGAGGGCCTCGGCCCCCACCAGACGCCCGGTCGCGGTGGCCACGATGGGCTGGAAATGGAGCACGAACTCGTCCGCGTCCGAGGCCCGGTCCAGGTCGTCCTCGAGCTTCAGCCGGTCCCGGGCCACCACGGACAGCTCGCCCTGGAAGAACTCGAAGTCGGCGGCGCCCGCGATGGCCCGGAGCAGCGCAGCGCCGGCACCCTCGAACAGCTCCGTCAGCGAGCTCGCGTCCCGGGGATAGACCGCGATCCCCATCGTCACCTGAACGGGGATCGTCTCGCCGGCGTGGTCCACCGGCTCCGATGCCGCCCGGCTGACCCGGCGCGCGACCCGGGCCAGGCTCTCGACCTCGGTCACGTCCTGCAGCACGGCGGCCAGAGTGTCGTCCTCCAGGCGGCCTACCAGGTCGCTCTCCCGGAGCGCGATCTGGAGGCGGTCGGCCGTGGCCCGGAGCACCGCGTCACCGCCGGGGCGGCCGAACGCGGCGTTGATGCGGTCGAGCCCGTTCAGGTCCAGCAGCATGAGGGCGACCGTCGTCTGCTCCCGCCGCGAGCGGGCCAGCATCGGCCGGGCCTGCTCCTCCAGCACCCGACGGAAGGGAAGGCCCGTGACCGGATCGTAGCCTCGGGCCTCCAGAGAGGCCTGCGACGGCTCCGCGGGTCGCGAGGTCACGACGACGTGGGTCGTACGGCCTTCGTCGTCCTGGAGCGGCGTCACCGTGTTGGACAACCGCACCTTGCGTCCATCCGGCCGCTCGACCGTGGCCACGCCCCGGTACACCCGTCCTTCGATCGCCGCTTCGGCCATCCGGCGGAACGCCTCCCGGGCACGACGGGCGGGGCCGAGCCGCCGCGCGGGCCGCCCCACGGCCCCCGCTCCGGCGACGCCCAGTTGCTCCTCGAAGGCCGCGTTCACGTACCGCACCGTGCCGTCACGGTCCGTCACGAGCACCGCGTCCTCCGAACGGTCGAAGAACCGGATGAGCGAACGGTCGAGACCGGGCTCCGGCGCCGTGGAGCCGTCGAGCGAAGACGTCGTCGAGGCCGGGTCCCCTGAATCGTCGGGAGGCATCACATTTCCGTTCGGCGGATCCGGGCACCGGGAAACGACGGCTCGCGGTGGCTTCGGCGCCCGAGGACTGGTAGTATTCACGTTCCCACTGGAGGAGGGCAAGGATGTTCTCTGGCAAACGACGCGCGTACTGGATCGTCGCCGGGGCCGCCGGCGCGGTCTTCGCGGGACTCGGCACATGGCTCGTACGACGGGGCATGCTGGGTGATCTCCAGGACCGCGCCCTGGCCAGCGCTTCGGCCCGGGCCACCCGGGCCCGCGTCCGGGGCGCGCCGGAGCTGGAAGGATGCGACATCCACGTCGTGCCGCTGGCGGACGGGATCGTGGAGCTGCGCGGCGTCGTGCCCACCGCCGCATGCTCGCACCAGGCCATGGAGCTGGCACAGCAGCCGGACGCCGTGCACACGGTGCTCAACAAGCTCGTGGTGTCCAGCGAGGAGACGCGCCTGGCGGCGAACCGCCGCCGCTTCGCCGCCGGGGCCCCGGCGCTGCACGAAACGCACTGGTACGGGAATCGTCGTGGCATGGGCCGCCGTCGTACCCGGAATGACGGCAAGCAGAGCGTCGTGGACCGGGAGGTCGAGGCATCGGAGCCGGATGAAGCGCCCTGAGATGCCCGGGACGCCCCGGGGACCCGCGGCCCGGACGCCCTCGGGCTGCGGGTCTTTTTGGTTGAGGTATGTTGCTCATTCCGCTAAGCTACGTCGCTTGACCAACGAGTTCTGAGAGGCCGATGACGGAGCCGCTGTCGAAGCAGTACGACCCGGCGTCCATCGAGGCGCCGCTGTACCGGGCCTGGGAGGAGCGGGGGTACTTCCACGCCGAGACCGACCGGGTGCGGTCCGGCGAGCGGGAGCCGTACGTCATCATGATCCCGCCGCCCAACGTGACGGCGGCGCTGCACATGGGGCACGGTCTCAACAACGCGCTCCAGGACATGCTGATCCGCTGGCAACGGATGCGGGGCAGGGAAGCGCTCTGGGTGCCCGGGACGGACCACGCCGGCATCGCCACCCAGAACGTGGTGGAGCGCCAGCTCGCCGAGGAAGGACTCACGCGCCACGACGTGGGCCGGGAGGCCTTCGTGGAACGCGTGTGGTCGTGGGTCGATGTGACGGAGAAGCGGATCATCCAGCAGCTCAAGGCCATCGGCTGCTCCATCGACATCGCCCGGAAGCGGTTCACCCTGGACGAGGGGCTTTCGACCGCCGTGCGCGAGGTGTTCGTCCGGTTGTACGAGGACGGGCTCATCTACCGGGGCAACTACATCATCAACTGGTGTCCGCGCTGCCACACGGCGCTGTCCAACGAGGAGGCGGAGCCGGAGGAGACGTCGGGCAAGCTGTTTCACCTGCGGTACCCTCTATCTGCGGCGACTGTAGAGGGGGCGACTGGCGGACCGGGAGACGGGGAATTCGAGTTGCCGAGGCTACCCGACGGGCGGCCGTATCTCGTGGTGGCGACGACGCGGCCGGAGACCATGCTGGGCGACACGGCGGTGGCGGTGGCGCCGGGCGACGAGCGCTACGCGTCGCTGGTGGGCGGCGAGGTGGAGCTGCCGCTGGCCGGTCGGCGCATCTCCATCGTGGCGGACGAGTGGGCGGACCCGGAGTTCGGCAGCGGCGCCGTGAAGGTGACGCCGGGCCACGACCCGAACGACTTCGAGATCGGCCAGCGCCACGGACTGGAGGTCCTGAACATCCTGACGGAGGAGGCCGTCCTGAACGATGCGGTCCCCGAGGCGTTCCAGGGCATGGACCGCTTCGCGGCGCGACGGGCGGTCATGGAGGCGCTCGAGGCGGAGGGGCTGGTGGAGGACGTGGAGGACTACCGCCATGCGCTGCCCCACTGCTACCGCTGCGGCACCATCGTGGAGCCGCGGCTGTCGCTCCAGTGGTTCGTGCGGATGGAGCCGCTGGCACGGCCGGCGCTGGAGGCGTCCCGGGCCGGGGCGGTGCGCTTCACGCCCGAGCGTTGGGAGAAGGTGTACGAGCACTGGCTCGAGAACGTCCGGGACTGGTGCATCTCCCGGCAGCTCTGGTGGGGTCACCGCATCCCGGTCTGGTACTGCCGGAACGAGGCGTGCGAGGAGATGATCGTCGCCCGGGAGGAGCCGACGGTGTGCGCGGTGTGCGGCAGCGGCGACCTCGTGCAGGACCCGGACGTGCTGGACACCTGGTTCTCGTCCTGGCTCTGGCCCTTCTCGACCCTCGGCTGGCCCGAGGAGACGGACGACCTGGAGGTCTTCTACCCCACCCACACCCTGAGCACGGCGCCGGAGATCCTCTTCTTCTGGGTCGCCCGCATGATCATGGCGGGGCTCCGGTTCCGGGGCGAGGTGCCGTTCGAGGACGTGCTGCTCCACGCCACGGTGCGGGACCACCACGGCCGCAAGATGTCCAAGTCGCTGGGCAACGGCATCGACCCCATGGAGGTGGTGGAGAAGTTCGGCGCGGACGCGCTCCGCTACACCGTGCTCTCCGGCGCGGCCATCGGAACGGACATCTACCTGAACTACGAGGACCTGGAAGCGGCCTTCGCCCCGGGGCGCAACTTCGCCAACAAGCTCTGGAACGCCGGCCGCTTCGCCCTCATGAACCTGGACGGCGACGTCGATGCGGTGGAGGACGTGGCGGAGCACCTCGAGCTGGCGGATCGGTGGATCATGGCCCGGTTGAACGGCACCGTCGCCGACGTGACCCGGCACCTGGAATCGTTCCGGGTCCATGAGGCCGCCGATGCCATCAACACCTTCTTCTGGGGTGAGGTGGCCGACTGGTACCTGGAGATGCTGAAGCCGCGCCTGTACGAGGACGCCGGGGCGGAGAGCCGGGCCGCCGCCCGGGCCACACTCGTGGAGGTGCTGGACGGCGTGTTCCGCCTGCTCCATCCCATGATGCCCTTCATCACGGAAGAGCTGTGGTTGCGTTTGCCGTGGCCGCAAGGACGCGAGCGGGAGGAGTCCCTCGTCATCGCACGCTGGCCGGAACCCCGCCCGGAGCGGGAGGACGACGTCGCCGTGCGGCGGATGACCGCGCTCCAGGAGCTCATCGGCACCGTCCGCACGTTCCGCTCCGAGTACCACGTGCCGGCGGGGGAGGCCATCACCGTAGAGCTGGCCCACGCCCCGGATCACCTCCGGGCGGCGCTGGACGTCGAAGAGCGCGCGCTCCGGCGCCTCGCCGGTGTGGACCGGGTCGTGCACCCCGGCGAGCGCGACGGCGACCGGGGCGAGGGCGCGCACGCGGTGCTGCGCAGCGGAGCGGAGCTCTTCATCCCCCTGGCCGGCGTGATCGACGTGGACCGGGAGCGGGCCCGGATCGGGGACGAGATCCGGGACACCGAGCAGCGCCTCGCCGGCACGGTGGAACGATTGTCGAACGAGAGCTTCACCTCGAAGGCGCCGGCGGAGGTCGTGGAGCGGGAGCGGGAGAAGAAGGCCAACCTGGAGGACCAGCTGGAGCGCCTGCAGCGAAAGCTGGACGCCCTGTCGTGAAGCGGTGGCTGGCCATCCCGGCCCTGGCACTGGCGGCGTGCGCACAGCCCCAGGCGCCGCCCGGCGGGGAGCGGGACCGTACGCCGCCCCGGGTCACGGCCGTGTCGCCCGAGCCGCTGAGCGTCCGGGACAGCGCCTTCCCGGGGCCGGTCCGCATCGAGTTCGACGAGCGGATCAGCGAGGAGCTGGACAACGTACGGGAGCTGGAGGACGCCGTTCTCGTCTCCCCGCCCGTCAATCCCGTCACCGTCCACCGCCACCGCAGCGGCCTGGACATCGAGATGGCCGGCGGCTGGCCGGCCGGCTACGTTTACCGCGTCTACGTGCGGGGCGTGCTCCGTGACCTCTTCGGCAACACACGCACCGAGCCCATCGAGCTCGTCTTCTCCACCGGCCCGCCCATCCTGAGCACGGCGGTGGGTGGCGTGGTCGTGGACCGCATCACCGGCGAGGCGGTGGAGGGGGCCCGGGTCGAGGCCACGCGCCGCGGCGACGGCACGACCTACCTGGCGGCGACGGACACGGGCGGCTTCTTCGCGCTCCGGCACATCCCGGCCGGCGCGTACGACGTGGTCGCCTTCCAGGACCGGGACCGGGACCGGGCGCCGGGCTTCCACGAGCCCACGGACACGACGCTGGCCGGCGTGGCCGTGAACGACACCGCCGTGGTCACCCTGGCCCTGCTGCCGGGAGACAGCACACCCGCCCGCCTGATCCGCGCGGTGCCTCGGGACAGCGCGGCCGTGACGCTCTCCTTCGACGACTATTTCGACCCTGACGAGCCGCCGCAGGGCACCGCCCGCCTCTTCCTCCTGCCCGACAGCGTGCCCGCGGGCGGCGGCGACCTGATCCACGTGCACGAGGCCGAGGAGCGGGAGCAGGCCGCCGCCGAACCGGTCGCCGCCGACACCACGCAGGCGGTACCGGAGCCCGCGCCCATGCTCCGTGACACCGCCGCCGCGGCGGCGGACTCGCTGCGGGCCGACACCACGGCCCGGGACACCGTGCCCGAGCAGCCCCTCCCGTCCCGGGACGTGGTGCTCATCACGGACACCATCCTGGTCCCGGACACCGGGTACGTCGTGGAGGTGGATGGGGTGGTGAACATCCGGGGCGTGCCCGACGGCGGTGGCGCCGTGGCCTTCCGCGTCCCGGCCCGGGACACGACGGCAGCGGCTGATTCCGTCGCCGCCGACACGGTTCCCCTCGCTCCGGACACGCTGGCGACGGACACGGTACCGGCCCACCAAGACACGCTACCACCGGACACCGTGCCCGCTCTTCCGGACACGACGGCCTCCGACACCGTGCCTGTGACCCCCGACACGGTGCCCCCGGACACCCTGCCCCCGGACACTCTGCCCCGGGACACGGTGCCCGGCGCGAACGCGCGGCCGGGTGCCACGCCGTCGAGGGGCGAGCCGCGCCTTCCCTGGTGGCTGCCGTGACCGACCCGCGCCGGGGCATCCCGCCCGTGGACCGGCTGCTGGCGGCGGCGGCCTTCGAGCCGCTCCTGGCGCGCACGACCCGGGAGCGGGTCGCGGAGGCCGTGCGGGGGGTGCAGGACGCCCTGAGGGCGGAGCTGGCCGCCGGATCGGGCAGCGCCCCGGCGGACCCCGCCTGGTACGCCGCGGCGGCGGAGGCCCGGCTGGACGCCGCGGAGCGACGGTCGCTCCGTCGCGTCGTCAACGCGACCGGCGTGGTGCTGCACACGAACCTGGGCCGTGCGCCGCTGGCGGACGTGGCCCGGGCCGCGCTGGCGGAGGCGGCGATGTCGTACACGAACCTGGAGTACGACCTGGAGGCCGGCGAGCGTGGCTCCCGCTACGACCACTGCACGGCGCTGCTGTGTGAGCTGACCGGCGCCGAAGCGGCGCTGGTGGTGAACAACAACGCCGCGGCCGTGGTCCTGGCGCTGAACACCCTGGCGGAGGGCCGGGCCGCGGTGATCAGCCGGGGCGAGCTGGTGGAGATCGGCGGGTCGTTCCGGGTGCCCGAGATCATGGCCCGGAGCGGCGCCATCATGCGGGAGGTGGGCGCCACGAACCGCACCCACCTGGCGGACTACGAGGCCGCCGTCGCCGGCGCTGGTGCCATCCTGCACGTCCACCGCTCCAACTTCCGCATCACGGGCTTCACGGCGGATGTGCCGCTGGACGGGCTCGTGGCCCTGGGCCGCGACCACGGCGTGCCCGTCATCGCCGACCTGGGCTCCGGCCTGCTCCTGGATCCGGCATCGTTCGGGCTGGCGGGGGAGCCCACGGTCGCGGACGTGGTGGCGGCCGGTCCGGAGGTCGTGACCATGAGCGGCGACAAGCTCCTGGGCGGCCCGCAGGCCGGCCTCATGGTCGGCTCAGAGGCCGCCGTGGACGCCATGCGGCACAACCCCCTGTGCCGTGCGCTCCGGGTCGACAAGCTCACCCTGGCGGCCCTGGAGGCCACGCTGGCCCTGTACCGGGAGCCGGAGCGCGCCATGCGCGAGATCCCGACGCTGGCCATGCTGTCCACGCCGAAGGAGGCCGTCGCCGAACGGGCACGGGCACTGGCCGACCGTCTGGACGCGGCCGGCGTCCGGGCCGCTGTCCGGGACGGCGCATCCACCGTGGGCGGCGGCGCTTTCCCGGACGCGGAGATCCCCACCGCCGTGCTGGCGCTGGTGCTGGAGGACGTGGAGTCGGTCCACCGGGCCCTGCGCGGTGGCGAGCCGCCGGTGGTGGGCCGGATCCGGGAGGGACAGCTCCTCCTCGACCTGCGGACCGTCCGTACGGACGAAGAAGAGGCCCTCGACGAGGCGCTGCTCCGTGCCCTCGCCTGACGCGCCCCGCAGGGCCGCCTTCCTGGACCGGGACGGGACCATCATCCGGGAGAAGGAGTACCTGGCGGACCCGGAGGGGGTGGAGCTGATTTCCGGCGCGGTGGAGGGGCTGCGTCGTCTGCAGGACGCAGGCTACGCTCTCGTGGTGGTGACGAACCAGTCGGGGATCGCCCGGGGCCGGTTCACCGAGGAAGACTACCGGGCGGTCCAGGCACGGCTGGAGGCGGTGCTGGCGGCGGAGGGCGTGACCCTGGACGGGGTCTACCACTGTCCGCACCACCCGGACCACACGGGCCCGTGCGACTGCCGGAAACCGGCCACGGGACTCTTCGAGCGGGCTGCCCGGGAGCTGGGGCTGGACGTGGCGGCCAGCGTGGCCATCGGGGACCGGCTGCGGGACCTGGAGCCGGTGTTGCGCCTCGGCGGGCGGGCGGTCCTGGTCCGCACCGGCTACGGTGCCGATGTCGATGTCGTGCCCCCGGAGGTCGAGACGGCGCGGGACCTGGCGGCGGCGGCCGGGGCCCTGTCCGGCGAGGGTTGACAGTGCGCGACGGCCCGGAATACCATTGCGAAACCCGAACCGGGCCCCGGGGTATGCGGGTCTACGACGAGGCACAACCGTACGAGGACCAGGAGGGCTGGATGACGATCACGGTCACGCCGACCGCGGTGGCGGAGGTGGAGAAGTTCATGGAGGAGCAGGGCGCGGCGGAGACGGCCGGGCTGCGCGTGGCGGTGCTCCCGGGCGGTTGCTCGGGCTTCCAGTACGGCCTGAACATCGAGGATGAGCCCCAGGACGACGACGAGGTGTTCGAGATCGAAGGGCTCCGTCTCTTCGTGGACCCGTTCAGCGGCCAGTACCTGGACGGGGTCGAGATCGACTACGTCACCACCATGATGGGCGCCGGGTTCACCTTCAAGAACCCGAACGCCACCGGCGGCTGCGGCTGCGGCAGCTCCTTCACGGCCTGAGCCGGACCGCGGTACGAGAGCCTGAGCGGGCGCCGGAGACGGCGCCCGTTTCGTTTGGCGGTTCCATCGACTGGCCCGGGCCACGGCGTCCCGCTACGTTGGCCTCATGAGCCTCCAGATCGAGACGTACGTGTCCACCGGCTGGGGCCAGAACGCGTTCCTGGTCCGCTGCATCGAGACTGGCGCCACCGTCATCATCGACCCGGGCGGCGAGGTGGAGCTGATGATCGACGCCCTGGGCGACGGCGGCCTGGACGCGATCCTGCTCACGCACGCCCACGTGGACCACGTGGAAGGCGTGGCCGAAGCGAAGCGGGCGACCGGCGCGCCCATCTGGCTGCACCCGGCGGACCGGCCCCTGTACGACCAGGCGCCGGGCCAGGCGGCGGCCTTCGGCGTGGAGGTGGAGACGCTGCCGCCGCCGGACGAGACGTTCGAGGACGGCGTCCCCTTCCGTTTCGGGAACCGGAGCTTCCAGGTGCGCCACACGCCCGGCCACGCACCGGGCCACGTGCTGCTCCACGATGCGGAGGCCGGGGTGGCCTTCGTCGGCGACGTCGTCTTCGCCGGCTCCATCGGGCGCACGGACCTGCCCGGCGGCGACTACCGGCAGCTCATGCGCTCCATCCGGGAACAGGTGCTCACGCTGCCGGACGAGACGAGGCTCTATCCCGGGCACGGACCCGAGACGACGGTGGAGCGGGAGCGCACCACGAACCCGTTCCTGATCCCTCACCACGGGGGGCGGCTGGCATGAGCGCGCGTGTGGCGGTGTTCGCCTCGGGCGGCGGCACGAACCTGCAAGCGCTCCTGGACCACTTCAACGCCGGGCCCGCCGTGGACGTGGCCCGGGTCGCCCTGGTGGTGAGCGACCGGGAGGGCGCCGGCGCCCTGGACCGGGCGGACAGGGCGGGCGTGGATCGGCTGGTCATCCCCGTCAAGGGCAGGGACCCGGGCGAGGTGGGCCGGGAGATGCTGGACACCCTCGCCGGGGCCGGCATCCACCTGGTGGGGCTGGCCGGGTACCTGCGGCTGGTGCCGGCCGACGTCGTGCAGGCGTTCCGGTGGCGCATGCTGAACATCCACCCGGCGCTGCTGCCGTCGTTCGGCGGGAAGGGGATGTGGGGCCACCACGTGCACGAGGCCGTGATCGACTCGGGAGCCCGGCTGAGCGGCGTCACGGTGCACTACGTGGACGAGCGCTACGACACGGGCCCGATCCTGGCCCAGTGGCCGGTGCCCGTACGGGCCGGCGATGATGCGGAGAGGCTGGCGGCCCGCGTGCTCAGGGTCGAGCACGTGCTCTACCCCGCGGCGATGGAGCGGGTCGCCCGGGCGCTCGACCTGGACGACGTCGGCGGGGCGGAGCGCCTGGAGATGGGCGCCCTGCCGGACGAAGCGGCCTTCGGCATCGTGGAGGCGCCCCGGCCGGCCGATGTACGACGTGCCCTGGGGCTGGACACCGACTGAACCCGACGCCCACGCGTCACGAACCCCCGCACGCCATGCCGAGAGCGATTCTGAGCGTATCCGACAAGAGCGGCCTCGTGGACTTCGCCCGCGGCCTGGCCGAGCTCGGGTGGGAGCTGGTCTCCACCGGCGGGACGGCCCGGGCGATCCGGGAGGCCGGCATCCAGGTCGGGGACGTGGCCGACGTCACCGGCCACCCGGAGATGATGGACGGCCGGGTGAAGACGCTGCACCCCGCCGTGCACGCCGGTATCCTGGCTCGCCGTGAGCGGGAAGAGGACGCCGTCGCCCTGGAACGGATGGGCTACGCCAGCGTGGACCTGGTGACGGTGAACCTCTACCCCTTCGAGGCGGCCGTGGCGGCCGGCGCGGGGATGGCCGAGGCCATGGAGAAGGTGGACATCGGCGGGCCCACCATGATCCGGGCGGCGGCGAAGAACCACGGGGACGTGCTCGTGGTGGTGGACCCCGACGACTACGACCGGGTGTTGACGGCGCTCAGGGACGACACGGTGGACGAGACCTTCCGGCGGGAGCTGGCCCTCAAGGTGTTCCGGCACACCTCGGCGTACGACGCCGCCATCGCCACGTACCTCGCCGGGCCGCCCGCGGCGGCGGAGCCCGGCGCGGCGCCGGACGCCGGGGCCGTGGCGGACGAGCCGGCCTTCCCCCACGAGCTGGGGCTCGAGCTGACGAAGGTGCAGGACCTGCGCTACGGCGAGAACCCGGACCAGCCGGCGGCCTTCTACGCCGAGGCGGGAGCGCCCCGGAACGCGATCCCGGGACTGCGCCAGCTCCACGGCAAGGAGCTTTCGTTCAACAACCTCATGGACATCGATGCCGCCGTCATGGCCGTGTCGGCATGGGCGGACGCGGAGCGGCCGGCGTGCGCCGTGCTGAAGCACACGACGCCGTGCGGGCTCGCCCTGGGCGATGACGCCCTCGGTGCCTACCGCCGGGCGCTGGCCGGCGACCCGGTCTCGGCCTTCGGCGGCATCGTGGCGCTCACGGTGCCGGTGACGGAGGCCGCCGCCGAGGCCATGGCGGAGCACTTCCTGGAGGTGATCGTGGCGCCGTCGTTCGAGGACGCGGCCCGGGAACGGCTCCAGCGCAAGAAGAACCTGCGTCTCATCGAGCTGCCCGTGGAGCTCGCCGGGGCCCGGGAGCTGGACTACAAGCGGGTCCGGGGCGGGCTGCTGGTCCAGCGTCGCATGCACATGGCCTTCCCGGAGGACGACTGGACCGTCGCCACCGAGCGGCGTCCCACGGACGCCGAGTGGCGCGACCTGCGCTTCGGCTGGCGCGCCTGCGCCGTGGTGAAGTCCAACGCCATCGTCCTGGCGAAGGACGAGCAGACCATCGGCATCGGCGCCGGCCAGATGAGCCGGGTCGACTCGTCCCGGATCGCCGTCATGAAAGCGGCGGACCAGAAGTTCGGGACCCGGGGCGCCGTGGTGGCGTCCGACGCCTTCTTCCCCTTCCGGGACGGCGTGGACGCCGCGGCCGAGGCCGGCGCCACCGCCCTGATCCAGCCCGGCGGCTCCGTGAGGGACGACGCGGTCATCGCCGCCGCCGACGAGCACGGCATGGCCATGGTCTTCACCGGCCGCCGCGTCTTCCGGCATTGACGGGCCGGTGGCGGAAGCACCCGTGACGGCACCGGGCCTGCCGATGCTCGGGGCCGTGGCACTGGCCTGTGTCGTGGGCGCCACACCGGCGTCCGCCCAGGACATCCCCTTCGAGACCGTACCCGGCGTGGCCCACGGCGGCTATTCCCGGGGCGTCGCCTGGGGCGACGTGAACGGCGACGGCTTCCCCGAGCTGTACGTGGCCAACGCCGGCGGCCAGGCCAACCTCTTCTATCGCAACGTGGCCGGGCGCCTGGCGCGGGACACGGCCACCGTCCTGGTGGCGAACCGGCGCTCTTCCGAGGGCGTGGCCTGGATCGACCTGGACGACGACGGCGACCTGGACCTCTTCGTCGCCAACGCCGACTCCCAGCGCGACGCCGTCTTCCGAAACGATGGGCTCGGCGGCTTCACCCCGCTCCACGACCACCCCCTCGCCCGGGACGGCTACAGCTCCGTCGGCTCCTGCTGGGCCGACTTCGACCGGGACGGGCTCCTGGACGTCGTCGTGGTGCGGCGGGACGGGCACCGCCACGCATTCTTCCGGGGGTCGGGCCGCGGCGACTACGAGGCGGCCCGCGTGCCGGGGTTCCCCGATGGACCCGCGGAGGGCCGGGCGTGCGTCGCCGCCGACCTGGACGGCGACGCCTTCGTGGACCTCGTCCTGGTCCACGCCCGGGAGCCGAACCTCCTCCTGCGCAACCTGGGCGCCGCCGGGTTCCAACCGGTGGACGGCGCGTTCGCCGCCGATGCGCGCTACTCCTACGGCGTCTCCGCGGCGGACTACGACGACGACGGCGACCTGGACCTTTTCGTCGCCAACATCGACGGGCCGAACCAGCTCTACCGGAACGACGGCGCCTTCACCTTCACCGCCGTGGAGCTGCCGCCGCTCACCACCGACAGCGGTGCCACGAAGGGCCATGCCTGGGGCGACCTGGACCTCGACGGGCACCTGGACCTGTACGCCGCCAACGGCACGCCGGAACCGGGCATGCGCAACTGGCTGTACCGTGGCACAGGCGGAGGGTTCGAGCGGGTCGACGGGGGCGCGGCCACCGCCGCCGGAGACACCTCCGCGGGGGTGGCCCTGGGCGACCTGGACGGGGACGGCGCCCTGGACCTCTTCGTGGCCGCATGGGGCGACGAGGACCAGGACAACGCGCTGTATCGGAACCGTACGAAGCCGGACCGGGACTGGATCTCCGTCGAGCTGCGACAGGGCCGGACGAACACCGGCGCCCTGGGCGCCCGCCTGGCGCTGGACGTGACCGACGGCAGCCGGTACCGGCGCCTGCGGCGCTGGGTCACGAGCTCCACCGGCTACGGCAGCCAGAACGCCGCGCCCCTCCATTTCGGCCTCCCGCCCGACACCTGGGTGGAAGGCGCCGTCGCCTACTGGCCCGACGGCACCGTGCAGCGGGTGCGGAACCTGTTCCGGGGCAGGGCGTGGGGCGTGCGGAAGGGCGGGGAGGCCACCCCGGAGCCGCCGCTGCCGCCCCTGGACTTCGCGGCGGACGACGCCGGCGACGGGGACCGCTTCGTGGGCCGCATCGCCGTTCCCGACGGGCGCCGGCTCTACCTGGAGTGCGAAGGCTCCGGATCGCCCACCGTCGTCCTGGAGGCGGGCCAGGGCGCCACCACCCGCTCCTGGGACCCCATCTGGGACCGCCTCGCCGCCCGCACCCGCGTCTGCCGCTACGACCGGCGCGGCGTGGGCCGGAGCGACCCGGCGCCACGGGGCGCCGTGGAGGCCGCGAGCCCCCTGGCCGGCGACCTGGACGCGCTGCTGCGCCGGGCAAACGTCCCGGGACCGTACGTCTTGGTGGGGCACTCGGCCGGTGCGTTCGTGGTGCGGGCGTACGCCGCCCGGCGCCCCGGCCGTGTCGTGGGCGTCGTCCTGGTGGACGGCCTGGACCCCGCCTACCGGACCCGCGTCGTCGCGCTGGAGCCGCCCATCGATTCGGCGGCTGCCGAGGCTTGGGCGGAGTATGCCGAGGACCAGCGCGCCCGCCAGACGCTGACCGCGGCCGGCGAGGACACGCTGGTGGTGGAGATGCGCGCGGCCGGTAGCCTCGGCGACATTCCCCTCGTCATCCTCTCCGCCGGCGACCCGCTGGGCGCCCCGCCGCCGGGCTTCCCGCCGGAGATGTTCGCCCGGATGGAAGAGGTCTGGCGTGCCCAGCAGGAGGCCCTGACCGGGCTGTCGTCCCGCTCCCGCCGGATCGTGGTGGAGGGCGCGGGGCACCGGATCCACGCGGATCGGCCGGAGGTGGTGGTGCGAGCCATCCTGGGGATGATGCGATCAGATAC
>CAYQCY010000062.1:0-20600 GCA_964416095.1 uncultured Gemmatimonadaceae bacterium
GCTCGCCTTCTTCATGATCTCCATCAGCGACAACACGGCGAGCCTGTGGATCCAGGGCCTCCTGGGCGGGGCCACCGTCAACGCGTGGCTCGCCGAGCACGGCTTCGAGCACACCCGGGTCAACTCCCGCGTCGACGGGCGCCACGAGGACTGGCAGCGCTACGGCTGGGGCCAGACCATGCCCCGGGAGATGGCCGAGCTCCTCGTCATGGTGCGCCAGGGCCGGGCCGTGAGCCCCGAGGCTTCGGAGCAGATGTACCGTACCCTGACCGACATCTACTGGGACGACGAAGCGCTCTCCGCCATCCCGCCAACCATCCAGGTGGCGTCCAAGCAGGGCGCCGTCTCCGCGTCCCGCTCCGAGGTGCTCCTGGTCAATGCGCCCACCGGCGACTACGTGCTCTGCATCATCACCACGGACCAGGAAGACACGAGCTGGGACGACGACAACGAGGGCTTCGTCCTGATCCGCAACGTGTCCCGGACCGTCTTCGACCACTTCGTGCCCCAGCGCCCCACCTTCCCCTGACAAGGAGCGTGGAGCCCGACGCTCAGGACGCAGCGGTGGCGGCCGCGTGAAGGCCCAGCTGCTTGAGGAGCCCAGCAGCCGCCCGCTTCTCCTCGTCGTCCAGCACCGAGAAAACCTCCTCCAGCGCCGCACGGTGCGCCGGGAAGATCCGAGCGATGAGCGCCTCGCCCTCCGCCGTGAGCGCCGCAAAGCTGGCCCGCCGATCCTCCGGACACGGACGACGCTCCGCCAGCCCCTTCCGCTCCAACCGGTCCATGACGTAGGTGATGCCGCCGCTGGAGACCAGGATCTTCCGCTGCACCTCCCCCAGCAGCATGGGACCCTTGTGGTACAGCGCCTCCAGCGCACCGAACTCCGACGGCGTCAGCCCGTGACGCGCCACATCCGCCCGCACGTGCTCCGCCACGGCGGCGTACGCCCGCGCCAGAACGACCCACAGCTTCAGGGTCGGGTCCTCGGCAACGTCGGCGCTGGTCTCGGTCACGGTCCCCCGGTGGTTGTCTCAGGTCTAAGGTTACGCCGGGAGAAGGAACGGTCAACGGTCGCGGGGTCCGACCGGGGGGAGAGGCCGGATCAGAGGTCGGCGAGGACGGCCACGGCGGCCATGCGGCCGGAACGGAGGGCACCTTCAATGGACCCGTGCTGGCGATGGTCGCCGGCCACGTAGAGGCCCGGGGCCAGCCGTGCGGTGCGGCCACCCGGTACGAGCTCCCCGGGCCTCTGGGAGGGGAGGGCGTGGGGGACGTGCGCGGTCCGGAGGTGGGGGTTGAGGCTCAGGCTCCGGGCGGGTCGGTGTCGTTCCCGGCCTGGGCGGGCGGGCCGTCGAGGGGGGCGGAGACGAAGGGCAGGAGGATCTCCATGGTGGTGCCGGCGGGGGAGGTGTCGGCGACGCGGATGTCGCCTCCGGCCTGCTTGATGATGCCGTAGGAGGTAGCGAGGCCGAGGCCGGTCCCTGTCCCCGCCGCTTTCGTGGTGAAGAACGGCTCGAAGATGAGCTCGATGCTGTCTTCGGGGATGCCGTTGCCCTGGTCGGAGATCCGGATGCGGGCGTAGCGGCCTGCGGAGACGCCGTCGGGCGTGGCGACGTCGTCGACGCTGACGCCGTCCATGCGTATGTCGAGCCTGCCGCCGTCGGGCATGGCATCCCGTCCGTTCACGGCGAGGTTGACGATGACCTGCTCGAGCTGTCCGGGGTCGATGCGGATCCACAGGGGCTCGGGCGGGGCATGGAGGGTAAGCTCGACGTGCTCGCCGATGGTGCGGCGCAGCATGGTCTCGAGGTCGAGGAGGACGGACCGGAGGTCCACGGTGGCGGGCTGGTTGACCTGTCGACGGGCGAAGGCCAGGAGCTGCTGGGTGAGGCCGGCGGCCCGTTCGGCGGCGCTGGTGATCTCGGCGATCTCGGTGGCCACGGGCCCATCGTCGCTCAGCTCGGCGCGGGCGAAGGCGGCATGGCCGAGGATGGCGGTGAGCAGGTTGTTGAAGTCGTGGGCGACGCCGCCGGCCAGGCGGCCGATGCTCTCGAGCTTCTGGGCCTGCTGGAGCTGTTCCCGGAGCATGCGCTCCTCGGTGACGTCCTTGTAGCGCACCACGACGCCGCGGACCGGAGACCGGTCCAGGAGGTTGGTGACGGAGGCGGTGACGGTCCGCCACGACCCGACCCGGCTCCTGAGGCGCACCTCCAGGTCGGCGGGCTGGCCGGGGTCGTCCATGGCCCGGTCCCACGCCGCCCGGGCGGCGTCCAGGTCGTCGGGGTGGACCCGGTCCCATCCGTTGCTGCCGATGAGCTCGTCGGTGGCGTAACCCAGGACGCGCTCGATGGCGGGGCTCTGGTAGCGGATCGTGCCGTCCCGCTCCAGGATCGTGGTGACCTCGTATGCGCTCTCCAGCAGGGTCCGGTGGAAGGCCTCGCTCTGCCGCAGTCGTTCTTCGGCCCGGCGCCGCTCGGTGAGGTCCCGCAGGATGTTCAGGATGCGCCCGTCGGGGAGGAGCCTGGCGCTGGTTTCCACGGGGACCCGTCCACCCCGGGCGTGGATCAGCTCCCGCTCGGTGAGGATGGTCTCGCCGGCCAGCACCTCGGGCAGGCGGAGGGGTCGGTCCGCGAGGCACTGGGCGTCGACGAACTCGGCGAAGTTCCGGCCGACGATCGCGTCCCGGGGGAGACCCAGCATGGACGCCAGCCGGGGATTCACGTCCAGGATGCGTGCCTCCCGGTCCACGAGCATGATGCCGTCGGACGCCTGCTCGACGAGCTGCTGGTAGCGTGCCTCCGTCTCCTCTCGCGCGGCCTCGGCCCTGCGCAGGGCCTGTTCGGCTCGCCCGTACTCGCCGAGGAGCAGGTCGAACACGTTCCGGGACGTCCGGGGCCGTGCGGTGTCCCGGTTGCGGGCCATGTAGAACCAGGCGAACGGCCAGAGCACGAGTCCACCGGCCAGCTTCGCCGGCAGGTCGACGGCGACCCAGTCGAAGGGCGGTCTCGTCCCGGATCCCACGACGATGTGGAAGACGAGGGAGTCGGCGACCAGGCCGGCGGCCAGGGCGACGAGGGTGGCGCGCGGGTCGGCGTCCCGGCCGATGACGTTGGTCAGGGCCTGGTAGGCGATGGCCATGGCGAAGAGCGCCGTCAGGATGGCCATGCTGGAGCCGAGGAGGACCCGCAGGTCGGGGACGAGGGCCGCGCTGTCGGGTGGCAGCCCGGCCAGGTTGCCGGCTCCGGGCAGCCGCGCGAAGACGGCATGGACGCTCATGATGCCGGTACCCAGGACGGTGCCGCTGAGGACGGCGAGGACGGTGAGCCGGGCCGAGTCGGTCCCGTCCATGACGTAGACGAGAAGCAGGCCCATCAGGATGGCGGGGACCATGGTGACCGAGGCCAGGACGATGGGCCGGCCCGCCGCCTCGAAGTAGATCGCCGTGGGAGCCAGCACCTGGAGCGCCAGCGCGAACCCTGCCAGGAGCACCAGTAGCGGTGTGAGCCCGACCTCTCGGCGCACCGAGTGCAGCCACAGCATCACGGCCGCCAGGAGCGGCAGGATGATGATCTCGAGGCCGAGGATGCGGAGCACGATCGTTCCCGTAGCGGGGCGTGGCCCGGCGACGGTCGCCGGGCGCGGGCCCATTGTCGTGGCGATGCCTAATAGGACTATCGGCCGATTCCGTTCGCAACATAAGTTCACGGGATCCGGCCACGGCATCCGCCGGGCCACCGCGGACGAGGAGCGCGAGCCATGACGACAGCCAAGCGCGAGATGACCTTCCTGCTGGCGGGGCCGGAGAAGCGGCTTCTGCACTGGATGGCGAAGCGACTGCCGGCGGCGGTCAAGTCGGACCACCTCACGGTGCTCGGGGTGCTGGCGGCGTTCGGGGTCGGGCTGGGCTACGCCCTCTCGGCGGTGCACCCCGGCTGGCTGTGGCTGGCCAGCGCCATGTTCGTGGTGAACTGGTTCGGCGACAGCCTGGACGGCACCCTGGCACGGGTCCGACAGGTGGAGCGCCCGAATTACGGCTACTACCTGGACCACGCCATCGACTCGTTCACCACCGTGCTCATCGCGGGGGGGCTCGGCCTGTCGCCGTACGTACGGCTGGAGGTGGGGCTGCTGCTCGTGATCCTCTACCTGATGCTCTCCATCAACGTGTACCTGGAGGCGGTGATCCACGGCGTGTTCCACATGGCCTACGGCAGGATCGGGCCCACGGAGATGCGCATCCTGGGCATCCTGGGCAACACGATCCTCTTCTTCGCGCCGGCCGTGCTCGGCCCCCGGGCGGAGACCCTGGTTCCGCTGGTGGCGAACGGGGTCGTAGGCGCGGCGGTCGCCGGCATGTTCTTCATGTGGGCAGCGCGCTTCTTCCGGAACCTGCGTGCCCTGGCTCTGCAGGAGCCGCTGCCGGAATGGACGGGCGACCGATGACCGGTGACCGGTGGAGGCTCACGGCACGGCTGCGTCCACGGGGCCGGACTGCCGACCGCCGACCGCCGACCGCCGTTCGGTCGCGGCGCGGCCGGGTTGCCGGCGTCGCGGCCACCGTCGCGGTGTCCGCCCTGTTCGCGGCGCCCCTCCCGCTCGCGGCACAGACGCCTCGGGTCGTGCGCATCACGCCGCCGGAGTTGGAGGCGCCGGCGGAGGTGTCGGTGGCCATCAACCCGACGGACCCGGACAACATCGTGGCGGTGTCGCTGGCCGCGCCGTCGCCGCCGGCGCCCCGGGTCACGGATTTCGCCCACGTGACGAAGGACGGCGGCGTGAGCTGGACCACGGTGGCGCTGCCCAACCCGGACCATCGGGTGCAGGGCGACGACGTGGTGGCCTTCGGCCCCGACGGCGTGGCGTATCATGCGTACATCGCCTTCGAGGGGATCCGGGTGGAGCGTCCCGAGCGGGCGGTGAACGGCATCTTCGTGAGCGCGTCGGCGGACGGCGGGCTGAGCTGGGCGCCGCCGGTCCCGGTCATCGACCACCTGAACACGGTGCAGCCGTTCGAGGACAAGCCGTGGCTGACCGTGGACGGGACCGGGTCGCCGCACCGGGGCAACGTGTACGTGGCGTGGACCCGCTTCGACGTGTACGGCAGCGATGCGCCTCACGACTCCAGCCAGATCTGGTTCGCCCGGTCCCGGGACGGAGGCCGCACCTTCGAGCCGGCGTACCGCATCTCCGACACCGGCGGCGACGCGGTGGACAGCGACGACACGGTGGAGGGCGCGGTGCCGGCCGTCGGCCCGGACGGCACGGTGTACGTGGTGTGGGCCGGGCCGAGGGGCCTGGTCTTGGACCGCTCCACGGACGGCGGCCGTACGTTCGGTGAGGACCGTGTCATCGCGCAGAACCCCGGCGGCTGGGACATCCCCCTCGAGGGGATCGGTCGTCACAACGGCATGCCCGTGACGGCGACGGACCTGAGCGACGGGCCGTATCGGGGCTCCGTCTACGTGAACTGGATCGACGAGCGGAACGGGGACACGGACGTCTTCGTCATGCGGTCCCGGGACCGCGGTGAGACCTGGTCGGAGCCGGTCCGGGTGAACGACGACGAGGGCGCCGCGGACCAGCTCTTCACCTGGATGGCGGTGGACCCGGTGGACGGGTCGGTGAACGTGGTCTTCCTGGACCGCCGCGGTTTGTCCGGCACGGAGACCGGCGTCACGGTAGCCCGGAGCGAAGACGGCGGCCGCACCTTCGTGAACCACCGGGTCGACCAGCGCTTCGTCATGCGTGAGGGCGTCTTCTTCGGCGACTACACGGGGATCGACGCCTACGCCGGCCGGGTCGTGGCCGCCTGGCCCCACTTCGTCGACCACGGGCTGGCCCTCTCGGCGGCCATCTTCACCTTCGACCCGCGCTGAAGGCGGCGGGCACGCGGCTGGCGCCCCACCCCGCCGACCGGCCATACTCAGCAGGCACTACCATCGTCCGGAGAAGCTCTCATGCGCAACGTGTCCGGCACCATCCCGGCCCTGGCCGTCTGCTTCGGCGTGGCTGCGGCCGCCGTGGCCCAGTCGCCGACGGACCTCTTCACGCTGGAAACCTACCTGGACCTGGAAGGCGTGGGCTCGCCGGCCATCTCGCCGGACGGGGCGCGCATCGTGTACACGAGGAGCTGGGTCGACCCCAGCACGGACTCCAGGAGCTCCGCCCTCTGGATCGTGAACAGCGATGGGACCCGGGACCGGTCCCTGGTGAACGGGTCGTCGCCGCGCTGGTCGCCCGACGGCGACCGGCTGGCGTTCGTGGCCTGCGGCACGGTGAGCGGCGACACCGGGCCCTGGGAACAATGCCCGGACGACGCCGATCGTCAGATCTACGTCCGGATCATGGCCGGCGAGGGCGAGGGCACCATCACGCAGGTGACGCGGCTGACGGAGAGCGTCCAGGCGCTGGCCTGGTCGCCGGACGGGACGCGCATCGCCTTCGTCGCCTTCGAGCCCCGGGACGACGGGTGGCGGGTCCGGTTGCCGGATGTGCCGGAAGCCAACTGGACGGAGGAGCCCCGGGTCATCGACGACGTCTGGTACCGGCGCGACCGGCGCGGCTTCCTCCGCTCCGGCCACGACCACATCTACGTGGTCCCCGCGACGGGCGGCACGCCCCGCAAGCTGACGCCCGACCTGTACGACCACGAGGACATCTACGGCGGCGACGACCCCGAATGGAGCCCGGACGGCCGAACCATCGTCTTCGACGGCCTCACCGACCCCGACGCCGACTACCGCTGGACCACGGGGGGCTACGGCCACATGGAGACGGAGATCTACGCCGTGGACGTGGCCACGGGCACGGTGTCGCAGCTCACGGACCGGCGGGGCACCGACCGGGCACCGGCCTTCTCGCCGGACGGCCGACTCATCGCGTACACCGGGGTCGACTCCACCGCCCGGAGCTACGTGCCCGACGACCTCTACGTCATGGAGGCCGACGGCTCGAGCCCCCGCAACCTGACGGCGGACTTCGACCGCTCACCGGGCCGGCTCCTCTGGGCGCCCGACGGTCGGGGCATCTACTTCACGGCCGACAGCGAGGGGACCGAGGACCTCTACCATGTCGGGCTGGACGGTGACGTGCGGCGCGTGACGGAAGGCAGGCACACCCTCGTCACCTTCGACATCGCCGCGGACGGGCGCACCGCCGTGGGCATCATCTCCACGCCGCACCTGCCGGAGGACGTCGTCGCATTCGACCTGCGCCGTCCGGAACCGCGACGCGTCACCCGCGTCAACGACGATGTGCTGGACGGCGTCCGTCTGGGAGCCGTGGAGGAGATCCGCTACGAGACGGAGCCCGGCGTCTCGATCCAGGGTTGGGTCGTGAAGCCGCCCGACTCCGAGAAAGGTCGACGCTACCCGCTCATCCTCGGCATCCATGGCGGCCCCCACTCCATGTACGACGTGGGGTTCGACGCCATGTTCCAGCACTGGGCCGCCAACGGCTACCTGGTCCTGTTCACGAACCCCCGCGGCTCCACCGGCTACGGCGCCGCGTTCGGCAACGCCATCGACAAGGACTACCCGGGGCCCGACTTCCACGACCTCATGGCCGGCGTGGACCACGTCATCGAGACCGGCTGGGCCGACGCCGACAACCTCTTCATCCAGGGGTGCAGCGGCGGCGGCATCCTCACGGCGTGGACCATCGGCCACACCGACCGGTTCGCCGCCGCCGCCGTGCGCTGCCCCATCACGAACTGGATCTCCTTCGTCGGCACGGTGGACGGGCCCTACTGGTACAACTGGTTCGAGCACTACCCCTGGGAAGACCCGTCGGAGCACCTGCGGCGCTCGCCGCTCATGTACGTGGACGAGATCACGACGCCGACCCTGCTCATGACCGGCGTCGACGACCTGCGCACGCCCATGCCCCAGACGGAGGAGCTCTACCAGGCGCTCAAGATGGAACGGGTCCCCACCGTCATGATCAGGGTGAACCGACAGTGGCACGGCACCACCTCGCGACCCTCGAACTTCATGCGCACGCAGCTCTACCTCATGGAGTGGTTCGAGCAGTGGATGACGGACGGGATGCGGGAGCGGATGCGGGCCCGACGCCTGGAGTAGGCGGCGTGCGGGGCCACCTCCCGCCGTCGCCCGCATTCGGCGCTCCGCGGCGGCACGGAGGTGACGACCGGCGCCGGATGCCCCACTATTCATGTATGCACCGCCGCGAACACGCGACGAACTCCGAGGTCACGATGCCCCTTCCGGCCTGCAGGCGATGCGGGACGACGGAGCCGCGGATGATCGGTCTCATGACCGTCTTCTTCGGCCAGTTCGTCGACATCGCGGCGGAGCCGGGGTACTTCTACCTCTGCCCGAAGTGCTTCGTGGAGAAGGTGGAACCGCACCTCGACGAGGAAGAGATCCGGGACTCGCTGCTGCTGCGCGAGGAGCGGCGGAAGCTGGGGCGGGAGCACGGCGAGGGGGAGCACGGCGAGGGGGAGCACGGCGAGTTGGAGCACGGCGAGTTGGAGCACGGCGAGTTGGAGCACGGCGAGGAGAGCGATGAGGAATGAGCGCTGGACGGTACAGTGGGTCGTGCGGACGCTCCTGCCGCTCGCCGTGGTCTTCGGGGCGTGCGGCGAGGCGCCGGCACCGGAGCCTCACGTGCTCCTCATCGGCATCGACGGGGTCCGGCCGGACATCATGGCCGCCGTCGAGACGCCGAGCCTGGATGCCCTGGCCCGGGACGGAGCCATCGTGGACGACGCCGTGACGGGCACCCCGTCGTTGAGCGGGCCGAGCTGGGCCAGCATGCTCACCGGCGTGTGGAAGGAGAAGCACGGCATCCTCTCCAACGACTTTCCCTTCCCCCGCAACGCGCTGGACTCGTTCCCGGACTTCCTGACCCGGGTCGAGCGGCTGCGCCCGGAGATGACCACCTTCGCCGTGGTGGACTGGCGCCCCCTGGGCTCGGCGGCGGCCGGCGGCCCCGTCATCTCCCACGAGATCGACTTCATGTGGATCCTGGACGGCTACGAGCTCGGCTGGGCCGAGGCCGACCGGCGCTCCGTGCGGCGGGCCGTCCAGGCCATCCGGGAGGACGGTTTCCACGCCGCCTTCGTCTACCTGGGCAACCCGGACGAGGTCAGCCACGAGAGCGGCGGCATCGGCGTGCCGTACCGCGCCGCCATCCAGCAGGCGGACCGGCACGTGGGACGCCTGGTGGACGCCATCCGGCGCCGCCCGCAGATCGAGGGGGAGGACTGGCTCGTCCTGGTCAGCACGGACCACGGCCGCCGCGCCGACGGCGGGCACGGCGGCGGCTCCCCGGAGGAGCTGACCATCTTCATCATCGCCGCCCGCCTCGGCGCCCGGGCCGATGCCCCTCTCACCCTGCCGGACGGCGCCGCCATCGTGGACCTGGCCCCGACGGCGCTGGACCACCTGGGCATCCCCATCGACCCGGCCTGGGCGCTGGACGGCCGGTCGCTCCTCTCCGACGAGACGCCCGACTGACGCCCGTGCCCCGGCCCGGGTCCGCGTGCGGAAGGCGCGCCCGCCGATCCCGTAACCGCGTGCGCGTTCCTTCGCCTGCCCGGTAGCTGGCACCCGCCGTGTGCCTCACCCCACCGTCGCCACTATATTCGCCGACGCGGGATCACCCTCGAACAGCCCTGGCCTCTTCGAGAGAGGAAATTGCCATGCTTCGCCTGATCGCCTGCCTCACCGCCGCCGTGGCGTTCGCCGTGAACCCGGCCCACGCCGGCCCGACCTCGACCTCGATGTCGGTCTCGCTCCCGGCCCTCCAGGACACGCCCTTCGTCTCCGTCCTGGTCCCCGGCACCCGCTACGACGCGTCCATCCCGACGCTGGAGCAGGTGGTCGGGCACGACTTCGCCGAGGACATCACGCGGCCCGACGAGATCGCCGAGTACCTGAGGGCCCTGGCGGAGGCGGCCCCGGACCGGACCCACCTCTTCGAGTACGCCCGGTCCTGGGAAGGCCGGCCGCTGCACATGCTGGTCATCGGCAGCCCGGACCGGATCGCGCGGCTGGACGAGGTGAAGGCGGGCATGGCGCGGCTGGCGGATCCCGACGGCCTGCCCGACGCGGAGGCGGAAGAGCTCATCGCGTCGCTGCCGGTGGTGGTGGCCATGGTCCACTCGATCCACGGCAACGAGGTCACGCCCGCAGGCGCGGCCATGGCGGAGGCGTACCACCTGCTGGCCGCGCAGAACGACCCGCGGGTGGAGACGATCCTCCGGGAGGCGCTCGTCCTCATCGACCCGATCCAGAACCCGGACGGCCGGGCCCGGTTCGTGGCCCACTACCGCCAGAGCCGGGCGTTCCCGCCGGACCCGGACCCGGCCGCGGCGGGCCACGACGAGCCCTGGCCCGGCGGCCGCACGAACCACTACCTCTTCGACCTGAACCGGGACTGGTTCCCCCTGACCCAGCCGGAGAGCCGCGGGAAGATCCGGACGCTCCTCGAGTTCAACCCCCAGGTGCTGGCGGACCTGCACGAGATGGGCGGCAACTCGACGTACTACTTCCCGCCGGCCGCCATCCCGGGCAATCCGTGGACCACGGCGGCGCAACACGCCTCCTTCGAGCTGCTGGGCCGGGCCATGGCGGACGCGTTCGACGCCCGCGGCTTCCCGTACTTCACCCGGGAGATCTTCGACTCGTACTACCCCGGGTACGGCGCTTCCTGGCCCACGACGCACGGGGCCATGGGCATGACCTTCGAGCAGGCCTCGCCGCGGGGCCTGGTCCTGCGCCGCAACGACGGCGACCTGCTCACGTACGGCGACGGCATCCTGCACCAGTTCACCGCGGCCATGGCCACGATGCACACGGCCGCGGCGAACCGGGAGCGCATGCTGCGCGACTTCCTCGAGTTCCGCAGGAGCGCGTTGCGCCTGCCCCGTGAGGGCGGGCCGGCGGCGTACATCCTCCACTCGGGGCACGACCCGGAACTGGCCCGGCGCCTGGCGGTGCTGCTGGCCCGGAACGGGATCGAGGTACACCGTGCGGAGGAGCCGGTCCGGGCCGGCGGCAGGACGCTTTCGCCGGGGTCCTACATCGTGCCCGGCGGCCAGCCGGCCGCCCGGCTGGCCCGGAACCTCCTCGACCCGTACACGCCCATGAGCGAGGAGTTCGTGCAGCGCCAGATCGAGCGGCGCGCCCAGCGGCTCCCCGACGAGATCTACGACATCACGGCCTGGAGCCTGCCGCTCCTGTGGGACGTGGAAGCCATCACCACGGATCGGGTGCCGGAGGTGCGCACGGTCCCGGTTCCGGCTGACCCGCCGGCGCCGTCGCCGATGACGTTGCCGCCGGCCCGGGCCGGGTACCTCATGCCGTGGAGCTCCGCCACCGCGGCGACCGTGGCGGAAGCCCAGCGCGAAGGGCTCCGGGTCCGCGTCCTGGCGGGTAGCACGGTCATCGACGGGCGGGCGTACGGCATCGGCGCGGCCCTCTTCCGCACGACCGAGAACCCGGCGGGCCTCGCCGCCAGGCTGGGCGCCATCGCGGCGAGGCACGGCGCCCGAGCCTTCCCCGTGGACGACAGCTTCAAGGAGGAAGGCATCTCCCTGGGCAGCAACCGCGTCGTGTCGCTGCCGCCGCCGAGCGTCATGCTGGTCTACGACAGCCCGGGCCGATCCTACTCGGTGGGGTGGGCCCGGTACGTCCTGGAGCAGCGCTACGGCATCCCGGTGACGGCGGTGCGGTCGGACATCGTGACACGCGTCGACCTGGCGGACTACGACGTCATCATCCTGCCCTCGGGCAACTACGCCTCCGTCTTCGACGACGAGGGCGTCGAGGAGCTCCGGGAATGGATGCGCCGGGGCGGGACGCTGGTGACCCTGGCGGAGTCGTCCCGGTGGGCGGTCCGGGCCGGGCTCCTGGCCACGTCCACCGAGTTGCGGGGCGGGGCGCCCGAGTTCGGCGGCGAACGGCCGTCGAGCCGCACCGCCATGGAGCAGCCCATCGACCTGCTGGAGGCCATCACGCCGGACGTGGAGCCGCCGGAGCAGACGCCGGGCGCCATTCTGAACGTGGTCATGGACACGACGCACTGGCTGTCCGCCGGCACGGACGGCCGCATCGGCGCCCTGGTGTCGAGCAACCGGATCTTCACGCCCCTGACGCTGGACGAGGGGACGAACGTGGGCATCTACGCGCCCCTGGACGACCTGGTCGCCGGCGGCATCGTCTGGGAGGACGCTCGGCCCCAGCTCGCGAACAAGGCGTTCCTCATGCACCAGCCCACGGGCCGGGGCCAGCTCGTCGCCTTCGCCGAGGACCCCAACTACCGGGCGTACGCCGAGGCTACCGAGCTGGTCTTCGTCAACGCGGTGCTGTTCGGCGCGGCCCGCTGACCGCTTGCCCGTGTTCGCCTCCCGGGACCCGGCGGATCATGAACACCCGGCCGCACACACGTCGACCACCACGGAGGTCGCTCATGCATCACGTTCTCGCTCGTGCCGCGCCCCTCGCCGTCGCCGCGGCGCTGAGCATCGGGGCACCGGCTGCCCACCGCCTCGTGCCGGCCGTGGCCCCGGCCACTCTCTCCGCCCAGGAGGTGGGGCCCGAGACCGGGTCGCTGGTCGTCGTGGGCGGAGCCATGCGGGACCCGGCCATCCTGGAGCGCTTCATCGTGCTGGCCGGCGGGCCCGAGGCGCCCATCGTCGTCATCCCCACGGCCGGCGGCGGTGAAGACTACGACGAGTTCTACGGCGGTCTCCAGGACTTCCACGACCTGGGCGCCACGAACGTCACCGTCATGCACACCTACGACCGGGCGGAGGCCGACACGGAGTCCTTCACCGAGCCGGTCCGGAACGCGAACGGCGTCTGGTTCCCCGGTGGCCGGCAGTGGCGGCTGGCCGACGCCTACCTCGGCACGAAGATGGAGGAGGCGCTGTGGGGCGTGCTGGAGCGCGGCGGGGTCATCGGCGGCTCGTCGGCGGGCGCCACGATCCAGGGCTCGTACCTGGTCCGGGGCGACACCCGCACGAACACCATCATGATGGGCGACCACGAGGAAGGCTTCGGCTTCCTCCGCGACGTGGCCATAGACCAGCACCTCCTGGCCCGGAACCGGCATTTCGATCTCATCGAGGTCATCGAGGCCCGCCCCGACCTGCTGGGCATCGGCATCGACGAGAACACGGCCATCGTCGTGCGGGGCGACCGCTTCGAGGTCATGGGCGCCGGCTACGTGGCCATCTACGACCACCAGCGCATGATCGGCGAGGAAGGCAAGTTCTACTTCCTGCGGGCCGGGGACCGGTTCGACCTGGCCGCGCGGGAGGCGACGAGGCCGTCCCGGAGCTGGGAGCCCATCGACCGGCCGGAGGAGCGGCGCTGGCCGTAGAAGCCGTCAGCCGTCAGCGATCAGCTGTCAGCGCCACGAGCAGCTCCGCCGCGGCATCGCTCAGGTCCGTCGCGCCGCGGTTGTAGTTCCGGAGCAGGACGACGCCGATGCGGGACTCCGGCTCGAACAGCAGGTACGCGGTGTAGCCTGCCACGGACCCGCCGTGGCCCACGAGCCGGCGCCCGTCGTCCGTCGTGCGGATGGCGAAGCCGAGGCCGTACCCGTTGTCGGGATCCTCGGGCGTCTGGACGGTCATCACGGCCCGGCGGCTCGCGGGACCCAGCATGACGTGCCCCGCGGCCCCGGTCATGCCGGCGACGAACCGGCCCAGGTCCAGCACGGTGGAATAGACGCCGCCGTTGGGCACCTTGTAGCCCCGGCCGCGGTGCTCGATGAAGGGCTGCCGGGTGTCGATGCCGCCCTCCCCCCGGTTCAGGTAGCCCTTCACCAGGTGCCGCCTCAGCTCCGGCTCCCTGGCCAGCCCCGCCGTGTGGCTCGCGAGCTGCCGGAAGGTGATGTCCGGCGCGTCCGGCGACCGGTCCGCGAAGCCGCCGACCTCAGGCAGGGCGGACACGACGGCGTCGTCCAGCGCGATGACGCCCCGCTCGACCTGCTGCATGAGCGCCACCGCCGTGAACGACTTGCTGATGCTTCCCGTCCGGTAGATGGTCTCGACGCCGGCGGGGATCCCCGCCTCCCGGTCCGCCCAACCGAAGCCCTCGGCCCACACGACCCGGTCCCCCGCGACGACGGCGGCGCTGATCCCGCCCACGTCGTCAGCGGCCACGTCCGCCCGGAGCTGGGACCGGAACGACGTGATGGCCGAGTCCCAGGCCGCCGTCTGGGCCACCGCCGCGACCGGCAGCAGCAGGACGGGAACGAGCAGCGCTGCCTTGCGAAACGCGTTCATCGTTCGTGTTCCTTTCCTTGCCGGCTGTCGCCAGTCAGCCATCAGCGATCAGCGCCACCTTCGCGGCTCGGCCGGTTCGCGGCGGAGAGCCGCCGCTCCGGCATTCCCAATGACCGCTTCGCATGATGCGAAGCGGTCTGATGGAGCACCACTGAGGTCGCTCTCCACCACGAGTGAGCCGAGCTGTGACGATGGTACTGATGGCTGACTGCCGACTACTGTCAGAGCCAGAGCCCCACCGGCTCGAACGCCTCCACGTCCACCAGGCCCCGGTCCGTGACCTTGAGCGTCGGGATGACCTCCAGGCCCAGGAAGGACATGGCCATGAACGGGTCGTGGAGCGGCGAGCCGAGGGCTCGCGCCGCAGCCACCACCGTGTCCAGCCTATCCCGCACGTCCTCGATGGGCTCGGCCGACATGAGCCCGGCCACCGGCAGCGGCAGCGACGCCGCCACGGCGCCGTCCCGCACGACGGCGAGCCCCCCGTCCATCGCCGCCACCGCCTTCGCGGCAGCCAGCATGTCGGTGTCGTGGGCGCCGATGACGATGATGTTGTGGTGGTCGTGGGCCACCGTGCCGGCGATGGCGCCCCCCCTCAGGCCGATGCCCGCGACCAGCCCCAGCCCCACCCGCCCGCTGCCCGTGTGCCGCTCGATGACCGCGATCTTGAGCAGGTCCCGCTCCGGGTCCGCCACCACCGCGCCGTCCCGCACCTTCGGCTCCGCCTCATCCCGCCCCGTCACGATCTGGTCCGGGATGGCCCGGATCACCCGCGCCCGCGCGCCGTCCGCCGGGATGGCCAGGTCGACCCGGTCCCAGTCCACCCGCATGGACGGCGCCGGCGGCGTGGCCCGGGGGACGTCCGGGATGACGCCATCGAGCACGGCCCCCTCCCGGGCCACCGGACGCCCCGCCACGTACACCGCCAGGGCGCGGAAATCGTCCAGCTCCTCCACCACGACCAGGTCCGCCCTCCGACCCGGCGCGATGGCGCCCCGGTCGGCGAGGCCGAAATACTCGGCGGGGTTCAGCGTGGCCAGCCGGATGGCCTCCACCGGGTCCACTCCCCCGGCGATGGCCAGCCGCAGCATGGCGTCGATGCCGCCCTCGTCCAGCAGGTCCGGCGGCTGGCGGTCGTCGGTGCACAGCGCGACCCGTCGGCCGTTCGACGGCGTGAGCGCCGGCAGCAGGTCCCGCAGGTTCCGGGCGTTCGTCGCCTGGCGGAAGAACACGTAGAGCCCCCGCCGCAGCTTCTCCGCAGCCTCCTCCGCCGTGGTGCACTCGTGGTCCGAGGCGGGGCCGGCGGCGGCGTAGGCGTTCAGCGCCTTGCCCGTCACGCCGGGCGCGTGGCCGTCCACGACGCGGCCGGCGAAGGCCTCCAGCTTGGCCAGGACACCATCGTCGCCGTGGATCGCGCCCGGGAAGTTCATGAGCTCCGCCAGGCCCAGCACACGGGGATGGTCCAGGGATGCCAGCGCCTCCGCGTCCAGCTCGGCACCGGCCGTGCCCATGTCCGTCGCCGGCACGCACGAGCTGGCCATGACGTACACCATGAGCGGCAGATCCTCGCTCGCCGCCAGCATGTACCGGATCCCCTCCAAGCCGTGGACGTTGGCGATCTCGTGGGGGTCCGTCACCGCCGTCGTCGTGCCCCGGGGCAGGACCGCCCGGGCGAACTCCGGCGGCGTGACCATGCTCGACTCGATGTGGACGTGGGCATCCACGAGCCCGGGGACCAGGTACCGACCCGCCAGGTCGGCCACCTCCCGGCCTTCGTAGCCGGGCCCGACGCCGGCGATCCGGCCGCCCGCCACCACCACCCCCGTCTCCTCCACCTCGCCGGTGAACACGTTCACCACCCGGGCGTTCGTGAACAGCAGGTCCGCGGGCTCGTCCCCGCGGGCCACGGAAAGGAGCTCTGCTCGGTTCATCGGACCTTCCGGTGCGTGGACACGTCCGTGCAGACTGGGCCCTGCACAGGACGCAGGCAAGAGAACGCCAGCCGTCGGCGATCAGCAGTCGGGTCCGGCCTCGCGGCACGGCGCCTTCCCGATGGAGAGCTACCCGACCGGCGTGAAACGACCGCTACGCGGGCCGCGCGCGGGCCGCCCGCACGAACGTGGTCACCAACCAGGCCACGACGCCCAGCCCCAGCACCAGCGAGGCCAGGAACAGGATGATGGGCGAGAGCTGCGTGTTCACCGCCACGCTGTCCAGGTCGAAGGCCGGCGCGATCTCCCGCACCTGCACCACCTGCCGGGTGATGGCGTTGAGGAGCAGCGAGACCGCCTGGAATCCGAGTAGCAGCACGGCGCTGCCCTTCCCGGGCCGGAGCAGGTAGAGGCCGCCGCCCAGCAGGGGCAGGACGGGCCCCGCGCCGGCCAGCCAGAGGAGGGGACTCCCCTCCAGGTGCGCCTGGATGGACGGCAGGTACAGGAGCGACGCGCCGCCGAAGACCACCAGCCCGGCGACGACGAGGGCGAAGACCAGGCGCGGCAGGCCACCCTCCCGAGCCGCCGCGGTCCCGCGGAAGACCTCGGCGTCCAGGGCCAGGTAGGCGCCGGTGGTGGCCAGGGCGAAGCCGAACATCATCAGGTAGCGCAGCACCGCGATGCCGGACAGGCCCAGGCCGGTGCCGGTGACCGCGCCGCCCACATTCGGCTCGACGTGGTAGAGCCAGTCGTGGGGCTGGGTCATGAAGCGCATCTCGGTGCTGAAGAGGAGGCCGATGACGAGGAACACGGCGGCGGCGGCCCAACCGGCGCCCGCGACCCAGCGCTCGGTGCGCCCCGCCTTCATCCCCAGCACGTATACATAGACCCCGTAGTACGCCACGACCAGCAGCGGGATGATGGCGAACCAGGCCCAGGCCTGCAGGATGGTGGACGTATAGAAGAACTGCGGGAAGAGCACCTGCAGGAAGAGCAGCGGCACGATGCCGGCGTTGATGCCGAGGGCGATGAAGATGGGCATCCCCCGTAGCAGCCGCTGCCCGGCTTCCGCCAGCGGCCCTTCGCGACGGGCCAGCACGAGGCCGACCAGGAGCCCCGCGAACCACAGGTTCATGAAGAAGACGTGCAGCCAGAAGCCGAAGACCTTGAGGCCGAACAGCAGCCAGGCCGGCGCCGGCAGGCCCAGGGGGTCGAACGCGGGGACCGGGCTCATTGCGCACCTCCCTTCGCCGTGAACAGGTAGTCGGTCACGGCCTCCGCCTCCCACCGTTCACCGGCCCAGGGCGGCATGGCGTGGGTCAGCTCGTCCATGTTCCGGATCATGGTCAGGAGCAGGTCCCGGCTCGTGTTCCCGACCCGCGGCAGGATCCCGTTGTAGCCGCGTCGGGTGTGGCAGGTCCCGCACTGGTACTCGTAGATGACCTCGCCGACCCGGCGCTGGTCCACCGCCGGCAGAACGGCGTACGCCGCGCCGCTGGCCCGGCCCTCGTCGTCGAAGAGCGCCGGCACGCTCCGCTGAAGCTGGAGCCGCGGCCAGCGGGCCGCGTTCAGGTAGCCATCCCGGCGCACCGCGTCCACCTGGTCCACCTGGATGTTGCTGGAGTACAGGTAACGCTCCACCGTGTACGGCTTCCGGCCCGCCTCACGCAGGAACTCGCCGGAAAAGAGACCGGTCGCGCCCAGCACGAAGAGGAGGATGGCGAACGGCGGCACGAGCCACTCCGTGCGGAACCCGGGCCCGTAGGCGATGGCCGCCGTCAGGAGCAGCGTCGCGCCCACGGAGACGAACGAGATGATCAGCACCGCCGGCGCCGCCAGCACCTTCGCCTGGACGTAGTCCGGCACGGCGAGGAGCCACCACAGACCACCCACCGCGATGAGGGCGATGCCCACGAACGCCCAGCGCGACGACCACGTCACCACCCGGTCCCGGACCGCCCGGTCCACCTGGACGAACGAGACGTGCACGAAGATGTAGAGGCCCGTGATGGCCAGCGCCCCACCCGTTCGCGACACCACGCCCGGCAGGAAGGTCTGGTTGAAGAAGCCGTCCCAGAAGGCGAAGGTCGCGGTCCAGTTCGTCGTGCTGAGCATGAAGGCCAGGATGCCGGTGATGATCACCAGCGACAGCCACGCCGACACGGCGTAGATCAGCGCGACCCCCTCCCTGCCCCGGTTGCCGAGCCGGTCCCAGAAATAGAACAGCCCGAACGCCGCCACGATCTCCACCACGAAGGTGACCCACTCCGTGGCCCAGCCGAAGACGAACGCGTGGATCAGCGTGCTCGTCGCCTGCGGGCTCGCCAGTGCGATGGTCCACCAGATCCCGACCCCCGTGATCGCCCCGAACACCACCGTCACCAGCACGAAGAACCGGGTCAGGCTCCCCAGGTAGTCCAGGAAGCCCGTGTCCCCCTCCGCCTGCGAGCGGCGGATCCCCGACCAGAGCAGGATCCCGCCGCCCACCGCGAAGTGCGCCACCAGCACATGGACCAGCGCCACCACCGGGATGAGCATGGTCGCCCCCAGGCCCGGCACGTACCACGCGGGGTATTCCATGATGCGCTCGCTGTGTCGGAGTCTCTCGAGACCGGCACCGTCTCACGGCCCGGCTGGCACCCCCCGCTTCAACACGCGTGCCACGCGCGCACGCGCCACGGCCCGCACGACCGTGGCCGGGAAGCGTCTGATACGGAAGGAAAAAACGCTCTATCCCACGCGCTTGCGCGCACGCAAACACCCGGCCCGGGCCGCCGGGACGGGACAGAATGCCCCGTTGCGTGCCTCTCCGGTACACCGGCGCGTCCCGGTACCGGTGGCCTCGACGGCCTCTTCGATATATCTTGGAGTAGCGGATCGCGCGGGTAACGGCGCTCGTGTCTTCCGCAAATCAACGGGCTGCTCGAAAGGAGCAGGGCGTAAGGATAATGTATCTACAGAGCGACCCCTTCGGCGGCCGGTAGGCCCCTCCAGGAAGCCTCCCGGGACCGCAGGGGCCAATGACTCGGTCCTGGAGGCATCATGCAGAACCCATCCACACGGCAGCGTCAGGCCGGGGCTCGGTATCGCCCGGTGACGGCGCGCACCATCGACAAGGCGAGTATCTGGGAACGGCTGGATCCCGGCATCCGGGAAGCCATCCGGGTGGTTTCCGAGATTCTACCGTTCCGGACCAACCAGTACGTCATGGACGAGCTGATCGACTGGGACCGGGTCCCGTACGACCCGATGTTCCAGCTCACCTTCCCCCAGCGGGGCATGCTGGAGCCGGAGGTGTACCGGCGGGTGCTGGGGCTCCTCCAGCGAGGTGACGAGGAGGGGCTGGAGTCGGCGGTCCAGGAGATCCGTCTGTCGTTGAACCCGCACCCGGCGGGCCAGCTCACGCACAACGTGCCGAAGCTGAACGGGCGACCGCTCCAAGGGCTGCAGCACAAGTACGACGAGACGGTGCTCTTCTTCCCGGCCCGGGGTCAGACGTGCCATGCGTACTGCTCGTACTGCTTCCGCTGGGCCCAGTTCGTGAAGCTCCCGGACATGCAGTTCAAGGCCCGGGAGACGGAGGACCTGGTGGCGTACCTGCGGGCGCACCCCGAGGTCTCGGACGTGCTCCTCACGGGCGGCGATCCGTTGATCATGAAGACGCGCATGCTGCGGCAGTACGTGGAGCCGCTCCTGACGGACGAGCTCCCGCACCTCCGGCACATCCGCATCGGGTCCAAGTCGCCGGCGTACTGGCCGCACCGCTTCGTCACCGACGACGACGCCGACGACATGCTCCGCCTGTTCGAGGAGGTGATCGCGTCGGGCCGGCACCTGGCTCTGATGGCCCACTACAGCCATCCCGTCGAGCTGTCGACGCCCATGGCGCAGGAGGCGATCCGCCGCATCCGGAACACCGGTGCCGAGATCCGGGCCCAGGCGCCCCTCATCCGCCACGTGAACGACGACGCCGACACCTGGGCCGAGATGTGGCGGCAACAGGTCCGGCTCGGCGTCGTGCCGTACTACATGTTCGTGGAACGGGACACCGGCGCCCGCAACTACTTCGAGGTCCCCCTGGCCCGTGCGTATCGCATCTTCCGCGACGCCTACAGCCAGGTCAGCGGGCTGGCCCGCACGGTGCGCGGCCCCTCCATGTCCGCGTTCCCCGGCAAGGTCCGCATCGTGGGCATCAGCGAGGTCCGCGGCGAGAAGGTCTTCGTGCTGGACCTGCTCCAGGGCCGCAAGAGCGAATGGGTCCGGCGGCCGTTCTACGCCCAGTATGACCCCCGGGCCACCTGGCTCGACCAGCTCCGGCCCGCCTTCGCCGAGCGTTTCTTCTTCGCCACCGAGGACCGGGAGGTGCTGCGGGCCGGATGATACGGCGAGTCGGAGCACGGCGAGTTGGA
>CAYQCY010000063.1:0-20552 GCA_964416095.1 uncultured Gemmatimonadaceae bacterium
GCGTCTAGGTTGTTCATTCGACATACGCGAACGGGGCCTCCCGGAAGTCCGGTGTGAATCCGGCGCGGCCCCGCCACTGTGAGAGGCCCGGGCGAGAGCCCGGTGGAGCGCGCTCCGAGGAGCCACTGGAACGAGTCGGTGTTCCGGGAAGGCGGGCGCGCTGTCTCGAGCCAGGAGACCGGTCCCGTTCGTGCCCGCAGCAGGCCCTTCGAGGGGAAGGGTCGGGGCGAGCGGTGCGGAGCCCGTCCGATCCCCCGACCCCGAGGGAAGGACGGGTTTTCACATGCGTGCCAGAGCGTTGATCGTCGCCGTTGCCGTGTGGGCGGCGTGCGGCGGGACGGGCCGTGCCGGCGACGTGGGGGTGGAGGACGGGTCGGGGCGCGAGGTCCGGCTGGGAGCGCCTGCGGAGCGTGTGATCTCCTTGATCCCCGCCGTCACCGAAATGCTGGTGGCCATGGGTGCGGCCGACCGGCTGGTGGCCCGTACCGACCACGACATCGATCCACGGATCGCCGATCTCCCATCCGTCGGGGGCGGTCTGACGCCGAGCCTGGAATGGCTGGCGGCAAGGCGGCCGGATCTGGTGGTGGCGTGGCCGGACGCCACGTCGCGCTCGGTGGTGGCCCGGCTCGAGGCGGTGGGCGTGCCGGTGTATGCGGCGCCGAGCGAGACCGTGGCGGACGCGCTGGCGGTGACCCGGGACATGGGCACGCTCCTGGGGATGCAGGCGGCGGCGGACTCGCTGGCCGCGGCGCTGGACTCCGGCCTCGACCGGGTGTCGGCGTCGGTGGCGGGGCACAGCGCTCCGGAGGTGCTCTACCTCATCGGCCTGGACCCGCTGACGGCGGCGGGACCCGGGACGTTCGTGGACGAGCTGGTCCGGGTCGCCGGTGGCCGGAACGCGCTCCGGGACCTGGACATCCGCTGGCCGCAGCTCGCGCTGGAGGAGGTGCTACGCCGGGATCCGGACGTGATCGTGGTCGCCCAGGCGCCGCAGGAGCCCGACCTGTCGGAGAAGCTGCGTGGCACACCGGGCTGGCGCGATCTGACGGCGGTGCGGACGGGCCGGGTCCACCAGGTCGATGCGAACCGGTTCAACCGTCCGGGCCCCGGCATGGTGGCGGCGGCGGCGCGGCTGGCCGAGCTGTTCCATAGGGAGGTGCCGTGAGTGGCGCCGGCCGGGTCCGCCCTTCCCGGGGTACCGTCGACGCGGGCGCGGGGTCGCGCACGCGCGCGGCCCTTGCCGGCCGGCTGGGCCTCCTTGCCCTGCTGCTGGCCGCGATGGTCGTGGCGAGCGTCGGGCTCGGCGCCGCACGACTCGGCGCCGGCGAGGTCCTCGGTGCTCTGGCCGGTGCGGGGGAGGCTACGACGCGGGCGATCGTGCTGGAGCTGCGGCTGCCCCGGGCGGCGCTGGCGGCGCTGGTGGGTGGCGGGCTCGCACTGAGCGGCGCCGTGTTCCAGGCGCTGCTCCGGAACCCGCTGGCCGAGCCGTACATCCTGGGCGTGTCCGGTGGCGCGGCCGTGGGTGCGGTGGGCGCCGCGGTCCTCGGGCTCGGCGCCATGACCTGGGCGATGCCCGTCGCCGCATTCCTGGGCGCGCTCTTCGCCATCGCCCTGGTCTTCCGCATCGCCATGTCGGTGGGCCGGGCACTGGACACCCGGGTCCTGCTCCTGGCCGGCGTGGTGGTGGGCGCGTTCTTCAACGCCGTCATCCTGCTGCTGCTGACGATGGCGGACGTGGAGACGTTCCGTTCGGCCGTCTTCTGGATGATGGGCAGCCTGGCGGGTTCGAGCTGGCTCTCGGTCGGGCTGCTGGCGGCGTACCTGGTCCCGGCCGCGGTCCTGCTCCTGGCGCTGGCCCGTCCGCTGAACCTCATCGCCCTCGGCGAGGAGACGGCGCTGTACCTGGGCACGCGGGTGGAGCGGGTCAAGCGGGTCGCCTACGTGGTGGCGTCGCTCCTGGTGGGCGCCGCGGTGGCGTTCACCGGCGTCATCGGCTTCGTGGGGCTCATCGTGCCCCATGCGCTCCGGCTCGTCTGGGGCAGCGAGCACCGCTTCCTGCTGCCGGGCAGCCTGCTGGCCGGCGGGTCGTTCCTGCTGCTGGCGGACACGCTGGCCCGTACCGTCGCGGCGCCGGTGGAGTTGCCGGTGGGCGTGGTCACGGCGCTGGTGGGCGTGCCGGTCTTCGTCGTGCTCCTGACCCGGAGGACGCCGTGAGCACGACGCCGGCCTTCCAGGCCCGCGACCTGGTCTTCCGCTTCCCCGGCGCGGCCCGACCGGCGGTGGACGGTGTGGCCCTGCGCGTGCCCCGCGGCAGCCTGACGGCGGTCATCGGCCCCAACGGCTCGGGCAAGTCGACGCTGCTGCGGCTGCTGCTGGGCGTGCTCCGGCCGGGGTCCGGCGCGGTTCGGTACGGGGGCCGGGACCTGGCCGACTGGTCTCGCAGGGAGCTGGCCCGGCGCATCGGCGTCGTGCCGCAGGTGGAGGAGCTGGCGTTCCCCATCTCGGTCCGGGAGCTGGTGGCCATGGGCCGCTACCCGCACCTGGGCACCTGGCGCTCGGAAGGACCGGAGGACCGCCGGGCCGTGGACGGGGCCATGGCTCGCTGCGACGTGCTGGAACTGGCCGAACGGCCCGTGGCCACCCTGTCCGGCGGCGAGCGGCAACGCGCCCGTCTCGCCCGGGCCCTGGCGCAGCAGCCCGAGGCCCTGGTGCTCGACGAGCCCACCACCGCCCTCGACATCCGGCACGAGATGGAGATCTTCGAGCTGCTGCGCCGCCTGACCGACGACGGCGCCGTGACCGTCCTCGTCGTGACGCATCACCTGAACCTGGCCGCCCGCTACGCCGAGCGTCTCCTCCTCCTGGACCGGGGGCGACCCGCGGCCGAGGGCACGCCCCACGAGGTCCTGACCCTGGACACCGTGCAGCGGGTCTACCGCTGGTCCGTCGCCATCACCGAGCACGCCGGCCCCGGCCGGGACGCGGGCGCGCCCCAGGTCGTGCCGCTGGCCAACCACACCGAGGGAGAGCCAACGTGAATCGAGTCGAATCCATCCGCACCACGAAGCACACGACCTTCCGGCGCCGGGCCACCCGTCTCGCCGCCGCCGCGGTCCTGGCCCTCGCCGCCCTGGCGGCGCCGCCCCGCGTCGCCCGTACCGAGGCCCAGATCCCGGCCGACACGTTCGACCTGCCGGAGATCGTGGTCACGGCGACGCGCATGCCACACCACCGGGACGCGGTGCCGGTGGCGGTGACGGTCCTGACCGGCGAGGAGCTCCGGGCGAGCGGTGTACGGAGCGTGGCGGAGGCGCTGCGCCGGACGCCGTCCGCCACCGTCGTGTCGGCGGGTTCCGACGGCGCCCAGACCTCCCTGTTCCTGCGGGGCGGCGAGAGCGACTACGTGAAGGTGCTGGTGGACGGTGTCCCGGTGAACGAGCCGGGTGGCACCATCGATCTCGCGGACCTGAGCGTGACGAACATCGAGCGCATCGAGATCGTGCGGGGCCCGACATCGGTCCTGTACGGCTCCGACGCGGTGACCGGCGTCGTGCAGATCTTCACGCGGCGGGGCCGGGGCGCGCCGCAGGTCTCGGTGACGGCGCTGCCGGGGCTCGGTGCCCGGCGGCGGGCGGACGGGAGCTACAACACGTTCGAGCTGGATGCCCACGTGGCCGGCGGCGATGACCGGCTGAGCTATTCTCTCGGCTTCTCACGATTCGACTCCCAGGGCCTGCTCCCTCTGAACAACGCCTATGACAACACCGTCGCCGGCGGCCGCCTGGCCGTGTCGCCCGCCACCGGGACCGACATCGCCGTGACCGGCCGCTACCGTGACGCCCGATACCACTACCCCACGGACGGTGCCGGACGGGTCGTGGACGAGAACGCGTTCCAGGACACCGAGCTCCGGATGCTGGCCGTGGAGGCGGCGCAGCGGATCTCGGACCGGGTCCGGGTCCGGACCCTGGTCGGCACGGCCGAGACGCGGCGCTTCTTCGACGATGCCCCCGACGGCCCGGCGGACACGCTGGGCACCTTCGCCGGGACCGGCGACCAGACGGTCCGGCGCCTCAGCGCCGATGCCCGCCTGGACGTGCTGCTGGACGGGGACGGCGCCGTCATCAGCCTCGGCGCCACGACGGAACGGGGCGGCATGGTGGGCGAGACGGAGTACAGGTCCGCGTTCGGCCCGTTCACCGGCTCCGTCGACGAGGAACGGAGCACGACGGGCGTGTACGGCCAGCTCGTCGCCGGCCCCGTCCCCGGCCTAGACCTGCAGCTCGGCGTGCGCCGGGAGGAGGCCGCCACCTTCGGCACCTTCGACACCTGGCGCATCGCCGCGGCCTACGACCTGCCCCTCGGGCTCCGGGCCCGGGCTTCGTTCGGGACGGCGTTCCGTGAGCCGAGCTTCGGCGAGAGCTTCGGCAGCGGGTTCGGCGACACGGGCAACCCGGACCTCACGCCGGAACGCACACGGAGCTGGGAGGCGGCCCTGGAACGGGACTTCGCCGGCGCGCGCATCAGCGCGACATGGTACGACCAGCACTTCACCGACCTGATCCAGTACACCTTCGCCACCGAGCAGCCCGGCGACCCGAATTACTTCAACGTCGCCGGCGCGGCGGCCCGGGGCCTCGAATTGAGCGGGTCCGTCCCCGTCACGTCACGGCTCGGGCTGGAGGCCCAGGCCACGGTCCTGGACACCGAGGTCACGGACCAGGGCCTGGCTTCCGACGCGTCGTTCGTCGAGGGCCAGCCGCTCCTGCGCCGGCCCGCCCTCGCGGCGCGCCTGGCCGCGCGCTACGGCTGGGACCGCGGCAGCGTCCGGGTGGCGGCGGACCACACCGGCGAGCGCGACGACGTGGACTACGGCGCGGCCTTCCCGTACCCCCGGGTCACGCTGGGCCCTGTGACGACTCTCGAGCTCTCCGCCGAGCACACCTGGGCTACGCTGGGCCAGGAGATCACGCTGCTGGCGCGGGTCGACAATCTGCTCGACGCCGAGTACCAGCAGATCGCGGGCTTCCCGGGGCCCGGCCGCACGGCGCGTTTGGGGGTGCGCGTGGCGTTCTGACAGAAGAAGCGGCGCCGCCCCCGGGTGGGAGCGACGCCGGTTGCACGCGGCCGGGGTCGATGAGGACCGCGCGCCTGGCGCCCACGAGAGCGCCGATCGCGACCTTACGGTGCCGGCAGGCTCGCGGCCGTCACCGTGTAGGCCACCGTCTCCACCTGGCCCGACGCCAGCGACACCGACTGCGGCGCCGTCGGGTCCAGGGTGTACTCCAGGTCGTCCGGACCCTCGACACCCACCGAGAAGGGTCCGTCGTCCGGGATCAGGAACAGGAAGCTGGCGGTGAACACGCCGTCGCCGTCGTTGTCCGCGAAGGCCACCGGCACCGCCTCCGTGTCCAGGGTCGCAGCGAAGTCACTCAGCGCGAACCCGTCGGGCATCGTCACGCCGTCGGCGAGGGCCAACGTCACGTCGATCCCGCCGGTGAGCGTGATATCCGACGCCTTGATCACCGGCTGCATGACCCACCTCCCGGACAGACCGGCCTCGCGACCGAACGTCTCGCTCACATCGAAGTCCACGAGGAGGACCTGCTGCGTGCCCGTGACCTCCAGCCCGCCGTTCAGCAGGACCTTGAATCCGGTCTGCGCGCAGCTCGGGCAGATCAGCTCGCCATCGGGCTCGGGCGTGCCGCACTCCGTGAAGCCGGTGGAGGTGGCGAAGATGTCGGTCCCACCGGCATCGTTCTCCACCTCGATGCACGCTTCACCGACCACGAAGCGGAGCTGCTCGTAGAGCCCGGCCGGGACCTCCGCCCCACTCACCATCTCGGCTGTGGCGTTGGCCAGCTCCAGCAGGTCCTCGGTGCGGGCCTCCGTCATGAGGTCCACGCGCCCGGGGCCATTCAGGTCCTCGCCGGGCTGCAGGTAGATCCGCTCGATGTTCACGACGGCCTGTGCGAAATCGCCGGGCGCGTCCGTGAGCAGGATGTCCAGCGTCCCGAACTCGGTCTCCGTTCCGCCGTCACACGCCACAAAGGGGAGAGTCGCGGCAAGGGCGAGCATGACGGCGCCCGTGTTGCGACGGAACATGGTCTTTCTCCTCATCCGATGGTGAATAGGTTTTGCCTCGCTACCGACCATCAGACGAGTGGAACCCGGTGGAGGTCACACGTTGATCCACTGGCAGGAGCGCTCGGCCCGTCCGCCCACGAAAACCGGTGCTCAGCCGGGCTCCGGGGTCTCGGTCTCCAGCATGGCCCGGTAGCTCTCGTACCGGTCCCGGGAGATGGCGCCCGTCTCGGCGGCGTCCCGGACGGCGCAGTCGGGCTCGTGGCTGTGGGAGCAGGTGGAGAAGCGGCAGTGCTCCGCCAGGTCCAGGAACTCCGGGAAGCAGGCCCGCAGCGTCTCGGGGTCCACGTCCCAGAGCCCGAGCTCCCGGAGCCCCGGCGTATCGGCCACATAGCCGCCGCACTCCAGCGGCACGAGCCGGGCGGTGACCGTGGTGTGCCGGCCCTTCCGAACGGCGGCGCTCACCTCGCCGATGGCCAGGTCCAGGTCCGGTTGGAGCGCGTTGAGCAGGCTCGACTTGCCCACGCCCGACGGGCCGGTCAGCACGCTGATCGTATCGCCGCAGAGGCGCTCGTGCAGGTCATCCAGCCCGGTACCGTCCATGACGCTGGTGGTCAGGACCGGGTACCCCGCCTCTTCATACACCCGGAACAGCTCCCGCACCTCCGCCTCGTCGGCCAGGTCCAGCTTGTTCACCACCACGACGGGCGGGAGGTCGTTCGCCTCGGCCAGGACCAGGAACCGGTCCAGCATGCGGAGCCGCGGCTCGGGCTGCGCCGCCGCGAACACCACGACCACCTGGTCGACGTTCGCCGCGATGACCTTGGCACGACGCACGTTCCGGCCCGGGGCGCGGCGGGCCAGCAGGCTGTGTCGCTCGCCTACCGCCTCGATGGTGGCGGAGCCGTCGTCGTGAATCAGGACGGTGACCCGGTCGCCGGCCACGACGCCGTCGCCGGTCCGCCGCTCCCGCTTCAGCCGGCCCCGGAGCGCCGCCTCCACCACCACGTCGTCCAGCAGCACCTCGTAGATGCCGCCGACAGCACGAAGCACCCGACCGTCGTAACGGCCGGGTGCCACGTCGGTGCCGCCGGGATCCTTCGCAGGCATCAGGCGGCGAAGCTCTCCAGCGCCGGGCCCATGTCCCCTTCCCGCAACCGCTTCAGCGCCCGGTCACGAAGCTGCCGCACACGCTCCCGCGTCACGCCGAGCATGTTGCCGATCTCTTCCAGGGTGTGCTCCTTGCCGCCGTCCAGGCCGTAGTACAGCCGCACCACCTTGGCGTCCCGGGGGTTCAACAGCTCGAGCGCGTCCGAGATCTGCTCCGTGAGGAGCCGCTCCTCCACGCCCTCCTCCGGCTCCGTCGCCTCCTCCACGACGAAGCGCTCCACCAACTGGCTGTCGTCCGTGTCGCCGATGGGCGCGTCCAGCCGGATCTCCGACGCGTTCAGCGTCTGCAGGTGGCGCGTCACCTCGACCGTCAGATTGGCAGCCTCCGCCACCTCTTCCAGCGTCGGGTCGCGGCCCAGGTCCTGCTTCAGCCGTTCACGCTCGCGGAAGATGCGCGCCAGGTCGCTCGCCCGGTTCAACGGCACACGCACGGGCCGGCCCTGGTTCGCCAGCGAGGAGAGGATCGCCTGCCGGATCCACCAGACGGCGTAGCTGATGAACTTGACGCCCTGGTCCGGATCGAACTTCCGGGCGGCCGTCACCAGCCCCACGTTCCCTTCCTGGATCAGGTCGGTCAGCGAGACGCCGCGATTCTGGTACTTCTTGGCCACGCTGATGACGAACCGCAGGTTCGCCCGCACCAGCGCCTGCACGGCCTCCTCGTCGCCGGCGAGCGCACGATGACCCAGCTCGATCTCCTCCTCCTGCGTGATGAGCTCGTGCCGGCTCACCTCCTGGAGGTACTGATCGAGCGCACCGTCATCGTTCCACCGTGTGCGGAACGTGTTGCGCGATCCGTTGTTCGTCTTCGTAGCCATCTATATCACGTCGCGGTGTTGCGCGTCCTGTCGACCCGGCAGCTTCGCCGGGTCCATGTACGACAGATGCAAGGATTCTGCCGGAAAACCGGTCGGGCCACACGCCTGTCCGGCCCGGCTCCCCGCAGGCCGTCGGTCACGGGTTAAAACCCATCGGCCCGCGCCTTGTTCCGCCGTCCCCGGGGGTCTCTCGACCGCCGGACGGGGCGATACGCTCCGTCCGGCGGTCCCGTACTAACCCGTACCCCGACCAGGGTTCCACCGGCCCGGCGGTCCGGCGCCGGACGGGACGTCCCGTCGCCGGCCTCCTTGCCGTCCGCCCTTCCCGGGCCTAGCCTTCCGCATGGCCTGGCAAAGCTCCGCTCGATCCGATGTAGGCAGGCTCCGATCCCACAACGAGGACGCCTTCCTGGCCCGTGACGACGTGGGCCTCTTCGTCGTGGCCGACGGCATGGGCGGCCACGCCGGCGGGGAGGTGGCGAGCGCCATCGCGGTGGAGGCCATCGAGGAGGCGCTGACGGAACGGGAAGGCGACCTGGCTTCCCGCGCCGCCGACGCGATCCGCCGGGCCAACGAGTCCATCCGGGACGCGGCCCGGCGCGACCGGCGCCTCGCCGGGATGGGCACGACGGCCACCGTCCTGGTCCTGGACCACGGCGCGTACCACATCGCCCATGTGGGCGACTCCCGGGCCTACCTCCTGCGCGACGACACCTTGCGGCGGATCACCGTGGACCACACCTGGGTGCAGGAGCAGGTGGAGAAGGGCGTGCTCAACGAGTTCGAGGCGCGCGAACACCCTTACTCCAGCGTCCTGACCCGGGCGCTGGGCACCGAGTCCGGGGTGGACGTGGACGTCTACGACGGGGCGTACGAGCCCGGCGAGCTGTTCCTGCTCTGCAGCGACGGCCTCACGGCGGTGCTCACCGACGATGACATCGCCGACCTGCTCCAGGCGCCCGGCCCCATCGACGCCCGCGCCGACGCCCTCATCGAAGCGGCCAACGCCGGGGGCGGACCGGACAACATCACCGTCGTCCTGGTCTCCACCGAGGCGTAACGGCCACGGCCCGGACCCGCCGGCTCATCCCAGCAGGGCCGCCCCCGACGACAGTCGCTCCTCCACCTCGTCCGCCGCGCACGCCGCCAGCGCCGCCAGCGCGCCGGCGTTCGCTTGGCGCCGCTCCACGGTGAACAGCCGGAGCACCCGGGCCGTATGGTACAGCTCGTCCGCCACCCGCGGGAGCCCGATGAGGCCCGCGTGGCCGCCGGGTCCCACCCGCACCGCCTCCCCGGGCGCCACCTCCACCAGCAGGTCCAGCCGGAACATGCCGGGCTTCGCCGGATAGTCCAGGAAAACGCCGCCGGGCCCCAGCTCCAGCTCCCGCGCGAGCCGCTCCTCCACCCGGCGCTTCAGCGGCGTGTCGCCGCCGACCCACGCCCCCGGCACGCCATCCTCCAGCTCCGCCGCTACGACTTCCGCCGCACGCTTCGGCAACCGCCGCCGATGCAGGGCATCCACCCACGCCGCGACCCGCGCCGCCACCGCGTCCCGCTCGAACACACCCTCGCCCCTCTCTCCCGGTCTAGTCCCCCCGTCAGGGTGGGGCGGAGCGGCGGGGCTCCCCGCCCGTTCCGCCAGCAGGTAGAGGAGCGCCTCGTCCGTCTTGCCCACCAGCTCATCGGCGCCGATGAGCCCGGCCTCCAGGGCGTCGCCCACCGTCCTCGTGTACAGGACGGTCGCCGCCCGCACGGCGTGATGCCAGTAGACGTTGCGGAACATCTGGTACTTGGCGAAGAGCAACGACTCCAGCGCCGCCACACCCTTCCGCCGCACGCCCACCTCGAGGCGCCCGGTGTCCGGCGCCTCCAGCACCACCAGCGACGACATGAGCCGGTCCACGTCCACCTCGCCGTACGGCACGCCGCAGAACCGGGCGTCCCGCTTCAGGTACTCGATCTTGTCCAGGTCCAGGCTCCCCGCCACCAGGTTCTGGAGCACCGCGTCGGACCCGCCCTGGATGAGCGCCTCGATCCGGGCCGGGCCGTCGGGCGCCACCTCCTCCAGCGCCGCCCGCACATCCGGATCGGCCAGGAACCGGCCGGCCAGCGACTCGTGGCGGCCCGGGATGCGTCGCTCCTCCAGCTCTTCCAGGGCGTGGGAGAAGGGGTAGTGACCGATGTCGTGGAGGAGTCCGGCCAGGGGGACCAGCCGCCACTCCACCGGGTCCACCCGCTGGAGGGCGCCGGCCCGGCCCAGGGCATCCATGGCCCTCGTGGCCAGGTGGTAGACCCCCAGGGCGTGGTCGAACCGGGTGTGCGTCGCCCCCGGGTAGACCAGGTGCGCCAGGCCGAGCTGCTTGATGTAGCGGAGCCGCTGGAACGCCGCCGAGTCCACGATGCGGAGCGCCAGCGGGTCCACCCGGATCGTCGCCCACAGGGGGTCCCGGACCACGACGTCCATCAGACGCCAGGCGGAAGGCGGAAGGCGGAAGCCGGAAGGCGGAAGGACATCAGGTCGCAGGTCAGAGGTTGCTGGCTCCCAGGGCGCCGCCGGGTCATCGTCGAGTGTCTGCAGCCGAAGGCCGCCTCCTGCGGCCGCAGGCCGCCCCCTACATCCCGGCGGCCTTCACGGCCTCCGAGACGTCCGCTTCGTACTTCTCGAAGTTCTCGCGGAACATCTCCGCCAGCCTCTTCGCCTGCTCGTCGTACGCGTCCTGGTCGTCCCACGTGTCCCGGGGGCGCAGCACGCGGTCGGGCACCTGCGGCACCCGTTCGGGGATGCGAAGCCCGAAGACGGGATCGGTCCAGGTCGGCACGTGCTCGAGCTGGCCCGTCAGCGCTGCGGTGACCATGTCCCTGGTGTACGTCAGGCTGATGCGGTGGCCGACGCCGAACTTGCCGCCCGTCCAGCCGGTGTTGATGAGCCAGCACTGGGCGTCGTGCTCCTCGATGCGCTCGCCGAGCATGCGGGCGTAGACGCCGGGTGCCAGCGGCAGGAACGGCTCGCCGAAGCAGGCGCTGAAGGTGGCCTTCGGCTCCGTCACGCCCTTCTCCGTTCCGGCCACCTTCGCCGTGTAGCCGGAGAGGAAGTGGTACATGGCCTGCTCGCGGGTCAGCTTCGAGATGGGCGGCAGCACGCCGAAGGCGTCCGCCGTGAGGAACACCACGTGGTTGGGGTGGAGTCCCCGGGCGCTCCGCACGGCACCCTCCACGAAGCGGAGCGGGTACGAGGACCGGGTGTTCTCCGTGATGGAGCCGTCGTCGAAGTCGACCTGGTGGGTGACCGGGTCCATGACCACGTTCTCCAGGATCGCGCCGAAACGGCGGCTGGCCTCGTAAATGAGCGGCTCGCTTTCGTGGGAGAGGTGGATCACCTTGGCGTAGTTGCCCCCCTCGAAGTTGAAGACGCCGCTGTGGGACCAACCGTGCTCGTCGTCGCCGATCAGGTGCCGCTTCGGGTCCGTGGAGAGCGTCGTCTTGCCCGTTCCCGACAGGCCGAAGAACAGCGCCACGTCCCCGTCCGCGCCCTCGTTGGCCGAGCAGTGCATGCTCAGCACGTCCTGCTTGGGCAGCGTGTAGTTGAGGACCGAGAAGACGGACTTCTTGATCTCACCGGCGTACCGCGTCCCGCCGACGAGGACGATGCCGTCCGCGTAGTTCACCACGACGAAGGCGCCGCTCCGGGTCCCGTGCACGCCCGGATCCGCGGTGAACTCCGGTGCGTGGAGCACGGTGAAGCCCGGCGTGAACGAGGCGCGCTGCGTCCGGCCGGGCTCGATGAACATGTTGTTCACGAACACGCCGTGCCACGCGCTGGTGGTGACGACCCGAACGGCCAGCCGGTACTCCGGGTCCGCGCCGGCGAACACGTCGCGCACGAACAGCTCCTCGCGGTTGAGATACGCCACCACGTCCGCTCTGAGCTGCTCGTAGTGCTCCTGGGACATGGGCACGTTCACCTTGCCCCAGGCGATCTCGTCCTGGGTGCTGGGCTCCTCGACGATGAACTTGTCGGCGGGCGAACGGCCCGTGTGGGGTACCGTCCGCGCCACGAACGAACCGGTGTCCGCCAGCGCCCCCTCGCCCTTGCAGATCGCGTGCTCGATGAGCTCCGCCGGTGACAGGTTCCAGTACACCGGTGCCTCGGGCTCGAGTCCGTGCTGTTCCAGGTTCTTCGTTTCCGATCGGGTCGCCACGTCTTGCCTCGTTTCCAGATTCGACTAGGGCGCCGAGGTGAGGACGCGCTGCTTCGCGTCCTCGACCGCGATCGCCGTGAGATTGACCACGTCCTGCGCTTCGCTCTCCCGTTGCAGCACGTGGATGGTCCGGTCCATGCCCAGCAGGATGGGGCCGACCGCCTCCGCGCCGCCCAGGCGGGCCATGAGCTTATACGAGGTGTTCGCCGCGTTCAAGTCCGGGAACACGAGAACGTTGGCCGCCTTGGTCAGCGTGCTGAACGGGTAGCGTCGCCGGATGATGTCCGGCACCACGGCCGTGTCGGCCTGCATCTCGCCGTCCACCATGAGCCCGGGTCGCATCTCGCGTACCAGCTCCACGGCCCGTTTGACCATGTCCGACTGCGGGTGCCGGGCGGACCCGAAGTTCGAGAAGGAAAGCATGGCCACCCGCGGCTCCACGTGCAGGCGCTCGACGAAGCCCGCGGCGGCCACGGCGATCTCCGCCAGCTCTTCCGCCGTCGGCTCGATGTTCACCGTGGTGTCGGCGAAGAAGAGCAGGTCGTGGGGCAGGACCATCATGTAGAGGCCCGCCACCGTGCTCACGCCCTCCGCGGTGCCCACCACCTCCAGCGCCGGCCGGATCGTCTCGGGATAGGCGGACCCGACGCCGGCCACGAGCCCGTCCGTGTCGCCTTCCCGGACCATCATGCACCCGTAGTAGATGGGCCGGCGCATGCGGTTGATGGCGCCGTTCATGGTCAGGCCCTTCCGCTGGCGACGCTCGTAGAGCTTCTGTGCGTACCGGTCGAGGCGCTCCTCGTCCTCGGTGGGATCCAGCAGCTCGATCCCCGCGAGCTCCACGTGCAGATCCCTGGCCCGGTCCCGGATCCGGTCCGGCCGGCCCAGCAGCGTGGGCATGGCGATCCCGTCGCTGACCACCGAGGCGGCGGCGCGGATGATCGTGTCGTGCTCGCCGTCGGGGTACACGATACGGCAGGGGTGCCGCCGGGCTCGCACCGAGATATCCCGCATGACCTCCCGCCTGCGGCCCAGCCGCGACTCCAGGTCGTTCCGGTACTCCTCCAGGTCGATGTGGATGCGCGCCACGCCGGACTCCATGGCCGCGCGCGCCACCGCCGGCGCCACCCAGAGCAGCACCCGGTAGTCGAACGGCTTCGGGATCAGGTACTCGGGACCGAACCGGAACGTCTCCTCGCCGTACGCCCGGGCCACCGCCTCGGGCACGTCCTCCCGCACCAGCTCCGCCAGCGCACGGGTGGCCGCCATCTTCATCTCCTCGTTGATGCCCCGGGCCCGTACGTCCAGCGCGCCCCGGAAGATGAACGGGAAGCCCAGCACGTTGTTCACCTGGTTCGGATAGTCGCTCCGGCCCGTCGCCATGAGGGCGTCGTCCCGCACCTCCGCCACCTCCTCGGGCAGGATCTCCGGGTCCGGGTTCGCCAGCGCGAAGATGATCGGCGAATCGGCCATGTCCCGGACCATCTCCTTGGAGACGAGACCGGCGACCGAGAGCCCGACGAACACGTCCGCGCCCTTCATGGCATCGTGCAGCGTCTCCGCGTCGGTCTCCGCCGCGAAGCGGGCCTTGTACTCGTTCACGCCCTCGCGGTCCGTCGTGATCACGCCCTTGCTGTCCACCATCAGGATGTTCTCGCGCTTCGCGCCGAGGTGGACGTAGTGCTCCGCCGTGGCGATGGCCGACGCGCCGGCACCGCTGAAGACGATCTTCACGTCCTCGATCTTCTTGCCCACCACCTCCAGCGCGTTCACGAGCGCCGCGCCCGAGATGATCGCCGTGCCGTGCTGGTCGTCGTGGAAGACCGGGATGTCCACCAGCTCCCGCAGCCGCTCCTCGATGATGAAGCACTCCGGCGCCTTGATGTCTTCCAGGTTGATCCCGCCCAGCGTCGGGCTGAGCAGCTTGCAGAAGTGGATGACCTCGTCGGGGTCCTCGCTGTCCACCTCGATGTCGAAGACGTCGATGTCCGCGAACCGCTTGAAGAGAACGCCCTTCCCCTCCATGACCGGCTTCGACGCCAGTGCGCCCAGGTTGCCCAGCCCCAGCACCGCCGTACCGTTGGAGACCACCCCGACCAGGTTGCCCCGGGCCGTGTAGCGGAACGCGTCCTCCGGCTCCGCCTGGATCCGCTTGCACGGCTCCGCCACACCGGGGGAGTACGCCAGGGAGAGGTCCCATTGGGTGCTCACCGGCTTCGTCGCCACCACCTGGATCTTACCGGGTCGCCCCTGCTCGTGATATTCCAGCGCTTCCGCTGCTCGGTTGCGCATCGTTGTCCCTCCGAAAAAGTCTAATGTGTTTCATACGCGTGCATACGTCGTGCCGGCGCGACCGGCCCGCAGCGAGCGCGAGTCGTGTAGATTAGTGCATCCGTGAGTCCAACGCACCCCGTCGCACGCCCGGGCCGACACGGCGGCCGGCGCGGCGTGCACGACCCCTTGACCGACCGGCCCATGCGCTTGTGTTGCAACAACTTGGCCATGGCGATCGCCGTGCTTCTGGGGAGCGTCGGTCCGGCGGCGAGCCAGGAGTCCGCGGAGGCCTGCCGGCAGGGCCGGATCTCCTACATCTTCATCGACAACCATTCCATCTTCGACACGACGGATCCCGACCTGGACCCGCGCTTCCGCTGGGTCTACCGGACGGCCAACAGGCTGCACTGGCGGACGCGGGAGTCGGTGGTGCGGCGGGAGCTGCTCTTCGAGATCGGCGACTGCTACGACCCGTTCCTCCTCTCGGAGACGGAGCGCATCCTGCGGGGCTACACCTTCCTGTCCAGGGTGGACGTGTTCGGCATCCGCCAGGAGGACGGCTCCGTCCACGTCGTGGTGGACACCCAGGACGAATGGAGCACCCAGGTGGATCTGGGCCTGGACTTCCAGGACGGCGTGTCCGTGGAGGTGTTCGACTTCCGGGAGCGGAACATCCTGGGCACGGGCCAGTCGCTGGGCCTGTTCTACGAGGAGCGGGAAGCCCAGCGGAACTACGGTGCCACCTTCATCACGCCCCAACTGCTCCGGACCCGGTGGGACATGCGGGTCTCGGCGGGCAGGACGCGGGCCGGGTCCCTCTTCGTGGAGGACATCACGTACCCCTTCCTGGGCGACATCGGCCGGCGTGCGTTCCGCCAGTCGTACATGCGGGAGGACCAGTTCTTCAGCTACTCGGAGGGCGTGGTCGGCGGCACCCGCAGACACGTGCTGGTCCCGATCCGGGACGAGGCCTTCAGCATTGCCGGCGTCGGCCGGCTCGGCGACCGGAACAACCTGACGCTCCTCGGCGCGGGGCTCGCCTTCGAGCGCCTGGTCTACCCCGGCGGTTCCGCGGCGATCACGGAGGTCGTCGGCGGCAGGTTCGACGACCGCACGCCGGCGGACGCCGGCCGGGTGGACGCGGTGGACGACCTGATGGACTCCTTCCGCCGGTTCCGTGCGGTGGCGCTCCTGGGCCAGCGCAATCTGCGGTGGGTCCAGCGCAGCGGCCTGGACGCCTTCCGCGGGGACGAGGATGTGCGGCTGGGTGTGGAGCTGCAGCTGGCGTTGGGCCGGACCATCCCCATCGCCGATGGCGCCGACGACTGGTCGGGGAACGCGACCCTCTACATGGCGAACGAGTTCGGTCCGTTCCTGCTGGCGGCCCGGATCCGGGCCGATGCGCGGCGCCGGCTGGACGGTCCGGATCCGGCCACGGAAGACGTTCTCGCCGGCGCCGACCTGTTCGCCTACCTGCGGCCCTCCGCCGGCTCGGACCACACTGTGCTGCTCCGGGCGTCCGGGGCGGGCGGCTGGCGCATGCGGACCCCGTTCCAGCTCACGCTCGGCGGCGAGCGCGGTGTGCGGGGTCTGCACCGGGACGAACGGCCCGGGGGACGCCGTCTCGTGCTGTCGGTGGAGGACCGCATCTTCCTGGGCTGGCCGTGGCCGGACGTCACCGACCTGGGCCTGACGGTCTTCGCGGACGCCGGCCGCATCTGGCCCGGCGAAGCGCCTTTCGGCGTGGATTCGGGGTGGGAGACGGCGCTGGGTGGCGGATTGCGCTTCAACTTCCCCGCCGGGGGCGGCACGACCTACCGGATCGACATCGCGGTCCCCGTGGTCTCGGACCTGCGCTGGCGGGATCTGCGCCTGGTGGTGAGCGTGGGCGAGATCCTGGGCCTGGGGGCCGACCCGGGCGACCCGCAGCTCGTGCGGTCCCGGCGGTCGGCCCTGTCCGGCGATCTCTTCCACTTCCCCGGCTAGCCGGTCCGGCCCATCTTGCGCGGCATGGCCTACCCCACCGTCTACCGCGCCCGCTGGGTCCTGCCCGTCACGGGACCGCCCATCGCCGACGGTGCCGTAGCGGTGGACGGGAACGGCCGGATCGCGGCCGTCGGACCCGCCGCCGACCTGGACGGTGACATCGTCCACCTCGGCGAGGCCGCGCTACTGCCGGGGCTGGTGAACGTCCACGCCCACCCCGAGCTCGCCGCCTTCCGCGGCGCCATGGAGGACCTCCCGTTCCGGGACTGGATCGGGATGCTGCTCCGCACCAAGCGCGCGGCGGCTCTGACACCGGACGACTACGCTGCGGCCGCTGCCTGGAGCTGTGTCGAGGCCGTCCGCGCCGGCATGACGACCGTGGCCGCGACGGAGGACTCGGGCGCGGCGCTGGACGCGTTCCGGGACGCCGGCCTGCGCGGCGTCGTGTACCGGGAGGTGTTCGGGCCCGCGCCGGAGCATGCGGAGGGGGCGATGACGGAGCTGCGTCGGAGGCTCGACGCCATGCGGCAGCGGGAGACGGACCTGGTCCGTGTGGGCGTGTCGCCCCACGCGCCCTACACCGTCTCGGACGACCTGTATCGCGCGGTGGCGGAGCTCGCCCGCTCGGAGGGCCTGCCGGTGGCCACGCACGCCGCCGAGTCGCTGGAGGAGACGGTGTACGTCCGTGATGGGCACGGCCCTTTCGCCGAAGCGCTCCGCGAACGTGGTATCGCCACGCCGGCCCGGGCACCATCCACGATACGGCTGCTCGACGCGCTGGGCCTGCTGGAGAAGAGGCCGCTCCTGATCCACGCGGTCCAGCTCGACCCGGAGGATGTCGCCCTCATCGCCGACCGGGGCTGCCCCGTGGCCCATTGCCCCGTGGCCAACGCACGCCTCGGCCACGGGGTCGCGCCGGTGACGGAGCTGCTGGACCGGGGCGTGACGGTGGGGCTGGGCACGGACTCGGTTGCGAGCAACAACCGCCTGGACCTGCTGGAGGAAGCCCGCACCGCGCAGCTCCAGCAGCGGACGCGTCTCCGCTCATCGACGGCGCTGCCCGCCCGACGACTGCTTCGCATGGTGACGCTGGAGGGCGCCCGGGCGCTGGGGCTGGCGGACCGGATCGGCAGCCTGGAGCCGGGCAAGGACGCCGACCTCTGCGCCGTGGGCCTGGACGCACCCCACGCCGTTCCGGTCCACGACCCCGAAGCCGCCGTGCTTCACGCCGCCCGCGGCACCGACGTGTGCCTGACGGTGGTCCGCGGCCGGGTGCTCTACCGCGACGGCGTTCACCACACCATGGACCTGGACGCGCTCAGGGGCCGTCTCGAGGGCGTGGCCCGCAAGGTGGCCGCTGCGGCGCGGGAGCGTTGACATGACCGGCACGGACAGGACGGGCAACCTGCACGCCGCCGACCGCCACGACCAGGTCAGGACCGTCCTGGTCCGGACCCTGGTCGCGAACCTGGTCGTGGTCGTGGCCAAGGCCGTGGCGGGGATCATGACGAACACGCTCAGCGTGGTGGCCGAGGCCGCCCACTCGTTCGTGGACGCCTTCAACAACCTCATCGGGCTGGCCCTCTCCCGCGTGGCGGCCCGGGGCCCGGACGAGGAGCACCCGTACGGCCACGCCAAGTTCGAGACGCTGGGCGCCCTGGCCGTCGTCGCCTTCCTCTCCATCACCGTCTACGAGCTGGTGAGCAGCGCGGTGGGCCGCCTCATCACGGGCACGGCACGGCCCCGGGCGACGCCCCTGGTCATCGGGGTGATGGTGGGCTCCGCGGTGGTCAGCTTCTTCATCTCCCGCTACGAGTCCCGGAAGGGTGCCGCCTTGGACAGCGACATCCTCCAGGCCGATGCGGCCCACACCCGCTCCGATGTCCTCGCGTCCGGCGCCGTGGTGGTGGGGCTCGGCCTGGTGGCGGCAGGCTATCACAGGGCCGACGCCGCCTTCACCCTGCTGGTGGCCGCCGTCATCGCCCGGGCCGGCTGGCGCATCGCCCAGGCGACGGTGCCCGTCCTGGTGGACCAGCGGGCCACGCACCCGGACCGGATCCGGCGCGTCGCGCGGCGCACACCGGGCGTCAAGGACGCCTACGACGTCCGCTCCAGGGGCCGGCAGGGCGAGGTCTTCGCCGAGCTCACCATCGCCGTGGACGAGGGGCTCGGCGTCGTGGAGGCTCACGCCATCGCCGACGCGGTGGAGAAGCGCGTCGCCCGGGAGCTCGGGGCCAGGCAGGTCGTGGTCCACGTGGAGCCGGAGGCGTGAAGCCGGTCCCGCGCCTCGAAGGCGTGACCGAGCGTCTCGACGCGCCGAGCCACGACCCGGCCGTCCTGGCCCGGTCTCTGGACCAGGTCGCCGCCGTGAACCGCTGGTTGGGCGCCCGCCGGGCCCTCCTGCGCCACCTGCGGGGCCGACTGCGCCGGGACCGGTTGACGCGCATCCTGGACGTGGGCACGGGGTCCGGCGATCTGCCCCGTGCCGTCGCGGCCCACGCCGCGCGGCGCGGACGCCCGCTGGAGCTCGTCGCGGCCGACGCGCACCCCCGGATCGCGGCGCTGGCAGCCACACGGTCGGGCCCGGGACTGCGCGTGACCGTGGCGGACGCCCGGAGCCTGCCGTTCCCCGACGGCGCCTTCCACATCGGCCTCCTGTCCATGACGCTGCACCACTTCGATGGGGCCGAGCAGGAGGCCGTGCTCCGGTCGGTGGCCCGGGTCGTGCACGGGGACATCATCATCGGAGAGCTTCACCGGTCGCGAATCCACTACCTGGGCGCCCGGCTGCTGGCGGCGACGCTCTGGCGCGGGAATCGTCTGACCCGACACGACGGGCCCGTCTCGGTGCTCAGGGGGTTCGTCCCCGACGAGCTGCTCCGGATCGCCGCCCGCGCGGGCCTCCGGGACGCGGCCGTGCATCGGCACCCCTTCTACCGGCTGGTGCTCACAGCCCGCTGCTGATCCGGGCCCCGGCTCGCCGGGACGCGCGCGGCCCGAACCGTCTCGAAGTGCACGGCCACCGTCTCCTCGATACGCGCGCCGTAGCCGCCACCCATGACCACGGCCACCGGCAGGCCGGCGGCCGCGCACAGGTCGAACACCACGCGGTCCCGGACGGCGAGTCCGGCCGCGCTCACGCCGAGCCGTCCCAGCCGGTCCCCCTCGTGGGGGTCGGCACCGGCGACGTAGATGGCCAGCTCCGGACCATGCTCCAGCGCCGCGGACACGCCGGTGGTCACGGCTGCCAGGTACGCGTCGTCGCCGCACGCGTCCGGCAGCGCCAGGTCCAGGTCGCTCCGCTCCTTGCGGAAAGGGAAGTTGTGGCGGCCGTGGACCGAGAGGGTGAACACCAGCGGGTCGCTCCGGAAGATGGCGGCGGTGCCGTTCCCCTGGTGCACGTCCAGGTCCAGGATGGCGATCCGCTGCGCACGGCCCTCCGCCTGCATCGCCCGGGCGGCCACGGCCGTGTCGTTGAAGACGCAGAACCCCTCACCGGCGTCCGGGAAGGCGTGGTGCGTGCCGCCGGCCAGGTTGACCGCCACCCCGTCGGCCAGGGCGGCCCGGCAGGCGGCCAGGGTGCCGCCCACGGACCGGCGGGAACGCTCCACGAGCCCCGGCGACCACGGGAAGCCGATGCGCCGCACTTCCGCACGGGTCAGAGCTCCCGTCGCCACCGCCTCGACGTAGCGAGCGGTGTGGACCCGCGACAGCTCGGTATCCGTGGCCGCTTCGGGGACCCGCACGCGGTCCCGGGGTACAAGGTCGGCCACCCGCTCCCGCAGCATGGCGTACTTCTCCATGGGGAAGCGGTGGCCCTCCGGGAGAGGGAGTACGAAATAAGGCTCCTCGCTGTTCCACATGGGTACCTTGTCCTTACCCGCACACGGCAGGACGACTCGCATGGCGCGGGGCGACCGGATCCTCGGCGGCCTGCGGGCAAGGTGCAAACGCCGTTCAACGCGGAAGCGCGGAATCGTTGCGCGGAGACGCGGAATGCGCGCGGCGGGTTTACGTA
>CAYQCY010000064.1:0-20390 GCA_964416095.1 uncultured Gemmatimonadaceae bacterium
TAGCGCGGCCCGGCCGGGGCCCTACCCGCCCGCCATCACCCGCATGACCTGCCCCGTGAACCACGCCGCGTAGGTGCCTACGGCGTAGCCCAGCACCGCCAGCAACACGCCCACGGTGGCCAGGGCCGGGTGGAAGGCGGACGCCACGATGGGGGCCGAGGCCGCGCCGCCGATGTTGGCCTGGCTGCCCACCGCCAGGAAGAAGGTGGGGGCCCGGATGAGGATGGCCATGAGGATGAGCAGGCCCGCGTGGATGCTGATCCACAGCAGGCCGACCAGGAAGAGCTCCGGGGTCTCCACGACGGCCGCCAGGTTCATGTTCATCCCGATGGAGGCCACGAGCACGTAGAGCAGTGCCGAGCCCACCCGTGAGGCGCCGACCCCCTCCAACTGTCGCAGCCCGGTGAAGGACAGGATCAACCCTCCCGTCGTGGCGATGACCACGATCCAGAAGAACGGGCTGTCCAGGCTCAGCCGGCTGAGCTGCGGATAGGTCCCGGCGATCCAGGGCGCGATGAGGTCCGCACCGAAGTGCCCCGCCGCCGTCACGCCGAAGCCCACGGCCAGCACCTTCATCAGGTCCGCGAGGGTGGGGATCTTCGCGATGCTGGCCTGGTAGTCGGCGATCTTCTTCTTCAGGGCCTCGATGGCCGAGGTGTCGGCCCGGAGCTTCCCGTCGAGCACATGGGCCTCGCCCGCGGCATAGAGGAGAATCGCCAGCCAGACGTTCGCCACCAGGACGTCCACGGCCACGAACGCGGAGAACATGTCGTCGTTGACCTGGAAGACCTCCTTCATGGCGGTCTGGTTGGCGCCGCCCCCGATCCAGCTCCCGGCCACCGTGGTCATGCCACGCCACACCGCGTCCGGTCCCGCCATGAGGGCGTCGGGGTTGATCCACGTCAGGAAGAGAAGGGCCACGGGCGCCCCGATGACGATGCCCACCGTGGCCGTGATGAACATGATGATGGCCTTGGGCCCCAGCCGGATCACGCCCTGGATGTCGATGCTCAGCGTCAGGAGCACCAGGCTGGCCGGCAACAGGTAGCGGGACGAGACGTAGTACAGGTTCGAGACCTCGCCGCTGATGATCCCCAGCGTGGAGAAGACCGACGGGATGAAGTAGCAGAGCAGGAGCGACGGGACGTACTTGTAGAACTTCTGCCACCCCGGCTTCTCGCTGTGGGACGTGTGGAACACGAAGGCCAGGATGAGCATCAGGATGCCGAGGACGACGGCATCGTTCGTGATGAGGGGCATGTCCTGCGCGGCTTCGTGCATGGCGGTCTCGGGGTCGGGGTCCACGAACGGATGGCTTCGGGCTCCGCCCACTATGGAGGCGACCCCGGGCGAGGGCAACGGCCGGGTCCCCGGAACGCGGAGAGCCGCCCCGGCGAAGGGCGGCTCTCCAGGACGGACGAACGACGATGCGTCAGGCGCCGGACCCGTGGTCCCGGCCCGGCTCCTGGTGCCAGATCTTGTTCACGATCTTCCACTCGCCGTCGACTTTGAGAAGCGAGAGGTAGTCCACGTAGTGCACGCTCGGCCAGTCCAGGTCCGTCTTCGCCACCGCGGCCATCCCCACCACGTCGACGGAGACGACCCGGTTCCGGAACTGCTCGGGGTTCGGCAGCGGCCGCGTCATGCGGGCGCTCCACTCGGCGAACGGGATCCGCGTCGGCCCGTCCCGCGTGATGCCGATGAGGTAGGCGTCCTCGTGGAAGGCGGCCCGCAGCCGCTCCGGCTCGCCCAGCACCATCCCGTCGAAGTAGGCCTGGACCGTCTCCCGGATCGCAGCCTCGTCCGCCTTCGCAGCCTCGTGCTCCGCCACGTACCCCGCCACGGCCACGAGCCCGGCGAACACCGGCGCCAGCGTCACTCCGAACAACGTTCGCCTGAACATGTGCTCCTCCCGCTCGGTTCTCCGTCCACTCCACTATACGGAACGAACCGTGCCGGAGATTCACGTTCCGGCAAACATGTTGTCAGGAAACGGTTTCGGGCGCTTCACCGCGGAGCCGTCGCCGCAGCCGGGTGTCCGGCGGCGGGACGGGCGTGTCGCGGGGCTGGACGGTGTCGCCGCGCCCTCAGTCCCGGGCGTAGAGCCCCACCAGCTCCGCCGACTCGATGACGTGTTCGGACATGGCCAGGTCCAGGTCCTGGCGCGTCGCGCCCGCTTCCAGGTCGAGCATGGCGTCGAGGGCGTAGACGGTGAAGTGGTAGTGGTGGTCGCCGTGGCCGTGGGGCGGGCAGGGCCCGCGGTAGCCGATCTCGTCGAAGTCGTTGGTGCCCTGGACGGCCGACTCGAGGAGCGGCACCTCCACGGTGGTGGGCAGGCCCTCGGGCAGCTCCTCCGTGGTGGCCGGCATGTTCCAGATCAGCCAGTGGACGAAGGTGCCCATGGGCGCGTCGGGGTCGTCCACGATGAGGGCGAGGCTCTCGGCGCCGCCGGGGACGTCCTCGATGAGGAGGTCCGGCGACAGGTCCTCGTCGTCGCAGGTGTGGACCACGGGGATCCGTCCGTCGTGTTCGAATGCGGGGCTGTGGATGCGCATGGTGCTCTCCCGTTGTTGGCGCGCTTCGACGTCCATCCGTTCATGCCGCAACGGTCGTACCGTCGGGCCCGTCACGGCCGGCCGAGGACGTCCCGACCCTCCTGGAGGCGGGCGTCGTAGTACTCCTCCAGCTCACGGCTCACGCCCCTGCACCCGGCGACGACGCGCTCGGTCCAGTCCAGGTACTCGCGACGGCGGTCCAGGCCCCAGCTCGCCGGCGGTGCGTGGGTCACGTCCACCACGTTGCAGATCTTGTCGGCGACCTTGATGAGCTTGGCCCGGTCGGACATGCGGGGCGCGTGCTCCACCTGGAGCTGCTTGCGCTCGGGGCTGGGCCGGCTCTTGTCGTCGGTCATCTCCACGACGAGGGCCGCCACGTCCGCGCCGAACTCGCGCTCCAGCTCGCCCTCCGTGGTCTCGGTGTCCTCGATGGTGTCGTGCACCACCGCGGCCTGGAGCACGGCCACGTCCGTCACGCCGCCGACCCGCGTCAGGATCTCCGCCACGGCGATGGGGTGGTTGATGTACGGCGATGCGCCCGCGTCCTTCCGGTGCTGGTCGCGGTGCTTTCCGGCCGCGAACCGGAGCGCCGCGAAGAGGCGGGCGTAGGCTTCGTCGTACGAGGTCCGGCTCATGTGCTTCCCGTGGCGTTTCGAGAGGCGCCGACCCGGCCGGACCGGGTCTGCCGGGGTCCGCCGTCCGCCGCGACTACGTTAAGTTCAACCGTCATGACCGCCATCCACAAGCGCAAGCCGTGAAGCGAGCCGTCGCCGCCGGAGCAGCCGCCGTCCTGCTGGCAGCGGCCCTGTGCGCACCGACGTCGGCCACGGCCCAGCCGACCCGTCCACCGCCGGGCCCGGCCGGCGTGGTCCACGTGGCGTACCACGCGGCCCGGCTCCGCGACGGCGTCCTGGCCTGGGTGGAACGCAGCCGGACCTTCGCGGCGGAGTTCACCGGCGCCACCCCTTCCCTGCCCGCCCGGCAGCGGACCCCGGGCTGGCGCATCACCCTGGACTTCCGGCCCGCCGCCGCCCTGCTGAGCCTCGTGGCGCGCCCCGACTCCGCGGAGCTGGCCGCCCTCTACCGCTACGCTTTCCCCACCGGCCTCATGCACTTCGCCGACGTGCGCGGTCACCTGGGCGACTACAGGCGACTCGTCGAGACGCTCTCGTTCCGGGCGGGTCGCATGGAATCCACCATCGCCGCCCGCCTGGCGCCCTACGTGCCGCAAGGCACGCAGGTGGAACGGACCGTCCGGTTCCTCTTCGCCGACGGCGCCGACGGCTGGGGCATCGGCGACGTCTACGCCATCGACCTGGAGTACTTCAAGGACGACGTGGACCGTCTCCTCGACACCCTCCTCCACGAGACGTTCCACGCGGCCCAGGACGCCGTGGAGCCGGGACGCAGGGCGGTCCCGCGATCGGCCGCCGATTCGATTTTCCTCACGGCGCTCCGGGCGATCTTCCGGGAAGGCACCGCCACCCACGTGGCACCGCCCCGGCCCATCGGCGAGGAGGAGTACCGGAGCCAGGTCGCCGAGGGCGTCCGCCTCCTGACCGCCATCCACGACGCCGCCTACGCCGACACGCCGGACCTGGACCGGGCCCGGACGCTCCACGCCCGGGGCGTGCGCGGCGCCGGTCCCTTCTACTGGCTCGGCGCCGAGATGGCCATCCGCATCGAGGAGCGCCTCGGCACCGAGGCCCTGGCCGGAACGCTCCGCAGCGACGGCGCGGGGTTCGTGGTGACGTACAGGAACCTGGGCGGGGAGCTGCTGCCCCGGACCGTGGTCGAAGCAGCGCGGGTCCTGTTGGCGGGGCCACCGGGATAGGCCGGGGTTCCGGACCGGGGCGGGTCCCCCGCAGGTTCTCCCGCCTATCGCCTCCCGCCTTCCGCCTTCCGCCTGCAGTTCAAGGAAGTTCGGCCCGGGCGGGCCTGCTGGTGTTCCCGTAGCGGTCGACGGCGGTGACGAACACGGCGTCGGCGCGGGCGTCGTTCGTCTCCGGGATGGGGTGGCTGGCGGACGGGCCCGGCAGGATGGCGGTGGTCCAGGACCCGTCGGTGGCGTGGACCTGGACGGCCCAGAGCCAGACCCGCTCCTCGGAGCCCGGCGCGAAGCGGACGGCGAGGCCGTCACCGTGTTTCCCTACGGAGATGGTCGGCGGTGCCGGCGGCGTGGCGTCCAGCCAGGTGGAGGCGGGGACCAGGGCCGGCGCGGTGTAGGCCCGTGTGACGAGGGCCTCGGCCACCGAGTCCACCATGAGGGCGCGCATGCTGAAGTGGATGTTGCCGCTGGCCCGGTGCGCGCCCCGGGTCACGTAGATCTGCCGCAGGATCTCGGTGGCGGACCAGCCTTCCCGGTCGCCGCCGATGCGGCTGGGGATGAGGCCGGGCCAGAGGTGACGGCCGTGCAGGTTCTGCTGCTCCCACCAGCCCAGCAGGATGGGGAAGCTCAGGTCGGTGCGGGCGATGGGCCAGTAGAGCTGCGGGGAGGCGTAGTCGAGCCAGCCGTTCCAGAGCCACTTGCGGGCGTCGGCGTACAGGTTGCCGTAGGCGTCGTAGCCGCCGATGGCCGGCGGGTAACCGGGCCGCCAGGTGCCGAAGGGGCTGATTCCCACCTTGACCCACGGCTTGGCGGCCTTCACCGCGTCGTAGATCTCCTCCACGAAGGCGTCAATGTTGGCCCGTCGCCAGTGGCCGCGGTCCAGGCTCCCGCCGGAGGACCGGTAGGCGTCCCAGCTCTCGTCGTCCGGGAAGGGCAGCGTATCGCCCGGCGCGAGCTCCAGCGGGTAGGGGTAGAAGTAGTCGTCCAGGTGGATGCCGTCGATGTCGTAGCGCAGCACCACGTCCATGATCACGCGGCGGCTGTGCTGGCGGACCGCCTGCTGTCCCGGGTCCATCCATAGCTGCTCACCGTATTCCAGGACGAGCCCGGGGCGGAGCCGGGCGAGGTGGCTTGCCGCGATCCCGGTCCGGTCCGGCGCGCGCCGGGCCCGGAACGGGTTGAACCAGGCGTGGAGCTCCAGCCCCCGGTCGTGGGCCTCCCGCACGGCCCACGCCAGCGGGTCCCAGAACGGGTCGGGGTCCTGTCCCATGCGGCCCGTCAGGTACTCGGACCAGGGCTCCAGCTCCGACTCGTACAGGGCATCGCCGGCCGGCCGCACCTGGAAGACGACGCCGTTCAGGTTCAGCTCCGCCGCCCGGTCCAGGATCGCCCGCAGCTCCTGCTGTTGACGCCAGGTGCTGAGCCCGGGCTCCGACGGCCAGTCGACGTTGCCGACGGTGGCCACCCAGACGCCCCGGAACTCCCGGTCCAGCGGCGGTGGCGACAGCGGCGCCTGCTGGGCGCGTCCCGGAACGAAACCGCTTCCCAGCAGGACGGCAGTGAGGAGGACGGCGCGGACGGGTGCGTCGGCTCGGATCGTCATGGAGCGTCACGCTACAGGCTTCGCCCGAGCTTCTCAAGCGCCGGCGTCCGAGCGTCGTCCTCTGGCGCGTTGTGCGGATGAGGCGGGGACCCGAGGCACCTGCTACCTTACCGGCCCGAGCCGGGCCATCTCACAGAAGCGTTCATCGATGCGGCCCATCCCGGAGGACTGGCGCGGGTCGCTGCGCCCCGAGACGGAGGCGTCGTACTTCCGGGACCTCCGTGACTTCGTGGAGCGGGAGCGCAGCGAGCACCAGGTCTTCCCGCCGGAGGAGGATGTCTTCCGGGCCCTGGAGCTGACGCCGCCGGACGCGGTGCGCGTGGTGATCCTGGACCAGGACCGGCACACCGTCCTGGAGGCGCCCCACCCATCGCCTCAGTCCGCCTGGCGCGGCTTCCTCGGCAGCCGGCCGTTCTCGAAGGTGAACGCCGCCCTGAAGGAAGCTGGAAGAGAAGAGGTGGACTGGTCCGTGATCGCGGACTGAGCAACCCTACCCGGCGCCCGGACAGATCCCCGCCCGGCCGTAGCCGCAGAACCAGCACTCCTCGGGGTGCTCGGTCAGGTCGGTGCGACCGGCGCCCACCTCCCGGGCCCGGAGGTCGAAGGCGCCGCGCGCCCGGTCCCGGGCGTCGTCGTCCATGCGCTGGCGTGCGTGGACCCTGGCCCGGGTGAACTGGAAGGCGAACCAGTCCACGGGCGTCCCGGCGATGGCTTCGGCGGCGGTGACGTAGACGTCCCTCTGGGGGCCGTACTGGGCCACCTTCGTCTCCACGGCGTCGGCATCGCACTGCGTGGTCTTGACGTCCAGGAGCCGGAGCCCATTCCCGCCGGGCGCGGCCAGGTCGATGCGCCCCGTGGCCGCGATGCCGTCGGCGTGGATGTACGCGAAGCCGAGCTCCCGTCGCGCGTCGGGCCGGTCGAAGATCTCCCGGTAGTCGGGATGCTCCAGGACGTTCTCCACCTCCTCCCGCAGGTGTGCCCGGTAACGGCGGCCCCGCTCGCCGTCCGGCGGCGGCGCGTGCTCGTCCCAGCGTCCGATGGCCGCCTCCAGGAGGCCCGGCAGCTCGTCTTCCTCCCTGATGCGCTCGAGCACCTCGTGGACGATCTGGCCCCGGCGCACGGCGGCGACGAGGCGCTCCTCCGACGCATCCGCGTCGGGCTCGGGCAGCCCGGCGACGTAGCGGTACCAGTGCCGGCGGCGGCAACGGTCGTGGACCAGGAGCTCGGTGGCGGAGTGGCGGGTCCGGCCCAGCGGCACCCGCACCAAGGGCCGCGGCCGCTGCAGGATCTCGGGGTCGCGCACCGTGCCCACCGTCTCCGCCGCCTCCCCGGCGCCCTCGTCCAGGGCCCGGGCTTCGGTGTCGGCAACCCGGACCAGCAGCTCCCACGGGCCGTCTTCCCCGTTCCCGAAGGCGAGGCGCTCGCCGTCGTCCTGCTCCCGGAGCCCGTCCAGGAGCACGGCGACCTGGTGGGCCGTCGTGTTCGTCTTCAGCCCCTTCGCGCCCTTGGGGATCCCCGAAAGGATCAGCCGGTCCTTCGCCCGGGTGGCCGCCACGTACCAGAGCCGCCGGTCCTCGGCCGCCTCCTCCTCGTGGACCCGGTCCAGGAGACTCTGGTAGGCCTCGGGCTGCTCGCCCTTGGCGGCGCCCGGCCGGGCCAGCCGCATCTCGCCCCGGTTCACCAACAGGTCCGGGGAAGGCTGCCACGCGCCCCGGACCAGGTCGACCCAGAAGACCACGGACCATTCGAGGCCCTTGGCGCTGTGGACGGTGGTGATGGTGACGACGTCGTCCGCCTCGCCGTAGATGGGCGCCTCGGCGATCCGGTCCTGCCGGCTTCGGCGCTCGCGCACGGCACGCAGGAAGTCGCCGAGGGCGGTGTCGGCCGCGCCCTCGGCCATGTTCACGAACTGGCGCACGTTGGCGATGCGCTGGCGCCCGTCCTCGCCCAGGAGAGCCAGGTGGCCCAGGTAGCCGCTCTCCAGGAGCAGCTCCTCCAGCAGCGCCGCCGTCGGCACCCGGTCCCGGAGCGCCACGAACCGGTCGAGCATGCGGAGCGCCCGGGTCAGGATCGAGGCCTCCTCCACGTCCAGCCCGCCGAGCAGTTGTTCCGGTGGGCGGGCGTCCCGGTCCTCCGCCTCCGCTGCGGGCGCGCCGGCGACGGCGCCCCGGGCCCGGTCCCGGAGCCGCCACCAGTACGGGCGCGGCAGGTCGCGGGCGATGCGCAGGAGCGTGTCGTCCCGGACGCCCACGAAGGGGCTGCGCAGAAAGCCCATGAGCGCGCGGTCGTCCCGGGGCTCGCGCACGGTCTCCAGCGCGTTGATGAGGTCCACCACCTCCCGCCGTTCCAGGAAGCCTTCGCCCCGGAGCGTGTAGACGGGGATGCCGGCGTCGCGCAGCGCCTGCTCGTAGAGCTCGACGGCGTTCCAGCTCCGGAGCAGCAGCGCCATGTCGCCCCACTCGACACCGGCCCGGTTGAGCTCCCGGGCGCGGCGGGCCACCGCGGCCGCCTCGATGGCCCGGACATCGTCGGCGCGGCGCGTTTTGTCCTCGTCGGGCCGGGCCGGGACCAGGATCGCCTCCACCGCCGGCTCCTCGGCGGCCGGCCGGGTGGGCGCGACGCGGCGGTACGGCACCTCGAAGTCCTGGTGCTCGTCGCCGTTCAGGGGCCGGTCCAGGATCCTGCCCACGGTGGCGTCCACCAGGCCCAGCACGGGCGGGACGCTGCGGAAGTTGTCCTCCAGCGGCACGACGACGCCGTGGCCCTCCTGGAAGTCCCGCTCCACCTCGCGCCAGACGGTGACGTCGGCCCGCCGGAATCGGTAGATGCTCTGCTTCGGGTCGCCCACGAGCATGAGGCGCGGCGTGTCCTGCCGACCCGACAGCGGCTCGGCCAGCAGGTACGCCATCTCCTTCTGGACGGGGTCCACGTCCTGGAACTCGTCGATGATGAGGGCCCGGATGCGGCGCTGGAGCGTCCGGCGCACCGACGGGTCGTCCCGGATCAGGTCGCGGGTCCAGACCACCATGCGGTCGAAGTCCACGGCGCCGTCCCGCTCCATGCGCCGGAGCAGGCGACGTTCGGCCCGCGTCGCCAGGTCGATGAGGGTCCGCTCCGGCCCGTCGAGCTCCGCCCTGGTCCGGCGCAGCGCGGCGAGCTGGTCGCTGTCCGAGACGAGGGACATGACCCAGTCCACGACCCGTGCCGACGACCAGTCGGCCAGCAGGGCGTCCAGCCCCGGCACCGCGTCCCGCTCCAGGGCGTCCACCAGGGCGTCCCGGGCGGCGTCGTCGGTGGCGGCCGCCGCCTCGCCTTCGTCCCGGACGGTGCGGATCGGTCCGCGGCCGGTGCGCAGCGCGAAGTCGCGGATCACGTCGCCGCAGAAGGCGTGGATCGTGCCGATCCGGGCCAGGTCCACCTCGTTCGCCTCCGCCGCCCGGCCGTGCTCCCGGAGCGCCTGCCGCAGCTTGGCCTTCAGGTCCGCCGCCGCCTGGTTCGTGTACGTGATGGCCACCAGCTCCCGGAGCCGGATGGGGTCCGGGTGGCGCTCGCCGTCCAGCTTCACGCCCAGGAGGTACAGCACCCTGTTCACGACGGTGAAGGTCTTGCCGGTGCCCGCGCCGGCGGCCACGAGCTGGTGCCGCATCTCCCGGATGGCCCGCCACTGGGACGGTCGGGGCACCGGCCGGGACTGCTCCCGACCGCCTCGCGGCTCCAGCCTGCCGGCGGCGAAGACGGATCGGCTCATCGCTTCGTCTCCGGTCCACCGGCCACGCGACAGATGTCCCATGCGTGGCAGAACGGCGGGCACTTGCACGAGGGCGCGGGCCGGGCCGGGAAGACGCCCTCCCGTGCCGCCCGGACGTGCTCGCCGACGGACGCCAGCGCCCGCTCCATCCGCCGGGCCGCCTCCTCGTTCTCCACCAGCCGATCGCCTTCCACCTGGACCAGCTCCAGGCTGTGCACCGTCTGCCGCTGCCGGATCGCACGGTACTCCACCCGCGCCACCCGCCGGTCCGGGCGCAGCCGCCTCAGGGCGTGGGCGTAGAGCGGAACCTGGAGCACGACGTCGTCGTCCCAGCCCGCGTCGTCCCCGCCGGCCGGCGCGGAGTACCGGCTCGTCTTGTAGTCCACGGCGGCCAGGAACGGCGAGGCGTCGACCCGCTCGTCGATGCCCTCCTCCACCCGGTCGATCCAGCCGCGGAATCGGAAGCGCACGCCGCCGGTCTCCAGCACCACGTCCTCGAAGCCCAGCTCGTGGGCGGCGACGCCGGTGCGCAGGATCTTGGGCGCCTTCCGCTTCCGTGTGCTGTACATGTCCTCCGCCAGCCCGACCTCGAAGGCCAGGTACTCCTGCAGCGTACGCTCCAACTCGAGGCGCTTGGCAGGCCGCAGCGCGGGGTGCCCCAGCCAGACGCCGCCGGCCTCGGCCAGCGCCGCGTCCAGCGCGTCCGCCATGAGCGGTGCCGACCACTCCAGCTCCGGCTCCCGCAGGAAGACGGGCCCACCGAGGCGCTCGACGGCCGCGTCGTAGAACCGGCGCAGCGCTGCGTGCAGCACCGTGCCCCGGACCCGGGGATCCATGTCCGCGTCCGGGTCCTCCTGCTTCTCCAGGTGCAGCAGCCGTCCGGAGAAGAACGCCCACGGGCACTTGGCGTAGCCTTCGAGCTGGGTGGGGCTCCAGACCCGGTCGTCGCCGAAGCGGTCGTCGAGCCAGGCCAGCAGCTCTGGGGCCTCGATGAGGCCGTTGTGGGGTCCCGGCCGGCCGGTCTGCCGGTCCCGCTCGACGCGGGCCACGCGGGCGGCGTGGCCGACGTCTTCGTGGGCGAGGACGGGCATGCCCGGCGTCAGGACGCGGCATCCGGGGATCTCCTCGCTGCGCCGCACCGCCAGCGACTCCACCTCGTCGATGAAGGTGGACCGCACGATCTCGGCGCCCAGCGTGTCCAGCCGGGCGTGGCTCAGCGTCAGCGTCTCCCGGGCGCCCGCCACCACGGTCCGGAAGGCTTCCCGCTCCCGGGCGTCCCATTCGGACCGGAGCTCCATGGGGATCGCGCCGGCGAGGGCCTCCCGGTCGTACTCGTCCAGGATCGGCGACCGGGGCATGGGGTGCGGGAAGCGCCCGCCTTCGAGCCCCAGGACGAAGACGTGGTCGAAGACCCGGAACGCCGCCGCCAGCGCCTCCAGCACCTGCACGCCCCGCTGCGTCTCCGTCCAGAGCGCCGCATCGCCCGAGAGCATCTCCCGCAGCCGTGCCTCGAACGACGTCGGACCCAGCACCTCGCCGCCGGCGTCCCAGGCGCGCACGGCTTCGCACCACTCGCCGACGACCTTCCGGATCCCTGTCCAGCCGGCGGCGTCCAGCCTCGCCACCTCGACCCGGTCCTCCGGCACCCGGTAGATGCGCGGCTCGATGGACCATGGATCGTCGTCCACGAACCGCTCCAGCCAGTCGAGCCACTCGGCGAGGGGTCGCTCGGCGTCCAGCTCCCGGGCCTGGACGGCGAAGTCGCGGAAGGCGTCCCGGGCCGACGCCACCCGCTCGGCGGCCGGCGGCGCGCTGCGCCGGTCCGTGGCGGAGGCCTCGTCGTCCTCCCGCAGCCGCTCCCACTCCAGCGCCTCGGCGTGAAGGGCGTCCAGCGCTTCGGACCAGGCGTCCAGCCCCTCGACCCGGCCGCGGTAGCCGATGTGGTTCAGCACCCGCACGTCCAGGTCCACCCCGAGGTACGGCTGCTCCGCCAGCTCCACCAGCCCGTGACGGGTCCAGCCTTCGGCGGCCACCCGGACGAGCGCCAGCACCGAGCGGACGACGGGGATCTCCGCCAGCGCGACCCGCTGCCGGGCCGTCACCGGCAGCCCGACCCGGCGCAGGGCCGCTACCGCCCGGTCCAGGAACGGGCGGGCGTGACGGGCCACCACGGCGATCCGGTGCGGCGCGACACCCTCGTCCACCAGCAGCCGCACCCGCCGGGCCACCTCCTCCACCTCCCGGGCCGCATCCGGCGCCGACACCATGTCCACCGCCGGCGCCCGGCCCGCGATGGGACTCACGTCGTTTTCCGCGCCGGCGGCCCCCTCCCTACCCGGGCCGTCCGGCGCCGCCTCGAAGAGAGGTAGCCCCTCCACCGACCCGTCCACCTGCCCCGCTGCATCCGCGTTCCCGGGCGCCGCCGTGGCTTCCGCGGTCGTGCCCGGGGCCCCCGCCCATGCCGTGCCGCCGAAGAGCCGGCCGGCGAGCCCGCCGTCTTCCAGCACCTCCACGTGCATGTCCACGCCCGGCAGCTCGACGGCCGTCGTCGTGTAGATGGCCACCCGGTCCAGAGCGCTGGAGCCCGCGAGGGTCCCCAGCAGCACGGGCCAGCCGCCCTTCAGGTCCTGGAGCCCCACGATCCGGATCTCGCGGCGCCCGCCCAGCCGGTCCGCCAGCGCGTCGGCGTCCTGAGCCGCCCGGGCCGCGTCCACGAGCCAGTCCCGGCCGTCGCGCTGGTTCGTCTCCCGGAGCCGGGCGAGGTAGGCACGGTACGCAGCGGCCAGCTCCCGGTCCCGGTCCTCCTCGAATGCGTCCCGGGAAGGCCGGCCCTCCATGGCCGCGGCGAGGGTGTCGGCATCCACGCCTTCGGAGACCCACTCGCCGAACAGGCGGTCCACCGCGTCCATGAAGGCATCCGGCCGCCGCAGGCGGCCAAAGACATCGCCGGCGGCTTCGCGCACGGCCCGGGAGACCAGCACGAGGCGCTCGTAGTCGCCCAGCGGCTCCCGGTCCGTGGCGCCGAGCCATTCCGGGAGCTGGCGGAACACACAGAGCGGCGGGTCGAACCACCCCCTCACGCCGCGCTCCGCGGCCCGGGCGAACAGGTCGTCCCGGAGCCCGCCCTGGCGGAGGACGAGCAGGTACGCGGGCGTCAGGAACGGCCGCGCGGGGTCGGGCGCGGGCGGGTCCAGGAACGCCGCGGCCGCCGCGTCCAGCAGGGCGTCCGGAGCCGTGGAGAGTACGAGGTGCAGGCGAGCCATGAGATCCCGGTGACGTGACCGGCATAGGGTACTCCGGACACCGGCCCATGGTCAAACCGAGACGTTGACCGACAGGCGAGAGGCGGGAGGCGGGAAGCGGAAGGCGGAAGGAACTACGATACGGCGAAGGGGCTACGGGCGCGGGGCACGGGCTCCGCCACTCTTGCGCGGGAAACGCGCATGTACCTAACCATACAGGACTACGATAGATACGTGTGCCTCCCCTCCCTTCCTCCGAAAGGGAACACCACGTGCCCACGCGCGTCCTGACGCTTGGAACGCTACGCGTGCATCATGACGGCGAGGAGCTGGAGCGGCTCCCCGCCCAGCCGGTGCGCTGTGCTCTCCTTCTGTACCTCGCGTTCGAGCGCGAGGTCACCCGGGACGCCGCGCTGGGCATGCTCTGGCCGGAGCACGCGCCGGAGCGGGCGCGCCACGCCCTGAGCCAGACTGTCTACGAGCTCCGTCAGATCCTGGGCGACGACTGGGTGGAGCTCCGCGGCGACCGGCTCTTCGTCAGCGACTCGGTGACGGTCGATCTGCTGGACCTCATCGATGCCCTGGAGCGGGGTGAGCCGGAGCGGGCGCTGGAGCTGTACGGCGGCGCCTTCCTCGGCGGCACGTACCCGTCCACGACCCGGGCCTTCGAGGGCTGGGTGGACGGCTGGCAGGCGAAGCTGGCGCGGCTGCACCGGCGCGCCCGGCGCGAGGCCATCGAGGCGCGGTTGGAAGCCGATGACACGAAGGCGGCCCTCGAGCTGACCCGTGCGTGGGTCGAGCTGGACCCGCTGGACGACGAGGCGCAGCACCGCCTCATCGAGCTGCTGGCCACCTCCGGCGACCGGTCCGCCGCGCTGCGCCAGTACGAGCGCTATGAGTCCCTCGTCCGTCGGCAGCTCGAGCTGGAGCCGCTGGACGAGACGAAGGAGCTCGTGGCCCGGATCCGGGGCGGTCCGACGGAGGCGGCGCGGCCCGCGGAGGAACCCCCGGCGATGGAGGCGGCTGCCCCCGACGGAAGCGGGGCGACCGCGGACCGGGTCCGGGAGGCGGCGCCGGCGTATGCGACGGAACCGGGGGCCACGATCGAGCCGTCCGCCGCGCGCGCCACGCCCAGGACGCTTCGCGAAGAGATCCGGTCCCGCCATGTAGTCCAGTGGACCGTGGGGTACGCCGCCGGCGCCATCGCGGTGCTGGAGGGCGTGGACATCCTCTTCGGCTGGCCGGAATGGCTGCGGCCGCGCCTGTGGCTGCTCATGGCCATCGGCCTCGTCATGGTGCTGGTGGCGGCGTGGAACCACGGCGAAACGGGCATCCAGCGGGTCCGCGGCCCAGAGATCCTGACCCAGGGGATCCTGGTAGCGCTGGCGGCACTGATCCTCTTCTGGCGCCCGGCTATCTCGGACGGCTTCGAGGCGCCGCTCACCGAGATCGCCGTGATGTACCTGGACGACTTCTCCTCGGAGTCGCAGCAGGGCCTGGCAGCCCAGATGACCGAAGCGCTCATTGCCGAGCTGGACTGGAGCGAGGGCGTCGAGGTGCGGCCACGCCTCGCCGTGGCCCCGTTCAGAAACAAGGACACGCCCCTGGACTCGGTGGCTCGTGCGTTGCGCGTGGGAGCCATCGTGGAAGGGAGCGTCCATGAGGTCGGGGACGACATCCGCCTCAACATTCAGCTCTTCGACGCGGTGAGCCACGACCACATTCTCACAGACACGTTGCACGCGTCACGGGAGTCACGGGAGGCGATCCTCGGCGTGCTGCCCCGGGAAGCGGCGCGCAGCATCCTGACGGAGATCGGCAAGGAGGTCCGGCGCAGGGACGCCCGGGGGCGCACCGACAGCGAGCGGGCATGGCTGCTCTATTCCCAGGCCGCGCGCATCCTGGAAGAGGACCCGAGCCTCCGCCCGGCGCTGGGTGGGCTGGAACGCGCGGACTCCCTCCTGGCCGAAGCCGAGCGGGCCGACCCGGACTGGCCGGACCCGACGCTGAAGCGGGCCGAAGTATGGGGGGTACGAGCACGCGACACGGCGGCACCGGGCGAGAACTACGAGCCGACGGCAACCCGCACCGCCATCCGGCATCTGGACCGGATGCTGGCCAGGCACCCGGAGTTCGCCCCGGCGCTGGCCAGGCGCGGCGCGCTGCGCGTCGAGCTGGCGGAGAACCAGCCGGCGGACTCGGCGGCGATTCTCCGGACCGCGGCGGAGCGGGACCTACGTGCCGCCGTCGACGCCGATCCCCGGAACGCCACGGCCTGGCGATGGCTGGCCGACCTCCTCCAGCGACGCAGTCAACACCGGGCCGCTTACCAGGCCGCGCGTCGGGCCCTCGAAGTGGACGCGTTCCTCGAGAACGAGCTGATGCTTCTCTTCTGGTACGCCTTCGGCGCCCACGATGCGCAGGAGCACGCAGAAGCCAGGCGGGCCTGCGCCCTCGGCCGGGAACGGTACCCGACCTCCAGCGCGTTCATGCAGTGCACGTTCTACATCCTGGGCGCCGACCCGGAGATCCAGCCCGATCCCGACCGGGTCTGGGCGCTCCGTGACACGATCATGACCCGGTCAGCCCAGCCCGAGGTCTGGAAACACCTGGGCAAGATCTTCGTGGCGAAGACCCTCGCCCGGGCAGGACTCCCTGACAGCGCGCGGGCCGTGCTGAACCCGTACCTGCCGCCAGATCCGGAGCGTAAGTACACCACGTACCATCACGCCCACGCCCGTGTCCTCCTGGGCGACCACGACGAGGCCATCCGCCTGCTGCGCGCTTACGTCCGGAACAACCCGGCCAAAGCGCCCACCCTGGCCACCGACTGGTACTTCGAACCGCTCCGGGACGACCCCCGATTCCAGGAGCTGACGGGAACACTCCGCCACCCCTAACCGCGGTCCTTCGGATCCACGATGACTTCGGGATCCGCCGTGACCGTCCCCGCCCCGCCCGGACGGACGCATTCGATGTCGTACTTGTAGCGCCGGATCGGCCCGGGCCCCGGTGAGCCCGCGATGTGGCCCTGCGGGTTCGCCCTGTTCCGCATCGTGGTGTTGCCGCCCAGCGGCGTCCCGCCACCCCGGGCGGTCGGGTCAGGGTCGAAACGGACCGTCCAGTCGCTGCAGACCGCGCTCGACGCCGTCCATTCCAGGTACTCCCCCGGGTGCACGACCACCGGGTCGGCCCAAAGGATGTCCTGCTGGCTCCCGAGGAACCGGATGGGGACCGTCGTGGTCCGGGTCGCGGCGTCGTAGTGGTCCCATTCCGGATCGAAGGGCGGCGGGACCTGTCGGGTGTTCATGACGCCGGCGCACGCCGCCGTCGCGAGGGCGTCGAGTGCCACCCAGGCGCTGGGTCTCTTCAGGGTCCGAAGCACAGCTACCTCCCGGGGAGAGTGGACTGGGATGTCTCGCGCGCGTCGGGACCGGCCGGGGATCGAGCGTGCGAGTGTGAACCCGGTGGCCCCCGTCGCCTTCAGCTCGTGGGATCGACGATCACCTCGGGATCCTCTATGTACACCTCGCCGCCCTTGTAGCAGGCCACGGTGTACTTGTAACGGACCTGGTCCGTGCCCTCGTGCTTCTCGACCGTGCCGCGGTTGGGCTGGCCCGTGCCCTTCTTCCTGACCCGCTTCCTGTCCTTGAACGGACCGTCCTTGAAGGGCTTGCCCGGGCCCGTGCCCTGCGGCGGCTCGAAGACGAGCGCCCAGGGATCGGCGCAGTTCCACTCGATCTCGTCGCCGTTTCCGGCCACGAGCTTCGGCTTGTCGATCTTCAGCTTGTCGCCGAGGACCTCGATGGTGACGGTGTGGATCTTCTGCTGCATGAACGCCTCCGGGGAGTGGGGGACGAGGCTCGACGCGGGCCGGCTCCGGCGCCGGCCCGGCGAGGAATGTACCAAGTGTCGTGGCAGCGCCGACGTTCAGGCGCCTAACCCAGCGGCACGATGACGAGTTGGCCTTCGAACAACGGCACCAGCACCCGGTCGCGGCGGGCGTCGTAGCCGATGTCCGCCGGCGAGTCCACATCGCCCAGGATCTCGGTCACCGTGCCGTCCAGACCGACCCGCAGCACGGCCCGCAGATCCCAGCTCGAGACCAGGTAGCTGCCGTCGGGCAGCGGCACGACGCCGTCCAGGCCCTCTCCCTCGGGCGCCGGCAGCTCCATGACCTCCAGGCTCGTGCCGTCCACCATGGCGCCGCCGCCGCCCCAGTAGACGAGGATGATGTCGTCCTCCAGCGCCGCGACCCCGTTCGGGTTGTTCAGCGGCCCGCCGGAGACGTGGACCACGGGATCGCCGTTCTCGTCGAAGCGGTACACCGTGTTGCCGCTGGTGTCGGTGGCGTAGAGCGTGCCGTCGGGGCCCACCGCCAGGTCGTTCATGAACTCGGCCCCCGGAATCGGCCGCACCGCCAGCGCTTCGCCGCTCACCCGGTGGAAAGCCCGTACCACGTCGATGTCCGTCACGAACAGCGTGTCGCCGTGGATCGCCATCCCCTTGGGCGCGTTCAGCTCGAACTCGCCCGTCGCGCCGTCGATCCAGCGCAGCTCCGCCACGGTGCCGTCGACGTCGACCCGGGAGATGAAGCCGTTGTCGTCCTTCACCGTGGGCGCGCCGTTGATGTTCGCCACCAGGTACACGTCGGCCGCGGGATCGTGCAGCGCCGATTCGGGCGTCGAGAACCCTTCCACGACGACGGGCGCCGTCAGCGTGTCGGCCTCCGCCATCCCCCGGTCCTCGGCAGCGTCTCCGGCGCACGCGGCCAGGGCGACGGCGAGGGCGACGGCTGTGATGCGTGCGTGGCGCATGGCTCCTCCAGGTCTATCGTGACGACTGGACCGGACCGGCGGGGAGCACCGGCCCGGTCGCGCTCTGCATCATAGGGTTTGGCGTGCCACGCGTGCAACAGTCCTATCTGCTCCGGACGCAATGGCTTACAACGGCACGGGTCTGAGCCACGCGTCATCGGCGACCACGGTGCTCGCCGCGGACCCGACTGGCGGGGCGCGACCGGCGCCGTAGCTTTCCACGACGAACCCGATCCCTTCCGCCTCGAGAGCACCGCCATGCACCGACGCGCATTCCTTTCCACCGCCGGCGCCGCCGGCCTCGCCACTCTCCTGCCCGCCGCCGGCTGCGCCACGGCGGCGGCACGGCACGCCGCGGGACGGGTTGCGCGGCGTGCGCCCGAGCCGGTGAAGCCGCCCCGCCTCCGGCCCGGGATGCGGGTCGGGCTGGCGAACCCGTCGGGCGTCGTCTACCAGGAGGACCGCATCCGGGTGGTGGAGGAGCGGCTGGCGGCGCTGGGCCTCGAGGCCGTGCGCGGTGACCATCTGCTGGACCGGCACGGGTACCTGGCCGGAACGGACGAGGACCGGGCGGACGACCTGAACCGCATGTTCCGGGACGATGCCGTCGACGCCGTGCTCTGCGGCCGCGGCGGCTGGGGCGCCGCCCGGCTCCTGCCCATGATCGACTTCGACGCCGTGCGGGCAAACCCGAAGGTCTTCATGGGCTACAGCGACATCACGGCCCTCCTCCTGGGGCTGCACGCCCGCACGGGCCTCGTCACCTTCCACGGGCCCGTGGGCCTGTCCACCTTCAACGAGTACACCCTGCCCTGGGTCCGGGAGCTCGTCTTCGAGGGCGGAACGCCGGTCTTCACCAATCCCGAGGACACCGACGACGACGTCCTGGCCCGCGTCGAGGACCGCGTCGTCACGATCCGGGCCGGGACCGCCCGGGGCCGGCTCCTGGGCGGCAACCTCACCGTGCTCACGGCCATCATCGGCAGCGGCTACCTGCCGGACTTCACCGGGTCGATCCTGTTCCTGGAAGACGTCGACGAGGCGCCCTACCGCGTGGATCGCATGCTCACGCAACTGGCGCTGGCGGGGATCCTGGACTCGGTGGCCGGCGTCGTCTTCGGCAAGTGCACCGACTGCGACCCCGGCGAAGGATACGGCTCCCTGACGCTGGACGATGTGCTGGACCACCACCTGGGCCGCCTCGGCGTACCCGCGTGGCACGGTGCCATGATCGGCCACATCGACGACAAGTGGACCGTTCCGGTTGGGGTCGAGGCGGAGATCGACGCGGAGGCCGGCACGGTCCGGTTGCTGGAGTCGGCGGTGTCGTGAGGTATGCGATTGTCACGCGAAGGCGCGAAGGACCGCGAAGCCGCGAAGAGACTGCGGAAGCTCGAGTGCCATGACAAGACGTCGGGGCCATGAGTGAGTACGTACCGAAAGGAGCGCACGCCATGAGTCTGCCTGACCCCCAGTCCCCCGGTCCCCCAGTCGCGGAAACGGCGCCGGGAGGCCGGAACCACGAGGCGTGCTCGCGCGTCGGAGCGGGCGCGCCCGGCAGCGCTGCTCCTCGCCGGCATGCTCGCCGCGCTCACCCCGGCGTGCCAGCCGGCGGCGACGGACCAGACCGCCACGATCCCCGGTTGGGAGTGGCCCATGGACTCGGTCATGGACGTGGTGGACGACGTACGGGCGGGCCGGGACCTGAACCCGGAGTCGTGGCCAGGCGGGGCGCGGGTGGCGGTGCTGCTGTCGTTCGACGTGGACAACGAGACGATCCCGCTGCGTTTCGGCGAGCCCACGATCAGCGACCTGTCCCGGGGCGAGTACGGCGCGCGGGTGGCGCTGCCGCGGATCCTGCGGCTGCTGGACGAGCACGCCATCCCGGCGTCGTTCTTCATCCCGGCGGTGAGCCTCATGATCGCGCCGGAGATGGCCGACGCCATCCAGGCCTCGGGCCGGCACGAGATCGCGGTGCACGGGTTCATCCACGAGCTGAACTCGGAGCTGGACCGGGCGACGGAGCGGGAGCTGCTGGTCAAGGCGATCGACCACCTGACGGAGGTCGTGGGTGAGCGACCCGTCGGGTACCGCGCGCCGTCGTGGAACTTCAGCCCCCACACGCTGGAGCTGCTCCAGGAGCTGGGCTTCCTCTACGACAGCTCCATGATGGCGGACGAGCGACCGTACGAGCTGCTGGCCGACGGCGAGCCCACGGGGATCGTCGAGCTACCCGTGGAATGGATCCTGGACGACGCCCCGCTCCTGAACCCGCGCGGGGACCGCTACTCCAGCCCGCGGGACGTGCTCCAGGTATGGAAGGACGAGTTCGATGTGGCCTACCGGGAAGGGACCATGTTCATCCTGACCATGCACCCCCACTACATCGGCCACCGCTCCCGCATCGTGGTGCTGCGGGAGCTCATCGACCACATCCGCTCCCACGACGACGTCTGGTGGGCCACCCACCGGGCCGCCGCCGGGTACGCGGCCGAGCAAGCGGGCCTCTGACGTAGCACACCACCCGCATTGTCGCCCACGAACGGCCCCGAAAAATGGCTCCTCGCTGTTCCACATGGGTGTATTGTCCTTGCCCG
>CAYQCY010000065.1:0-4024 GCA_964416095.1 uncultured Gemmatimonadaceae bacterium
GCCGTATCCGCTCGCCGTATCCTCCTCGCCGTCCACACCTCGCTTCACCTATCTTGCCGTATCCTCCTCGCACCATCGACGAAAGCATGCGCCTCGACTACCTGATCATCGGCTCCGGCTTCGGCGGCTCCGTATGCGGGCTACGTCTGGTGGAGAAGGGGTACCGGGTGTTGATGCTGGAGAAGGGCCCGCGGCTGGGGGCGGAGGATTTCCCGAAGACGAACTGGAACCTGAAGCGGTGGCTGTGGATGCCGCGGCTCGGGTTCCGGGGTCCGTTCCGCATGTCGTTCCTGCGGCACGTGACGGCGCTGACCGGCGTCGGCGTGGGCGGCGGGTCGCTGGTGTACGCGAACACGCTGCCGGAGCCGCCGGTGGAGTTCTTCGAGGCGTCGTCGTGGAAGGGCCTGGCCGACTGGAAGCCGGAGCTCGAGCCCCACTACGCCACGGCGCGGCGCATGCTGGGCGTGACGGAGCATCCGTACGTGACGTGGTCGGACGAGGTGGTGCGGGAGGTAGCGGAAGACGTGGGCCGGGGGGCGTCGTTCCGGCCGACGGAGGTGGCCGTGTGGTTCGGGGAGGCGGGCGAGACGGTGCCGGACCCGTACTTCGGCGGCGAGGGCCCGCCGCGGACGGGGTGCATCCAGTGCGGCGGGTGCATGACGGGGTGCCGGTACGACGCCAAGAACACGCTGGACCGGAACTACCTGTGGTTGGCGGAGCGTCGCGGGCTGGGCATCAAGGCGGACACGGAGGTGACGTGGATCAGGCCGGTGGACGGGGGCTACGAGGTGACGGCGCTGGAGGGCCGTTCTCCCGTCCGGTGGCTGCGGCGGCGTCGCGTGTACCGGGCGAAGCGCGTGATCCTGGCGGGCGGCGTGCTGGGCACGGTGCCGCTGCTCCTGCGCCTGCGGGAGACCCCGGACGGGTTGCCGGCGCTGTCGCCCCGGGTGGGGCGGGATGTGCGCACGAACTCGGAGGTGCTCATGGGCGTGGTCTCCGAGCGACGGGACCGTGCGTTGTCCGAGGGCATTGCCATCACGTCCATCGTGAAGACGGACGAGCACTCGAGCCTGGAGCCGGTCCGCTTCGCCGACGGCTCCGGCTTCTTCCGCCTGCTGATCACGCCCCACGCGCCGGGCTCCACCCTCTTCGCCCGCCTGCGGGCGTTGCTGGCGACGATGATCCGGCACCCGGTCCGGACGCTGCGGGCGTTCTTCGTCCCGGACCTGGCGCGGCACAGCATGATCGTGCTGTACATGCGGACGCTGGAGGGGAAGCTGTCGCTCAGGCTGGGCCGGTCGCTGCGCACGCTGTTCCGGCGCGGCGTCGTGACGGAGGTGCAGACGGGCGAAGTACCGACGGCGGCGATCCCGGAGGCGACGGAGCTGGCGGAGCGCATCGCGGAGAAGATCGACGGCTTCCCGGTGAGCCTGATCACGGAGACGCTGTGGGCGACGTCCACCACGGCCCACATCCTGGGCGGTGCGGTCATGGGGGCGGGTCCGGACGAGGGCGTCATCGGGCCGGACCACCAGGTCTGGAACTACCCGGGGCTGTACGTGATCGATGGCGCGGCGGTGTCGGCGAACCCGGGCGTGAATCCGTCCCTCACCATCACGGCGCTGGCGGAGCGGGCCATGAGCCGGATCCCGGAGAGGGACGGTCCCCGGGCGGAGGCGGCCACGGCGGCGGAGCCCGGAGTGGATGGGGAGGTGTGGGATGCGTGACGCCGAACGACGGAACGGGGCTCCGGGGACCGGCATGAGATGGCTCCTTCCAGGCTTGCTGGCGTTGCTGGCGGCGTGCGCGGGGCCGGTCTCGCGGATCGGGCCGTGGAGGTGCGAGGAGCCTGCCGGCTGGACCGTTTCCGACGACGACATCGCCGCGGCCTTTCCGGACGCCGACACGCTCCGGGTGGAGACGGTCGCTCCCGGCGTGCGTCACGCGTACGTCTGGCAGGCGGGAGGCCCGTGGGCGATCCACGTCCTGGCGGTGGACTTCGACGTCTGCGGTCTGGGGCTGGACGTGCGCCACGCCGGTCCGCCGCTGGAGCGGGCCGCGGGGACCAGGGCGCTCGCCCGTGATGCCCTGGCCGGGGTCAACGCCGACTTCTTCGCGCTGCCGGAAGGGACGCCGGTGGGCCCGCAGGTGGACGACGGCGACGTGCAGGTGGGGCCCGGGCGGGACTGGCCGGTCTTCGCCCTGACGGAGGCCGGCGCGGCCGTCGGCGATGCCGAGGTCCACGGCTGGCTGCGCGGTCGGGACGACGACGGGACCGTGCCGTACAGCCTGGCGTGGGTGAACCGGCCGCTGCCGGACACCGGGTATCGTGCCACCGACGGGCTGGCGTTCTTCGACGCGTGGATCGGAGCTGCGACACCCGCCGACTCCACTGCCCGCGTGCTGGCCGTGCGGCGCGTCGATGGCGCGGCACGGTCCGGGTTGAGCGGCGAGGAGCTCGGCGTCGTGGTGCTGGTCGATAGCGTGGGCGGTCGGGTGCCCGTCGGCGCCGACACCGTCGCCTTCGCCGGTCGCGGCCGTGCCCGGGACTACCTCCGTGGCTTCGCCGTCAACGACACGGTCCGCTGGGCGCTGGCTCTCACCATCCGGGACCGGGGCACGCGCCTCGCCGCCCAGGAGGCCGTGGGCGGCTACCCGGTCCTGCTACGCGACGGCGCCGTACCCGCGGAGCTCGCCACCGAGCCCCGGGAGGCCTTCGGCCGGCAGCGCCACCCGCGTACGGCGGTGGGCTTCGCCGGGGGCGGTCGCACCTTCTGGCTCGTGACCGTGGACGGGCGCCAGGCCCCGTACTCCGACGGGATGACCCTCGCCGAGCTGGTCGGGCTCATGCAGCGGCTCGGAGCGGACGAGGCGCTGAACCTGGACGGTGGCGGTTCCACCACCATGGTCGTGGAGGGCCGGATCGTGAACCGGCCGTCGGACCCGGAAGGCGAGAGACGGGTGGGCAATGCGCTGGTCGTGATTGCGCGTTGACCTCGGTCCGGATCGACGCGGAGTTCAGCCGGTTGGGAGGACCGGGGCTCGCGCTCGGCCAACCCCTCCGTTGCACGGTCGCGGGTTTTGCCTCATTCTCCCGCCGCGGCACGGCTTCCACGCGGCGCCCGACGCCCGCATGACGTTCCCCACGCACCAGATCAGGACGTCCCGGCCATGGAATGGATCACCGACCCCACCATCTGGATCGCGTTCCTCACCCTGACGGCTCTCGAGATCGTCCTCGGGATCGACAACATCGTCTTCATTTCGATCCTGTCGGGGAATCTGCCCGAGGACGAAGAGCCCAGGGCCCGCACCTTTGGGCTCGCCCTGGCCATGGTCACCCGTATCCTGCTCCTCCTGGCGATCGCGTGGATCATCCGCCTCACGGCGCCCCTCTTCGCCGTCCTCGGCAACGAGATCTCCGGCCGGGACCTGATCCTGCTGGGAGGCGGCCTCTTCCTCGTGGCCAAGAGCACCTACGAGATCCACCACAAGATCGAGGGCGTCGAGTCCCGGACGGAGGTCGGCGGCCACCCGTCGTTCCGGAGCGTCATCATCCAGATCATCCTCCTGGACCTCGTCTTCTCCCTCGACTCCGTCATCACCGCCGTGGGCATGGTGGACGAGGTGGCCGTCATGATCGCCGCCATCGTCGTGGCCGTGGGCATCATGCTCATCTCCGCCGGGCCCATCAGCCGCTTCGTCCACGACCATCCCACCATCAAGATGCTCGCCCTCTCCTTCCTGCTCCTCATCGGTTTCACCCTCATCGCCGAGTCCTTCGACCAGCACATCCCGAAGGGCTACATCTACTTCGCCATGGCGTTCTCGCTGTTCGTGGAGATGCTGAACCTGAGAATGGCGAAGGGCAGGGAGGCGCCACGGTTGGATGAGCCGGCCGTGGGATGAGGCGAGTTGGAACACGGCGAGTTGGAGCACGGCGAGTTGGAGCACTGCGAGTTGGATACGGCGAGTTGGATACGGCGAGTTGGATACGGCGAGTTGGATACGGCGAGTTGGATAC
>CAYQCY010000065.1:4124-18930 GCA_964416095.1 uncultured Gemmatimonadaceae bacterium
GCGAGTTGGATACGGCGAGTTGGATACGGCGAGTTGGATACGGCGAGTTGGATACGGCGAGGGCGGGCGGGTGTGGGTTGGGTGCTGCTCGGACGACGCCTGGTGCGCCTGGGGTCCGCTCCGCGCTCTGCGGCTCCGCGTGAGATATGGCCGCCGATCGGGCCCACGAAGCCGACGCTACCCCAGCATCTCGGCCTCCACCAGGTCCGCGAGCTTGGCCAGTTCCGGGTCCTCCACGTCCAGCACGGGGAAGGGCGCCTCGACGCCCTGGACGTCCGTGGCGATGGCCAGGTAGTGCTCCCACTCCGGCGCGCCGGAGTGGGAAGACGGGCTCGTCGTGGGCGGCCTTCCGGAAGATCTCGATCTTGGGCAGCGGCTCGTGCTTGAAGCCCTCCACCAGCACGATGTCCGCGTCGGCGAGGAAGCGCCGCGCCAGCTCGGCGGCCAGGGCGACGCTGGCGGTCGTCTTGCCGCTCTTCTTCTTGCCGATGATGCAGACGACGGGCGGCTCAGACATCCGCGGGGTGGTCGATGCCGTCGTCGGGCACCGGGAGGGGGATGGCGGCGAGCTCGTCGCCTTCCGGAATCGGCTCGGGTCCCGGCGGCACGATGAGCAGCGCGTCCGCCCGGGTCATGGACGACAGGATGCCGGAGCCCTGGGGGCCGGTCAGGCGGGCGAGCCAGCCACCGCGCCCGTCGGGCTCGAGGATGGCCCGGAGGAACTGCTGCCTCCGGCGGCGGGTGTAGATGGGCTCCGCCGCCCGCACGCGGAAGGTCGGGGTGTGCACCGCGCGCCGGCCCAGCATGCGGCGGAGCGCGGGCCGGACCAGGACCTCGAAGGTGACCAGCGCCGACACGGGGTTGCCGGGCAGTCCGAACACCGGCATGCCGTCGAGCTGCCCGAAGGAGACGGGGCTGCCGGGCTTCATGAGGACGCGCCAGAAGTCGGGGTCGTAGCCCATGTCGTCCAGCACGGCCTTCATGTGGTCGTGCTCCCCCACGGCGGCGCCGGCGGTGGTGATGAGCACGTCGGCGTCGCGGCCCCGCTCCAGGTGCTGCCGGATGTCGGCCTCGTCGTCCCGGGCGATGCCCAGGAGCACGGGCTCGGCGCCGCTCTCCACGATGGCCCCGGCGAGGGAGTACGAGTTCGAGTTCACGATGCGGCGCCCGGCCCGGACCTCCTCGAACTCCTCCAGCGAGGCGAGCTCGTCGCCGTTGGACAGGACGGCGATGCGGGGCTTCCGGGTGACCGCGACGGTGGCGCGGCCCACCGTGGCCAAGAGCCCCATCTGGGCCGGGTGCAGCACGGTTCCCGCGCCCAGCACAGGATCGCCCGCCCGCAGGTCCTCGCCGCGTTGCCGGATGTTGCGCCCCGCGTCCGAGCCCTCGAGCACACGCACGACGCGGCCGTCACCCTCGTCGCGCTCCTCCGTGTGCTCGACCCGGACCACGGAGTCGGCGCCCACCGGGACCGGGGCGCCGGTCATGATCCGGATCGCCGTTCCGGGTTCCAGCGACCGGGTCGGGAAGCCCCCTGCGGGGACGTCCTCGATGAGCTCCAGGTCCACCGGCTCGTCGGGCGAGGCGCTGGCGATGTCCACGCCGAGCACGGCATACCCGTCCATGGCGCTGTTGTCCCACGGCGGCTGGTCGACAGGCGAGAAGATGTTCTCGGCCAGGGTTCGACCCCGTGCCTCGAGCAGTGGTACTGTCTCGGGGTCCAGCGGATGTACCACGTTCAGGATGCGGCCCAGCGCCTGGCGCACCGTCAGCCAGTCGGGCTGCCGCTCCAGGTTCTCGCGCATCCGGGATTCGTGGCTCACCCCGCCTCCTTCTCGCGGCGCCATGACACGTGGGTCCGCCGGTCCGGCAGGTAGAGCCGGGGGTCGGATCCCACCGCCCGGGCGATGACCGGCAGGCCCGCGATCCGCGTGATGCGCAGCGCCAGCGTCGTCGGTACGGACCGTGTCGCGGTCCAGGCCAGCCCCGTCCGGGCGGCCTTCAGGGCGATCTCGCCGCTCACCCGTGACGAGACCACCAGCCCCAGCCCACGGAGCTCCGCTCCGTCCAGCAGCGCGCCACCCACCGCCTTGTCCACCGCGTTGTGCCGGCCCACCTCCTCGACGCGGTGGAACAACCGCTCGCCGTCGCTCAACGCCGCGGCGTGCACTCCCGAGGAGCGCTCCGAGCCCCGACCGTAGAGCGCCGCGAAGAGCGCCGGCCAGTCCGGGTCGGGCAGCGGCCCCACGTCGCCGGCCAGGAGAGCGGGCTCGCAGTCCACGTAGTGCAGGAGCCCGCAGCCGTGTCGCCGGATATGCGCGTCCTCCGCCCACGCCCGCTCCGCGGCCCCCTCCGGGACCGTGGCCCGGACCGTGACGGAGCCCGGCCCCGCCTCGACCTCCAGTGCCGGCACGACGTCCCCCGGGACCAGGAACCCCGCGGAGACCAGACGTCCCACGGCCAGCGCTTCGTACGCCTCCGGTGTACAGCTCCACACCGCCACGGGACGGCCGTTCGCCTCGAGACGGAAGGGGATCTCCTCGACGGGCTCGGCGGACTTCATGTCCGGGAGTATCAGGGCGCCGGCGGGCGGGCGCAACCGGCGCTGTCGGTCACTACATTCCATTTTCGGTGACCAATGGGCGGGTCCCGTCGTCTTACGGATGAGTCCCGAGGCCCGGCGGACGGGCGGAGGGTAGCACGAGAGACGAACCCGTGAGGGGAGGTGGAGGAACCATGTGGAAGCACACGCGATTCCCGCTCGCCGTACTGGCCATGCTTTCCCTGGCCGCGTGTGACGATGGCGTCGGCACGGCGTCCGATGCCCCGACACAGATCCTGTTCGCCGGCGCCCCGGCCGGCTCCGAGACCGCGGTCCTGTCGGACGGCGCGCTGCTTCAGGTCGGGCCTGCGCACCTCGGTGAGGGGCCCGGCGGCGGCACCGGCCCGGTCCACGAGCTGGTCACGCCTGATGTCGTGAGCAGCGTCGTCGTGGTGCTGACGGGAATCGAGGCACGCCTTGACGCGCGACGGATGGGTGGCCACGGCGCCGGTGGCCCGCACTTCACCGGTGCCGCCTGGGTCACGGTCGATGTCGGGGAAGGGGTCGAGCTGGACCTGATGAGCCTGCCGGTCGACGGGATGCCCGTAGCCGTCGACGAGCTGGAGCTCGGGACGTACGGCCACGTCCGGCTCCTGTTCCAGGACGTGACCATCACCTTCGCCGAGGACGTCGTCATCGAAGACGAAGAGACCGGCGAGACGTGGACGTTCCTAACCGGTGAGACGTACCCGCTCCAGGTGGGCGGCGGCGAGGTCGACTGGATCTTCGTGCCCACGGCGGACTTCACCGTGACCGAGGAGGACGGCGCCGATGTCGTCGTCGAGTTCGACGTGGACGCGTCCATCCGGGGCATCGCCGTCCTGGACGACGGCACGCTGGTGATGCCGCCCATCGTCCGGGCCTGGGGGCAGCCGTTCGGCAGCTTCGGGCACGGGCGGCACGGGCCGGATGGGCCCAACGGCTGAGACGCAGTCCTGGCCAGGTTGACTCTCGGGCCTGGACGGTGAACGGGGACTCCCGGGACCGTCCAGGCCCGCTCTGTCGGGGGAGTTTGCGTCCGGGCGGGCCCCGGTGCACGCAAACGGGCGTACCGTGCGGAGGACTCCGGCCTGGAACGTCGCGAGCTGGCCTCGACCGCAAGCGGCACCTACCATACGGTAACGACCGGCACCTCGAATCGTAGATCCGGACATGACGCGCTTCCGACTCGCAGCCATTTCCGCATTCCTGCTTTCCCTCGCCGGTGTCGCCTGCCAGCCCGGGCCGGCACCCGACGCAGCAAAGGGCCATCTCTTCATCGTCGGCGGCGGATCCCGGCCCGACTCACTGATGCGGCACTTCGTGGAGCTGGCGGGCGGACCGGACGCCCACCTCGTGGTGCTCCCCATGGCCAGCGCCTCGCCGGAGGAGACGGGCGCGCGCCAGGCGGAAGACCTGCGGGCGCTCGGCGCCGACGCCCGCAGCATCGTCCTCACCCGGGACGACGCTCTGGCCGCCGACCCCGCCCTCCTGGACGACGCCGACGGCATCTGGTTCTCCGGCGGCAGCCAGTCCCGGCTCACCGGCGTCCTCAACGGGACACCGGTCCTGGACGCCATCCGACGCCGCTACCGGGAAGGTGCCGTCGTGGGTGGGACCTCCGCCGGCGCCGCCGTCATGTCCGACTCCATGATCACCGGTAGCCAGAGGGACCCCGAAGCGGACACTCTCGGTTACTTCGGCGACACCTTCAGCCGCATCGAGCGCGGCATGATGGAGCTCGCTCCGGGCTTCGGCCTCCTTCCCGGCGCCATCGTGGACCAGCACTTCCTGCAGCGGGAACGGTTCAACCGGCTCCTCGCCGCCGTCCTCACCCGGCCCGCCTTGATCGGCGTGGGGATCGACGAGTCCACCGCCATCATCGTGCGGCCCGACGGGTCCTGGGAGGTCGTGGGCGAGAGTGCGGCCCTCATCGTGGACGCGCGGTACGCTCGCGTCTCCGACGCCGGCGAGCTGTTCGCCAGCGATGTATGGCTCCACCTCCTTTCCGCCGGTGGGCGCTTCCATCCCGCGACCGGCGCGGTCCGGCCGGTTCCCGGAGCGTCCGGGGCGGGGACCGGTTGACGCCCGACTGCCGCACGATGGGCCTGCCAGGCCAGGAACCCCGCCTGACCGCGTTGGGTATGCGTCTACGTTCGTGGACCGCCTTGCACGACAGAGGGGGACGACATGGACGCACGACGCACCGCCGCGCTGGAGCTGCCCGACCGGCACGACCCTCCGTGCCTGTCACTGTACCAGCCGACCCACCGTCACTACCCGGAACGGGAACAGGACCCGATCCGCTTCAAGAACCTGGTGAAACGCCTGCGCGAGTCGCTGGAGAGCAAATACCCGAAGAGCGCGATCGGCGAGCTGCTCGCGCCCTTCCACGAGCTGGCGTCGGACGAGGGCTTCTGGGGGCGGACCCTGGACGGTCTCGCGGTGCTGGGCGCTCCGGGCGGCTTTTACGTCTATCGCCTCCAGCGGACGGTGCCGGAGCTGGCCGTCGTCGCGGACAGCTTCCATACGAAGCCGATGCTCAGGACCCTCCAGTCCGGGGACCGGTTCCGGGTCCTGGGGCTGGAGCGGCGCGCGGTCTCGCTCTACGAAGGGAACCGGTACGGGGTGGACGAGGTCGAGCTGGCTCCCGACGTGCCGTGGACCATGACGGATGCCCTGGGCGAGCAGGTCACCGAGCCTCACCTCACCGTCGCCTCGTACGGCAAGGGGGCGGCGGGCCCGCCCATGCGCCACGGCCACGGCTCGCGCAAGGACGAGATCGAGACGGACGTGGAGCGGTTCTTCCGGGTGGTCGACCGCGCCATTCTGGAGCACCACGCGGACCCGCCGCTTCCTTTCCTGCTGGCGGCGCTTCCCGAGCACCAGGCGGTGTTCCGGGACGTGAGCCGGAACACGCGGCTCCTGGAGGACGGCATCGACAAGCACCCCGATGCCCTATCCCTGGAGGAGGTCCGGGCCCGGGCCTGGGCCGTGTTCGAGCCTCGCTACCGCGCCCGCCTGGCCGATCTCGTGGAGACGTTCGGCGCGGCGGAGGCCCGGGAACGCGGTGCCCGCGACCCGGCCGATGTCTGCGCCGCCGCCGTACAGGGCCGGGTAGCCACCGCCCTCATCGACGCCGACCGGCGCGTGCCCGGCCGGGTCCATCCCGAGACGGGACGCATGGAGCTGGACGACCTGGCCGACCCGGAGGTGGACGACGTCCTCGACGAGCTGGCCGAGATGGTGCTGGACCGGGGTGGCGAGGTGGTCGTGGTCCCGTCTTCCGACATGCCGACGGATACGGGCGTGGCGGCGATTTTCCGCTATTAGGCACGCGCCGTGAGGTCGGCCAGTCATTTTCCAAGCCACAAGCCGCCGCCCGTCCAGAATCCCGCCAGGCCAGGAGCCGTAACCCTACGCATAGCGCGGCCCCGACGAGGTTCGTACCTTCCGCCCGGCCGAAGCGCCGGACACGATCAGCACTATTCCCGAATCCAAAGACGCGCGCCCTGTCCAACCGCCCCTGGCTGAGAGGCCTCAATCCCGCCCAGCGCAGGGCCGTCCTCCACACCGATGGCCCGCTCCTGGTCCTGGCCGGTGCCGGCAGCGGAAAGACGAAGACGCTGGTGCATCGGGTCGTGCACCTGATCCGGGGCGAGCAGGTGGACCCCCACCGGATCCTGGTGGTCACGTTCACGAACAAGGCGGCGGACGAGATGCGGGAGCGGGTGCGCACCTTCGCCGGGGACGACGCGGCGGACGTCGTCGTGAGCACGTTCCACGCCCTGGGCGTCCGCATCCTGCGCTGGCACGGCGAGAAGCTGGGTCTGCCACGCCGGTTCGCCATCTACGCCACGGCGGACCAGCTCGGCGCGCTGCGGCAGGCCACGGAGGAGATTCACATCGACGACGACCGCTTCGACCTGAAACGGGTCCTCGCCCGGATCTCCCGCTGGAAGACCCGTCGCGTGAGCCCCGCCGAAGCGGAGCGGGAGGTGGCGACGGAGGTGGGGGTGGGCACCCGGGCGGACGACTACGCGGTGCTGGCGGCCCAGGCCTACGGTCGCTACGAGGAGACGCTGCGGGCGTGTGGTGCCGTGGACTTCGACGACCTGCTGCTCCTGCCGGTCAAGCTGCTGGAGGAGGACGAGGACGTGCGTCGGGACGTGTGGCGCCGCTGGCGCTATCTCATGGTGGACGAGTACCAGGACACGAACGCGGTACAGCTCCACATGACCCGGCTGCTGGCCGGCGCGCGGCGGAACGTCTGCGTCGTGGGCGACGACGACCAGTCCATCTACGCCTTCCGGGGCGCGGACCTGGGGAACATCCTGGACTTCGAGCGTCACTTCGAGGGCACCGCCGTGGTCAGTCTGGAGCAGAACTACCGGTCCACGGAACGCATCCTGGAGGTAGCCAACGCGGTGATCGCCGGGAACCCGCACCGTCATCCGAAGCGCCTCCACACCGAGAACCCCAGCGGCGAGCCGGTGGAGCTGTACGAGCACGACGACGAGGCCGCCGAAGCGGAGCTGGTGGCCGCCCGCATCAGCGTGCGCCGGTTCCGGGAACGGATGCGCTGGTCGGACTTCGCCGTGCTGTACCGGGCCAACACCCAGGCCCGGCCCCTGGAGGAGATCTTTCGCGCCAAGGGCATCCCGTACCGGGTCGTGGGCGGCATGTCGTTCTACGACCGGAAGGAGGTGGCCGATGCCCTGGCCTACCTCCGGGCCGTGGTGTACCCGCGGGACGAGATCGCGCTGCGTCGCATCATCAACGTACCCGCCCGGGGCATCGGCCGGACCACCGTGGCCCGGGTCGTGGAGCGGGCCCGCTCAGGCGGGCTCCCGTTCGCGAAGGCGCTGGCCTCCGTCACCGGAGACGACGTGGGCGCGGCGCAGGCCGAAGCCGTCCGCGACTTCCTGGACCTGCTGGAGCGCCAGCGGCAGACGCTCCAGGCGGCGGAGCGGGACGCCCGGCGGCCGCCCCCGGCCACCGCCCTGCCGCCCATCGCCGGCTGGGTCCTGGAGCTGGTCCGGGATGTGGGGCTGGAGGAGGCGGTCCGTTCCGACCGTCGCGCGAACAACGCAGAAGCCCGCGTCTCCAACCTGCGGGATCTGGCCGGGACCATCGCCCGCTACGAGCGGAAGCGCTGGGCCGAGGCGGCCGACCGGGTCGAGGACGGCGGCGCCGCGCCCCTGGCCCTGACCGCCGAGGCCCTGGAGGGCGACGGCGACGGCGGCTGGCGCCCGCCGACCCTGGCCGACGGCCTGTCGCGCCTGGCCCTGGCAGACCTGGAGAACCCGGAGGAGGAGCAGGACGCCGACGCCGACGTCGTGACCCTCATGACCCTGCACTCGGCCAAGGGGCTCGAGTTCGGCGACGTCTTCCTGGTAGGCCTGGAGGAGGGGCTACTGCCCCACGCACGCGCCCTGGAAGACGAGGCCAATCCCGGTGCCCTGGCCGAGGAGCGCCGGCTCCTCTATGTGGGGATCACCCGGGCCCGCCGCCGGCTTACCCTCTCCCATTGCCGCACGCGGCGCCGGGGCGGCGAGGGCGTGGAGATCCTTCCGTCACGCTATCTGGACGAGATCCCCGCCGGGCTCCTGGACGCGAAGACCGCCGACACCATGCTGAGCCCGGAGGAGTCGCAGGAGCTGAGGGCGAATTTCTTCGACCGGATCAAGGAGATGCTGGACGGGTAGAGCGTTCGGCGATCAGCGCTCGGCTCGGGCATGCCTGTGGTCGTGGGTCCCCGGTGGAGAGCCGGCCCCGTTCCTCAGAACAGCAGCCCGTAGGCCAGTTGGGCCAGCAAGGACAGCACCCAGCCCGCGGCGATGTCGCCCGGGTAGTGCACGCCGAGGTAGGCCCGGGAGAAGCCGATCACCAGGCCGAGGAGCAGGATCGCCGTGCCCGGCACCCCGCCCACGGCGACGGCCACGGGCAGCGCGATGGAGAGGGAGGCCGCCGAATGGCCCGACGGGAAGCTGAACCGGTCCGGCGCCCGGGTCAGGGAGTCGAAGCCGACCGGCATCTCGGGCCGGGGCCGGGAGATGGTCCGCTTCAGCACCTGCACGACCAGGAACGATGCGGCGAGGGCGAAGGTCGCCTTGGCGCCCGCGGCCTGGAGCCCCGGCACGGCGCCCGCCCACAGCAGCAGGGCGACGGCGATGCTCGAAACCGCGCCACCCAGATGGGTGACGGCCCGCATCAGGCCGTCCAGAAGCGGACGGCGTCGCGAGACGAGGGCGTGCAGGAACCGCTCGTCGTGATGGTCCAGTCTCAAGATCAGCTCGTTCATCTCCGCTCCCTGCCGGTACGGTCGGAACATCGCCGGTCAAGGCAACGGACCGACGCCCGCTCTGTAACGGCGGGGAAACGCGTGTGGGGGAACGCTCTGCGGGTCACGCCTGAAACACCGGACCCGGCGGGAAAGATCCGGCGTCGCTCGAATCGGCGGGTCGCCGGACCGTGGTGCCGCGCGAAGGGCCGGGCGTCGCCTCAGCCGTCGTCGTGGCGCACGAACCGGCCGCTCTCCACGTCCAGGATGTCCAGCGCGCCCTCCTCGATGACGTAGTGCCAGCCGTGAAGTCGGGTGCGGCCCGTCTCCACGGCCTCCCGGACGAAAGAGAAGCTCATGAGGTGGTCGAGCTGGACGGCGATGCTCCGCCGCTCGGTCCTGCGCAACAGGGCGTCGTCCACGGGTCCGTCGAGCCTCGCCGGCTCCGCCAGGCGGATCCAGCGTTCCACGCCGGGCGCATCCACCTGCGGCGGCTCGTACAGGGCCCGGATGGCGCCGCAGTGGGAGTGGCCGCACACCACGATGTCCTGGACGCCCAACACGAGCACGGCGAACTCGATGGCGCTGGACACGCCGTGATGGGCCTCGTCCTCGTACGGCGGGACCAGCGCACCCACGTTCCGCACCACGAACAGGTCGCCCGGCCCGGCGTCGGTGAGGAGCGTGGGCACCACCCGGGAATCCGAGCAGCCGATGAAGAGGGTGTGGGGCCGCTGTCCCTCCGCAACCAGGCGGTGGTAATGGTCCGCCAGGTCGGGGAAATGTTCCTTGCGGAAGCGGGCGTGGCCGCCGAGCAGTTGTTGCGTCACGGATCCTCCCGGTCATGGTTCCGGAGACGGAGGATACCACCGGCCGACCGCTCGCGCGAACCCCATGCAGGTGTTCGGCGGGTCGTGTACATTCGGGGGTGGAGGCCGGGGGCCGGCCGACCCGAACCGTGTCCGCGGAGAGTCCCGTGGCCCGTCGTCCCGCACTGATTCGTTTCGTCCTGGCTCTGGCGATGCTGCCGGCGTGGACCGCGTGCGGTGGTCCCGGAGATGGAGAGCCGGCCGCCGGGTCCGGAGACACCGCTCCCGCGACGACGCCGGCCGCTTCCGAGACCGCCGCGTCGGCTTCCCCCACGTCCGCTGCGGCGGCGCCCCGGCACCCGGACCCGACCCGGCCCCAGACGGGCCCGGCGTTCCTCGACCCGGCCCAGGAGGCCACCGCGCCGCGGCCGCGGATCCGGCCGCGAGTGCTGACCGACGTGCGCACGGGCGCGCACGAGTCCTTCGACCGGGTGGTGTTCGAGTTCGCCGGCGACACGCTGCCGGGCTACCACGTGGGCTACGGCCGCGGCCCCGTCATCGCATGCGGCTCCGGGGATGAAGTCCACGTGGCCGGCGGTGCGGCGCTCCGCGTCCGCATGGACCCGGCTCGGGCCCATGCGGGCTACGAGCCCACGATCCGCGACCGGCGCCGGGACACGGACATGGAGACACTCCGTGAGCTCGTCCTGACCTGCGACTTCGAGGGGCAGGTCGCCTGGGCCCTGGGCACGACCGGCCAGGTGCCGTTCCGGGTCCTGACGCTGTCGGGCCCCGCCCGCCTCGTGGTGGATGTCCGCCACATCCGCTGAGCCATGACCACACGAACCGCGCTCCGCCCGACCGCCCTGTCCGTCCTCGTCCTCGCCGGCCTGCTCGCGGCATGCGACAGCGAGCGGAAGGTGACGGCCATCAACTGGTGCAACGAGGTGCCCACGGCCGGTCTGCCGAGCCTGGCGCTCACGGCCGGGAGCGCAGCCGCTTGGATCTCCGACCCCATCCCGCTGCGGGAAGCGCGATCGCCGTTCGATGACGTCTTCGCCGACGCGGCTCGGGCCTTCGACGTGCCGGCCTCCGTGCTCCGGGCCATCGCCTTCGTGGAGACCCGCTGGCAGATGGTGGAGGGCAGGGAGGCCCATGGACGGCCCGCCGCCTACGGCGTCATGGCGCTCCGGGGCGAGCGGCTCCGGCGGGGCGCCGTGCTGGCGGGCGTCTCGGTGGACGCCGCGCGGCACGATGCCGCGGCCAACATCCGGGCGGCGGCGGCGCTCCTGGACGCCTACGCGACGGAGGCGCGGATCGACCGGACCCACACCGCCGCGTGGTACGGCGTGGCCGAGCGTTACAGCGGGATCGAGCTGCAGGAAGGCCGCATCGATTACGGCAGCCGGGTCGGCGCCGTGCTGGACCGCGGCCTGGTCCGGCTGCCCGATGGCGCCCTGGCTACGGCACCGCCGCGGCCCGTCCGCATCGCGTCCACGAGCATCGCCGGGAACGACGAGGACGAGGACTGCGTTCCCCGCCCGCCGACCCCGGGGGGCGATGCGCCCGACTTCGAGCAGGGGATCTGGCGGCCGTCGCCCAACTTCAATCTTCGGAACACGGACTCGACGGGCGTTCCCCACATGGTCATCGTGCACACCTGCGAGGGCTCGTACAGCGGCTGCTGGAGCTGGCTGACGAACCCGATCTCGCAGGTCAGCGCCCACTACGTGGTGGACGAGCTGGGGACCGAGGTCTCACAGCTCGTGCGGGAGAAACACCGTGCCTGGCACATCGCCGCCCGCTACCGTTGCTGGCTGAATGAGGGAAACGACTGCTGGCTCAACGACGTCCAGAGCAACCACTTCACCATCGGCATCGAGCACGCCGGCTACGCCGACCAGGAGAGCTGGCCCGAAGCCCAGCAGCAGACCGCCGCCGCGCTGGTCTGCGACATCACCAGGGACAACGACATTCCCCGGGACTGGCAGCACATCGTCGGCCATGGCCGGCTCCAGCCCGAGAACCGGACCGACCCGGGCGAGAACTGGCCCTGGAACGCGTACATGCACCGGATCCAGGCGTTGTGCGGCGAGATCGTGGTGGACAACCGCGTCGCCCGCAACGACTCGGCCCGGGCCGCCGTGGCCGAGACCGGGACCTGGCTCGCCTCGGACTCCACGCCCGGCTACTACGGCGACGGCTACCGCTGGGCATTCGCCGAGCCTGACACCGACGACGCCGTCACCTTCAGCTTCCGGCTGGACGCCGCCGCCGCCCGCACCGTCGACGCTCGCTGGACCGCTGGCTCCAACCGGGCCGCCGACGCGACCTTCCTCGTCATGGCCGCCGACGGCGACACCCTGGCTACCGTCCCGGTGGACCAGACCGCCGGTCACGAGGCCTGGCACGAGCTGGGCACCTGGAGCTTCCCCGCGGGTTGGAACCACGTGCTGTTGCTCCGGCGCGGCGCGCCGGGTGCGGTGGTGGTGGCCGACGCGGTCCGGATCAGGGAGTGAGCGCGGCTCCGTACGCCAGCCATCCCACCGTGGCGATGGGGATCATCGGGTCCTCTCCCGTGATAAGGTGAGCGTGGTTCCCGTAGTTGACGTTCCGGTCGCGACCCGAACGAGCCGTTGCCAGGCCACCCTCAGGTCGGCCCCGGTCTCGGGCGCAGGTGCACGAACCAGTCGGTGTCCTTTCCTGTGCTGTCGAGTCGCGCTCGCCGTCACCCCATGCCGAGCCAGCGGCCGATGCCGTAGCCGGCCGCCGTCACCGTGGTGGAGAGCACCGTGCCCCAGATCATGTCCACCACCACGACGACGGTGGGGAAGTCCCGGAACAGGGCCAGGCAGGTGAGGTCGAAGGTGGCGTACGCCATGAAGCCCAGGAAGGCGCCCAGGGCCAGGGCACGGGTCAGCGACCCCGCCGCCAGCCCCGGCAGGACGGCGAAGACCAGCATCCCGGCGATGAAGATGAGGTAGAACAGGAGCGCCGGGCCCCACTGCACGTTTTCGGCCAGCAGGTGTCCGAGGTGACGCTGGTAGAACCCCGCCGCCACCACGCCGAGCCAGACCAGGTCGATGGCGAAGAACACCACGGCCGTCGGCAGGTACAGCTTCAAAAACTGGAGTAGCATGAGAGCCTCCGATGCTCGGATCGGGCGCGGTAGCGGGTCGGCCTGCCGCAGGCCGCGTCCTAAGCTTTGCGTGCAAGGGTCGCCAGGCTGAGAGGCGTGGTGAAGAAGGCGCCCGGGTCCGCGGCGTGGGCCGTCCACTCGTCGCGGTACGCATCGACATCATCGCCGGACAGCCGGTCGCCCGCCACCAGCTCCAGGTGGCCCGTGCTCACGCCCGCGAGCCAGTCCCAGAGCGGCGTGCCGGGGCGGCCCGTCCGGATGATCGGTACGATGTCGACGACCTCGAGCCCGTGCCGGGTCGCCATGTCGGGGACGTGCGCGCCCACGTCGGGGTCACCGCCCGCGGCGCGGATCGCGGCGTCCGCGGCGTCGCACAGGCGACGGAACGCACGGCCGTCGGGGTGCAGGGCCGTGGCCCCGAAATCGCCGTGCTCCACGGCGAGGAAGACGCCGCCGGGCTTCAGCGCGCGGGCGAGGCGCGCCACCAGCGTCTCGGGCTGGCTCTGGACGGTCAGGACCCACCGACACACGGCGGCGTCGAACGACTCCGGCTCGAACCGGTACGACGCCAGCTCCGCCACCTGCCCCGTCGCCGACTCGAGCCCCGCCTCCTCGGCCCGGCGCTCCAGGTGGTCGATGAACGCGTCCGAGCCGTCCAGGCCCAGCGCAAGGCCGTCCGGGCCGACGAGGAGCGCCAGGTCCAGGGTCAGGAAGCCCGGACCGCAGCCGAGCTCCACCACCCGGTCGCCCGGCCCGATGCGGGCCCGGGCCAGGAGCTGGTCCGTCTCGCCGCGCCAGACCTCGTGCTCGTGGGCCAGGCGCCGGATCTCGAAACGGTCCCGGTCCCGCGAGAGGTGGGTGTCGGCGGCCATGGATCGGTCGGGAGCATGGGACGGGCCCATCATGCCGTGTCGTTCCCGCGTCCACAAGCCCCGTCGGCGAGGTGGCGGCGCCGCCCCGTGCACCCGGAGGGGAACGACTCCTGCCGCATCGGGGTTTCTGGTGGTCGGTCGGACGAGCCGGATGATGGTTCACACGAAGGGGGACGTATGAACGGCGACGCATCGCGGGCCGTGCTGATCACGGGGTGCAGCTCGGGGATCGGCCGCGCGACGGCGCAACGGCTGGTGAGGGCGGGGTGGCCGGTCTACGCCACGGCCCGACGGCCGGAGGAGCTGGCGGAGCTCGAAGCGGCGGGCTGTGTGACGCTGGCGCTGGACGTGACCGACGAGGCGTCCATGGAGGCGGCGGTCGCACGGGTCGAGGCGGACCACGGCGCGGTGGGCGTGCTGGTCAACAACGCGGGCTACAGCCAGAGCGGGGCGCTGGAAACGCTCGACATGGACCGGGTGCGCCGCCAGTTCGAGACCAACGTGTTCGGCCTCCTGCGGTTGACGCAGATGGTGTTGCCCGGGATGCGGGGCCAGGGCTGGGGCAGGATCGTGAACGTGAGCAGCATGGGCGGCCGGCTGACCTGGCCCGGCGGCGGGGCGTACCACGCCACCAAGCACGCGCTGGAGGCGCTGTCGGACGCGCTCCGGTTCGAGGTGTCCGGCTTCGGTGTGGATGTGGTGGTGATCCAGCCGGGCATCATCCGGACGCGCTTCGCGGACACCGTTGCCGACGCCATGCCGGAGCCGGACCCGGACGATCCGTACGCGGCGTTCAACGCCGCCGTGAAGCGTCTGACCGCCGCGGCGTACCGGGGCGCCGTCGCCCGCTTCGCCGGCGGGGATGGACACGACGTGGCCCGGGTCATCGAGCGGGCCGTCGAGGCGCGCCGGCCGAAGACGCGCTACCCGGTGACGCTCTCCGCACGGCTGCTCATGGGGCTGCGCCGGCTCCTGCCGGACCGGCTGTGGGACCGGCTCGCGGCGCTGAACGGGTTCCCGCGGCCGGGCCCCGTGTGAGGTCCCACGAAGGCACGGGACAACGGCGGGGGCACGGAAGCACGAGGGCACGAAGGCACGAGACGACGGCGGGCGCACGGAAGC
>CAYQCY010000065.1:19030-20114 GCA_964416095.1 uncultured Gemmatimonadaceae bacterium
GACGGCACGCCCACGAAGGCGGCGAAGCACGAGAGACGCCGGGTGGCATATCGGGATGCGGAGGCGTGGTGCCGACACAGGGAGGCGGCGTGTCGTCAATCCTGCGATCGTGGCCTCCGTCGGCCACGTATGTCGGATTCACCGCAAATATTGTCGTGAACCCTGCACGGGTGCGGGGCGGCCGTCGTGCTTGCCCGATTGACGATCGTACAAGGCGTCAATCCTGCACGCGTGTCTGAACCACCGCACGCTTGCCGGATTGACGACGTCGCACCGCTACAGGCTCCAGAGGTACAGCACCACGCCCACCGGGAGGAAGATCCAGTAGTCCCGGGGCATGAACAGCCACCAGCTCCCGGCGTGCCACGGGATGCGGGAGCGACGGAATCCGCGCAGCCCGTAGGCCGGGTTCAGGACGAACCAGAGGAAGTCCTCGATGATCCAGAACAGGACGAGGAAGGCCGCGACCCGGGCCTCCGCGGGCCAGGTGAAGGGCGCGATACCGAGGAAGAACGGCAGGTGGGCCATGCCCAGGACGAAGAGCTGGGCGTAGACGTGGTAGCCGGTGATGGCCCGTCCGCCGAGGATGCGCTCCGTCCAGCGGTTGCGCACGCGCCAGGTGGGCAGGTCCCTGGCCCAGCCGCGGCTGCCCTCGATCTGGACCTCGAGCTTCGCGCCCACCAGGGACACGACGAGGAGAGCGGCGATGAACAGGACGTGCTGTACCATGTACGGGCGGTCGGAGGAGAGTTGGTGATCGCGAAAGGACGCCGTGCGGACCGGCAGTGTCAAGCGTTCACGCTGGTGGAGTTTCCGCATTCATCTCGTTTCCCCGTTGATGCAGGCGGGTACATCGGGTTGCCGTCGGGCTCCTGCTCCCGGCGCGGGGAAATTCCGGTCGATCGCCGGGCCCCGCGGCAGGGCCACCCTCGCGGTCGGGACAACGCGGCAACGCGGAAGGAGGCGGACGCGCGGAAACCATCGTCGCGAACGGTTGCGCGTCACGTCGGCGTCCAGCAAGAGGCCTCGAAGGTCGGGCTGCGGCGCGTACACAACGGCTGGCCGGGACCGTCCGGCGTCTCCG
>CAYQCY010000066.1:0-8490 GCA_964416095.1 uncultured Gemmatimonadaceae bacterium
CCAGAAGAAGGGGGGTTGAGGGGCCGGACGGCCCGGCTTCATGGGCACCATCCGCATCGGGGTATCGGGCTGGAACTACGACGCCTGGCGGGGCGACTTCTACCCGGAGGACCTCCGGCGCCGGGACGAGCTGGCCTACGCCGCCCGCGCCTTCGACTCCATCGAGATCAACGGGACCTTCTACTCCCTCCGCTCACCGCACGACTTCCGGCGCTGGCGCGACGCCGCGCCGCGAGGCTTCCGCTACGCCGTCAAGGGCAGCCGCTTCATCACCCACAACAAGAAGCTGCGCGGCGTGGAGGCCCCCCTCGCCAACTTCTTCGCGTCCGGCCTCCTGGAGCTGGAGGACGCCCTGGGCCCCATCCTCTGGCAGCTCCCCGACTCGGTCCGCTTCTCCGCCGATCGCCTCGAGACGTTCCTCGACGCCCTGCCGAAGGACACCGAGACGCTGGCGCGGCATGCCCGGCGCCACGACGACCGGGTCGAGCAGGCCTCCACCGACACGGACCGGAACCGCCGGGTACGCCACGTCCTGGAGCCCCGCCACGACAGCTTCTTCACGCCGGAATGCGTACGCCTGCTGCGTCGCCACGGCGTGGCGCTGGCCTTCTCCGACGCGGAGGACTGGCCGTACACGGAGGAGCTCACCGCCGGCTTCGTCTACCTCCGCCTGCACGGGCCCGGCCGTACCTACGCCAGCTCCTACGGGGAAGACGCGCTGCGGGAGTGGGCGGACCGGATCCGGAGCTGGAAGGCCGGCGACGAGCCCGACGACGCCCGTCGCATCACCGACAGGGTCCCGCCCCGCAGGAAGGAGCGGGACGTCTACGTGTACTTCGACAACGACCAGCATGCCTACGCGCCCGCCAACGCGCGCCGGCTCCGGGAGATCCTGGGCGTCTGAGGCCCGGACGCCCGGCACTCAGCCCACCGCCGACCCCACCACCAGCAGCGGACAGTCCACCTGGTCGGGGAGCGACCAGCCCGGACGGGTCTCCGGCGGCAGCGCCGTGCGGGGAAGCACGAAGAGGCCGCAGCCCGCCTCTCGCAGCACGATGGCGAGCCGGGCCGGCTCGTGATCCCGGAGCGCCTTGAACCGGGCCTCCAGCCCCCGCTTCTCCAGCCAGGCCCGAGCCCGGTCCAGCGCCTCCTCCCCTTCCTCGGCGGCCAGGAGCACGCCCAGCGGCGAGTCCCGGTCGTCCGCTACGGCCGCGGCCACGCCCAGCGCCTGCCAGCCCGCATCCGACAGCTCGAACAGCACCTGCACCGTCTCGCCGAGACGGGCGCCCCGCCGGAGGACCATGACCGGGCGCGAGCCCCGGGCCAGCAGTGTCCGCGCCGTGGAGCCCGGGCCGCGACCCGGAGAACGGCTCCGTGTCCCCAGCGTGATCAGGTCCGCATCCACGGCGGCAGCCAACAGCTCGGCGGCCACCCGGCCCCGGGCCGTCCGGAACGTCCATTCGATGGCCATCCGCTCCGCCACCCGCTCCAGCAGCCGCCGCGCCCGCGCCGCCTCGCCGCGGAGCTGACGCCGCAGCTCCGCGGCGCCCATCGCCCGCGCCTCGCCCGACAGGGCGTCCACCTCCCGGGCGAAGGGAAGCCTGGTCAGGTCCAGGAGGCGCAGGTCCTCCACGTACACCCCGTGGAGCTCGGCGCCCAGCGCCCGGGCCAGCTCGGCCGACGCTTCCAGCGCAGCCAGGCTATGGGGAGACGCGTCGATGGCCACCACGATTCGCCCGATCCCACGTTCCGTATCGGCTTCGACCATTGGGCCACCCGACCTTCGTGATGATCGCCACAGGGCTGGTCCACCGGGATCCGGCCCCGCGGCTCAGTCCCTCTCCCCGCCTTCCGCCATGAACGCCCGGCGCTTCTCGGCCATGGCGGCCAGTCGCTGCTCCACCCTCTGGTTCACCGTGCCTTCGGGGTAGGTCCCGTCCTCCTGGCGCTCGCCCATGGACAGGCCCGTGAGCAGCTCCATCCCCTGGTCCACCGTCTCCACCGGCCAGATGTGGAAGCGGCCATCCTTCGCGGCCTCGATGACGTCGTCCCGGAGCATGAGGTGCTTCACGTTGGACGCCGGGATGAGCACGCCCTGCTCCCCGGTCAGGCCGCGGCCCGAGCAGATGTCGAAGAAGCCCTCGATCTTCTCGTTCACGCCGCCGATGGGCTGCACCTCGCCGTGCTGGTTCACCGAGCCGGTCACCGCGATGGACTGCTTGAGCGGGACGTCACCGATGGCCGACAGGAGCGCGTACAGCTCCGTCGACGAGGCGCTGTCGCCCTCGATCCCGCCGTACGACTGCTCGAAGACCAGGCTCGCCGACAGCGACAGCGGCCGCTCGCCGGCGTAGCGGGCGCCCAGGAAGGAGGACAGGATCAGGACCCCCTTGGAGTGGATGGGGCCGCCCAGCTCCACCTCCCGCTCGATGTCCACGACCTCGCCTTTTCCGAGACGGATGCGCGCCGTGATGCGGTTCGGTCGGCCGAACGCGAAGTCTCCGAGCTGCATCACCGACAGGCCGTTGACCTGGCCCACGACCGCTCCGTCCGTGTCCACGAAGATCGTGTCCCGCAGGATCTCCTCGTGGATCCGGTCCCGCACCCGGGAGGCCCGGTAGATCCCCTGATCGATGGTCTTCTGCACGTGATCGGCCGTGACCACGTCGGCACCGTCCTCGCCGGCCCAATGGTCGGCCTCCCGGAGCAGATCCACCACTTCCCTGCTCCTGGCGCTCAGCTTCTCCGAGTCCCCGGCCAGCCGGGAGCTCCGCTCGATGATCCGCGCCACCCCGGACCGGTCGAAGGGCCGCAGCTCCTCCTCCTTCAACGCGCCCGCGATCATGCGGGCGTAGACCGTCTCGTTCTCCGGGTCCCGGTCCATGCGGTCGTCGAAATCCGCCTCGACCTTGAACAGCTCCTGGAAGTCCGGGTCGAACTGGGAAAGCAGGTAGTAGACGAGTCGGCTCCCCAGGAGCACGACCTTCACGTCCAGCGGCACCGGCTCGGGCTCCAGGGTGACCGTCCGGACGAGGCCGAGGGCCTCCTGCGGCGACTCGATGCGCAGCTCCCGGGATTGGAGGGCCCGTTTCAGGCCTTCCCAGGCGAACGGTTGGAGCAGGATGCGCCGGGCGTCCAGCAGCAGGTAGCCGCCGTTGGCCCGGTGCAGCGCGCCCGGGCAGATCATGTTGAAGTCCGTGACCAGGGCGCCCTGCATCGGCAGGTACTCGACCCGGCCCACCAGGTTCTGATACGTGGGATGGTCCAGGTAGACGACCGGGGCGTGCTCCGCGTCCTCGTGATCCACCAGCACGTTGACCCGGTAGCGGCGGATCTCCGGCCGCTCCGTCCACGGCAACGAGCCGCCCGCACCGGGCGGGCGCCGCCCACCACCCGGCCCCGTCCGCTGGCCCTGCCCCTGGTCCTGCTGCATGAAGAGCTGGACGTTGTCCACCACGTCGTCTTCCAGCACGTCCAGGTACTCCTGCACCTCCGACAGCTCGCCGTACTCCTCCCGCAGCTCTTCCAGCATGTCCCGGATCGTGTAGCGCGCGATCTCCCGGTTCAGCTCCCGCAGCCGGTCCTGCAGGTTCCGCTGCTGGCCGGGCATCTGCCGCAGGATGTCCTGCAGCTCGTTCTGCATCTCCTCGATGTCCGACTCGAGCCGCTCCCGCTCCTCGTCCTCCAGCGCGGACAGCTCATCCGGTGTCACGATCTCATCGTCACGTTTCGGCGCGAAGGTGAAGCCCGCCGGCGTGCGCAGCAGCGCAAGCCCCTTCTCCTCCGCTTTCTCCTGGAGCGCCTCCATGGCCTCCTGCTGCTCCTGGCCCGCCTCCTCCTGGATCGCCTGGCGACGGTTCTGGTACTCCTCGCTCTCGAACGCCGCCTCCAGCGCGTCCGCCAGCTCCTCCAGGATCCGGTCCACGTCGCTCGACAGCCTCCGGCCCGTGCCCGGCGGCAGCGCCAGCGCCCGGGGACGGCTGTCCTCCTCGAAGTTGTTCACGTAGCACAGGTCCGACGGCGGATCCTGCTCCGCCGCCCGCTCGTCCACGAAATGGCGCACCACCTTCCGCTTCTCCGCCTCCTCGGGGCCCAGCGCGAAGATGTTGAAGCCGTCGCCGCGCATGCCGATCCCGAAACGCACCGCCTGCGACGCCCGCTCCTGGCCCGGCACCTCCGGGAAGCTCTCCACGTCCGCCGTGGTCTCGAACTCGAACGCGTCCAGATCGCACGCCCGGTACAGCGCAGCAGCGTCCAGGGCCTCCACGCCCTCGGTCTTCGCGTCGCTCACGGGGGTCCTCCTCGCAGACTCACTCGTTTCACACATGCGGGCGAGACACGACGCCGACCGGCCTGCGTACGGGTCCGGTGGACCGCGTGTCCGTGCGCCATCGGGTGAGCAGGAACCGTGCCCCGGCGCGGAGGCTACTCCGCATCCACCACCAGCACCGCCGAGCCCTCCAGGTCGCCGTCGCGGATGGCGGCGACGGCCGCGTTGGCCTCCTCCAGGGCGAAGGTCCGGACCGTCGTCTCCACGGGGACCTCCGGCGCGAGACGCAGGAACTCCTCACCGTCCCGGCGGGTGAGGTTCGCGACGGACTCCACCGACCGCTCCATCCACAGGATCTCGTAAGGGAACGAGGGGATGTCGCTCATGTGGATGCCCGCGGACACCACCGGCGCGCCCCCGCGAACGGCCCGGAGCGCCGCCGGCACCAGCTCGCCGACCGGGGCGAAGATGATGGCCCCGTCCAGCGGCTCCGGCGGAGCCGTGTCGGAGCCGCCCGCCCAACGGGCGCCCAGGCTGCGGGCGAAGGCCTGGCCGTCCTCGTCACCGGGCCGGGTGAAGGCATAGACCTCCCGACCCTCGTACACCGCCACCTGGGCCAGGATGTGCGCCGCCGAGCCGAACCCGTACAGACCCAGGCGTTGCGCGTCCCCCGTTTTCCGGTACGCCCGGTAGCCGATGAGCCCGGCACACAGGAGCGGGGCCGCCTGCAGGTCCGGGTACCCTTCCGGGATGGGGAAGCAGTAGCGGTGATCCGCCACCGCGTACTCGGCGAAGCCGCCGTCGATGTGGTACCCGGTGAAGCGCGCTCGCTCGCACAGGTTCTCCTGCCCGCTGGTGCAGTACCGGCACTCGCCGCACGTCCAGCCGAGCCACGGCACGCCCACCCGGTCCCCCTCCCGACCCGACGCCTCCGCACCCACCGCCACCACCTCGCCCACGATCTGGTGACCCGGAATCAGCGGCAGCGACGGATCGTCCAGGTCGCCATCCATGATGTGCACGTCCGTCCGGCACACGCCGCACGCCCGCACCCGCAGCAGGAGCTGACCCGGATCCGGCTCGGGACGGTCCACCTCCCGCAGCTCCAGGTCCCCGCCCGCACCTTCGAACACCATGGCGCGCATCGGACACCTCCCCCCTACAGCGCCGGCTGGCCCACGTCCGGCGCCTCGTCCGTGTACATGCAGCGCCGACCCACCAGCCGGCGCATCAGACACGTCTCCCGGAAGTAGATGCTGCACCGGAAGCACACCGTCTCCGGGTCCTCGTGCTCCTCCAGCTCCGCACTGAGCAGCGCCACCGACATCCGGTCCAGAAGATCCGCCGCCTGCCGCATCTCGTCCGCCGGGAACCGGCTCAGCACCTCCTCGATGAGCGCGTCCGTCGCCGTACGGAACCGGGCCAGCAGGTGACGCGCCTTCTGCGTCAACCTCAGGTCCACCGCGCGCCGGTCCCGCGCCGACTCCGTCCGCGTTACCAGCTCCCGCTGCACCAGCCGGTCCACCGCACGGCTCGCCGCCGCGTTGCTCACCCGCAGGAACCCCGCAACATCGCTCACCATGTACTGCTCACCCCGGGCCAACAGCGACAGCAGCTTCACCTGCGACAGCGTGATCGGTTCGTCCGTCAGCTCCCGCAGCTCCGCCTCCAGCACGTCGTCCAGCGTGCTGCTGAACACCGTCGCGCTCCCCAGCACCTCCCGCACCAGCTTCGTCTCTTCAGACCTGCTCACGATGCTCCCCTCCTCCTGTTCCGGCCCCGCACACGGCACCACCCCACGTCGGGGCCACGCGCGAGGCCGTCTTATTCCTGACCGTCCGGTGACCAAAGGTACACGAACCTTTTTCTTGACGCAATTATTGCGCTATGCAATAGTGCCACCACGTGCCGCGCTGCGGTCTGCATCGGGTTCGGCGCGGCGAACCGTGCAGCGAGGCCGTGAACAGCGAAGGCGCCCATCAGCTCCCCTTTCTGGCCCGGGTGTTGCGCCGGCTGGCGCAGCAGTCGCGGCGACGTGTTTGCTCGTTGGTCCGTCCTCGGGCGCATGGTCTCGGGTTTACGGCCCGACTCGTGGTCGTCGCCTTCCTGGTGCTGGCCACGGGCGCGGAGAGCCAGGGGTGCGGGCGTCCTCATCCTGATTTCGGGGATGCGCCGGGTTGGGTGAGCGGGGCGTCGCTGCTGGCGGTGAACGCGGCGGTGGGCGGGGTGGTGGCGGCGACGGTGCAGGCGGTGCGGGGGGAGCGGGTCGTGCCGGCCTTCCTGGCGGGCGTCGCGGGTGGCGCGGTGGCGCACGCGGGCAAGCGCGTGGCGGCGAGCCGCTTCGACGGTGCGGGGTTGCTGGGCCGGCAGGTCGGGGCCCTGGGCGCCTCGATGGTGCGGAACGGCATGGAGGGTCGGGGGCTGCTGGAGGAGGTGATGCTGGCGGTGGGTCCGGTGCGCATGTACGTGCGGCCGGCATCCCCCGGCGGCTCGTTCAGGGCGCGGGTGGACGCGACGGCACTGGCGGCGGCGGTGTGGGCGATCTGGGAGCCATCGTTCCGTTTCGATCCGGGCGAGAGCCTGTCCTCGGGGAGCCTGGTGTTCCGGGTGGAGGACCGAGCGATGCGGATGCCGTGGAGCCGGACGGAGCTGTGCGGTGCGGAGCTTTCGTCGACGATCCTGATGAGCCGGCTCTTCCCCGCGGCGGACGATGCACGGGTATTCGCCCACGAGCGGGTACATGTGCTGCAGAGCGACTTCGTGGAGCACGTGGTGAGCGACCCGCTGGTGGGATGGCTCACGCGCGACACGGGGCTCCATGTCGCCACCCGTCACGTGGAAGTGAACATGGGCGAGGGCCTGTTCGAGGTTGCGGAGCGGCTTCTGGTCTTGCCGTATCGGCAACGTCCCCTGGAGGTCGAAGCCGACTACATGTCGTTGAGGTAGGGTCCGTCCGGCAAGCCTGCCGGGAAGCCGGCGTCGATCACCACGGTGGGTGCGGGCAGCCGCCTGGTGCTCTCGGCGTCGGTCAGGCCGGGCCGGTGGCGCCGCGCCGTCATCGGTTCCGGCCGCCCCGGCGGGACGGAGCCCGGTCCCCCAGCTACCCCAGAGCCACGTCCAGCACCATCATGACGGTGAAGCCCACGACCGTAGAGCTGGTGGCCAGGTCCGTTCGCCCCCGCTGCTGGGCTTCCGGGATCAGCTCCTCCACGACGACGTAGATCATCGCCCCCGCCGCGAACGCCAGCGCGTAGGGGAGCAACGGTCGTACGGCCAGCACCGCAGCCGCGCCGATGACCGCAGCCACGGGCTCCACGACCGCAGAGAGCTGGCCGTACCAGAAGCACTTCAGCGCCCCCACCCCCTCGCGCCTCAGCGGCATGGCCACCGCGATCCCTTCCGGGAAATTCTGCAGGCCGATGCCCAGGGCCAGCGCCACGGCACCCGCGAAGGTGGCCCCGCCCAGGGTGCCCAGCTCGAGGGACGCCGCGCCGAAGGCCACCCCCACCGCCAGCCCCTCCGGAATGTTGTGCAGCGTGATGGCCAGGACGAGCAGCGTGGCGCGACGCCACGCCGTGTCCAGCCCTTCCGCCTCGCTGCGAGGCAGGAGCGGATGCAGATGGGGCAGGAACTGGTCCGCGACCCGCAGGAACACCGCTCCGCCGAGGAAGCCCGTCGCTGCGGGGAACCACGGCAAGAGGCCCTGCGTCTCCGCGATCTCGATGGCCGGCGCCAACAGGGACCAGAAGCTCGCCGCGATCATCACGCCCGCCGCGAACCCCAGCATGGCGTCCAGCAGCTGGAGCGGCATGCTGCGACGCAGGAGCACGATGGCCGCCCCCGCGGCGGTCACGAGCCACGTGAAGCCGCCGGCCATGAGCGCCTGCGTGATGGGGTCGAACTGCTGGAGCCAGTCGAGCACGGCTTTAGGATACCCGAAACCTGGCCCGGCCGCCAGGAGCCCCATCGGGGTCTCCGGGAGCCGGTCCGCGGACACACCTCGGGCGAGCGCGCCTGTCGGTCAACGCGCGACTCGGGTCTTCCGCTCCTCGAGTGCCCGTGGTGTCGTGGACGCCGTGGCGTCCATCTACCCGGGCTACGACGCGATCCCCACCATCGGCAGCGTCATCGTGGGAACGCTCTACGGGCTGCTGGACGGAGCCATCGGGGGCGCCGGCGCCTTAGGAGGCGCCCTCCGGGCGCAGGAGGGCTCGCCTTCG
>CAYQCY010000066.1:8590-19720 GCA_964416095.1 uncultured Gemmatimonadaceae bacterium
GGCGCCCTACGGGCGCAGGAGGGCTCGCTGCGCTCGCGCGCTGGCCGCCGGGGAGCTACCATGGCCTGGTTCCCGCTGCTTCCCCGTGCGTAGCGAACAATGGGCACGATCCAGATCTTTGTCATGAACGCCGCCGTCGTCCTGGCGATGATGCTGGTGGCGTGGCTCGTGAGCCTGCGGCTCCGGGACACGAGCATCGTGGACGTGTTCTGGGGGCTCGGCTTCGTGCTGGTGGCCGGCACGACCTACGTCGTCTCCGACGGCTGGGAGCTGCGGAAGGCGCTCATCAGCGCCATCACCGCGGTCTGGGGCTTCCGCCTGGCCTTGCACATCTACCTGCGCGGCAGGGACAAGGGGGAGGACAAGCGGTACGCCGCCTGGCGCGAGGAGCACGGCGACGCCTGGCCGCTCCGGAGCCTGTTCACCGTGTTCCTGCTCCAGGGCGCCATCCTGTGGTTCGTCTCGCTCCCGGTGCAGGCGGCGCAGCTCGGCGGCCCGGAGCACCTGACCTGGCTGGATGGACTCGGCGCCCTAGTCTGGGCCATCGGCCTCACCATCGAGGTCGCCGCCGACGCCCAGCTCCTGGCCTTCAAGCGGGACCCGGCCAACCGGGGCCGGATCCTGGCGTCCGGCCTCTGGCGCTATTCACGCCACCCGAATTACTTCGGGGACACCGTGGTGTGGTGGGGCATCTGGCTGGTGGCCGCCTCCACGCCCCTGGGCCGCTGGACCGTGCTGAGCCCCCTCCTCATGACCTGGCTTCTTCGCCGCGTCTCCGGCGTGACCCTGACCGAGAAGATGATGACGGACCGGCCGGGCTATGCCGAGTACGTGAAGCGGACGAACGCGTTCGTGTTGTGGCGGCCGAAGGGTGGCCCGCAGGGTTGACCTCCGTATCCGTGCAGGGCTGGCCGTGCTCTCCGGATCCGCGGACCGCCTTCCGTTCCGCCCCGAAGGGCTCTGGCGGGACGTCTCAGGGGTGCGCGAGCAGCGTCCCGGGCTCCGGTTCGAAGACGTAACGGAGCCCGCGATAGACGGTGACGGGGCCGTACAGGACCCGCGTTCGCAGAGAGCGGCCGAAGAGCTCGACGTGGACCTCCCGGGGGAGCGGCGCCTGCAGGTCGGCGCGGAAGTGCACGGCGCCGTCCACGAGGAACGTGGCGGTCCCTCTGGGATCGAGCTGCAGCGCGTAGCGGCGCCAGCGATCCATGTTGCCGGGCGCCGGGACCTCATGCCTGTGCACCCGGGTTGAGAGCGCAAGGAGGGCGGAATCGAGCTCCACGTTGGCCACGACCGTCGCCGCGCGGTTTCGCGTGATGGGATCCTTGGCTTCCGGGTCGCCGGCGGCGAAGCCGAACGCCAGGAGCTGATACGGACCACCGTCGAACTCCGCCAGGCCGAGGAGTTCGAGGGTGAGGCCTCGGTCGGTGGGGAACGCAGTGCGACTGAGTGCGCCGCTGTTCAGGTTCTCGTCCCCGCGACTGTCGAAGGCGGCCGCCACGGGACCGGCGCATGCATGGGCGGCGGGCTCGGGCTCGCCGTACAGGACCCATCGGTCGGGGCGAAGTCCGCCGGTCCAGTCTTCCCGGAAGAGGACGGGCGCCGCCCGCCGGACGGGCCGTCGGACATCCAGGCGTACGGTATCCCCGTTCCAGCCCGCGAGCGTCGCCTGCAGGGTGACCGTGCCCGTGCTCCGGAACCAGAACAGCCCTCCCCCGAGATGTTCGGCCACGGCCGTGTCCGTCACGGTCCACGTCGCGGCGGGGGGCAGCAGGCCCGTTTCCCTGCCTCCGGCGTCCCGTCCTTCCAGGCGAAATCGCCCGTACTCACCCGGGCTCATCGTGGGGCCCGGGCTCCTGATGGCCAGGTTCTCGAACCAGACCGCAGCGGTCTCCGCCTCGCGGTGACCGGCAAGGGACGAGAGGATGCGGGACAGAACCGTGACACGTTCGCCCCCCCGGGCCCCGTGCGGTGCCGGGTTCAGTCGAACCACGTCATCGAGCCGGAGCGCGACGGCCTCGGGACCCGAGAGGTTTCTGAGGATGAGACCGGGGTATGGCGCCTCCGTCGTGGCCGCCAGATGCTCGGAGGAGAGCCATACGGACGTCCGCTCCGTGAACTCCGTCTCGATGGCGGGGCGCAAACCTGTTCCATCCCGTTCGGCGATGTAGATATCCGTGCGGCCACCGACGGTAGCCTCGAAGGCGAGCCTTCGCCCGTCGGGGGACCACGCTGGATGGTCCGTATCAAGGTCCGGTCCGCCGAGCTCCGCGATGACCGTCCCCGCAGTGTCCAGGACAAGTATGGAGCCACCGCCGTCGAGCGCCGTCACGCCCACGGCGATCCGTTCACCGTCCGGCGACCAGGCTGCGGCCAGCCTCACCTCGGTTGCGGGATCATCTACCAGGAAGCGGACGGACTCCGTGGCGCGGTCCCACACGCCGAGCCGTGTCCGGTACCCCGGCGGGTTCTCGGAGCTGACGACGTGGCGGAATAGCAGGCGACGCCCGTCCGGCGACCAGTCCAACGGCACCTCGTCGGCTCGCCCGGCCAGGATGCGCCGCCGGCTGCCGTCCGGCTCCAGCAACTCCGTATCGGGCCCGTTGGACGTCATGGCGATGAACGCCACCGCCCCGGTGGCGTGCGAGCGGACGAGCCGCCTGCCCAGCGGGCGAAGCGGCAGTTGCCGGACGCCGTCCCCCGTCAACACCAAGCGAACGGGACCGTCTCGACCGTGCCCCTCCATGTCGACGCGTGCGGGCGCCGTCGCACCGGGGACCCCCACCACGCCTGCCACAGCAAGGAGGCTTGCCGCAGCGGCAAGTTGTGCCGGCCAGGGGAGACGCCGCCGTGGAGACGCCTCGCTCGGACGGCTTCCCTTCGCCCCGCCCGCCGCCACGAGTGTCTCGCCCACCTCATCGGTCAGCTCGTCCCGCAAACGGACCAGGCTCTGCGGCAACGCCTCGCCGGGTTCGTCCAGAAGCCGCTGTTCCAGGAGCCGGACCTCGGCCAGGGCACCCGGCACATCGCCGGCGACGCGCAGCGCCACGGCGACGGCCTGGACCGCCGGCGGATGGAGGGGGAACCGTCGTCGGAACTCCTCCGCCAGCTCACATGCCCTGGCGTGATCGTGCTCCGCGATGGCCTGCTCGATAGCCCCGGTGAAGGTGTTGGCCAGATGCACCCTGACCCAGGCGTCCGTCTCCTCGGCCCACTGAACGAAACGACGGTCCTGGCCGAGCTCGTAGCCGCCGAGGAAGTGGCCTTCACACATGGCGATGGCCCGCTCGTACGCCTCGGCCTCCATGGCCTCGCGGAACTCGACCAGGTCGACGATCAGGCGGTTCTCGTCAAGGTGTAGCCTCTCGTCCCCCCGCCGGACGAGGGGCGCGCCTGCCGCGAGAGACAGACGGTACAGAGCCTGACGGAGGGAGGCGGCGGCCCGATCGCGGGAAACTCCGGGCCAGAGCAGGTCCGTGATCTGCTCGACACGCGACGGCCCTTCGACGGCGAGGATGGCGAGCACCGCGAGAGGCTTCGCCTCGGCCAGCAGCGTCTCGCCTGTGCCGTCGGACCGGGTGAGGACAAGCCGACCCAGCGTCTGGAGGAAGCAGCTAGGAGCAGGATCGGGCATGGGATTCACCGGCCATCGGCGGACGTTTCTTGAACCGTCGGCTGATCATGATGCCGTCCGTCGCAACGGTGCGCAACGTTCGCCTTCCGCCCCCGTCTGCAGCAGACCAGGCCATTGCGACTCGGGGTCCGAAGCCGCAGCTTCGGCGGCGGGCTACGGACCGTGCCGTGCTGGCGCGAGGCGACCGACACCAGGGAGAAGACGGATGCCCAACTCCGAGCTCGACGAGCTCTGCATCAACACGCTCCGGTTCCTGGCAGTGGACGCGGTGCAGCAGGCCGACTCCGGCCACCCCGGCATGCCCATGGGGGCCGCGCCCATGGCCTACGCGCTCTGGGACCGGCACCTCCGCTTCGACCCCCGGGACCCGGACTGGCCGGACCGGGACCGCTTCGTGCTGTCGGCGGGCCACGGCTCCATGCTCCTGTACGCCCTGCTCCACCTGACGGGCTACGACCTCTCCCTGGACGAGCTCCGGGACTTCCGCCAGTGGGGCAGCCGCACGCCGGGCCACCCGGAGGAGCACCTGACGCCCGGAGTCGAGGCCACCACCGGCCCCCTCGGCCAGGGCATCGGCAACGCCGTGGGCATGGCCATGGCGGAAGCCGCGCTGGCCGCCCGGTTCAACAGGGACGGCCACGTCGTGGTGGACCACCACACGTACGTCATCGCCAGCGACGGCGACCTCATGGAGGGCGTCTCCTCCGAGGCCAGCTCCCTGGCCGGCCACCTGAAGCTGGGCAAGCTCATCGTGCTGTACGACGACAACCGGGTCACCATCGACGGGAGCACCTCGCTGGCCTTCTCCGAGGATGTCCTGGCCCGCTACGATGCGTACGGCTGGCACACGCAGGGCGTGGCCGATGGCAACGACGTGGACGCCGTGTCCGCCGCCATCGAGGAGGCCAGGGCGGCGGACCGCCCGAGCCTCATCGCCGTCCGGACCCACATCGGCTACGGCAGCCCGGAAAAGCAGGACACGTCCGACGTCCACGGCGCCCCCCTGGGGCCGGACGAGGTGGCCGCCACCAAGGAGAACCTGGGCTGGCCCACCGAGCCCGCCTTCTACATCCCGGACGATGCTCTGGCGCACTTTCGTGAGGCCGTGGACCGCGGCGCGGGCCTGAGCGGCGAGTGGCGCCGGCACTACCAGGCGTACCGGGGCGCGCAGCCGAAGCTGGCCGCCGAGTTCGAGCGGGTGATGGCGGGCGAGCTGCCGGACGGCTGGGCCGACGCCCTGCCGTCGTACGGCGCGGACAGCGGCAAGGTGGCCACGCGCAAGGTGAACGGGGCCGTCCTGAACGCCGTGGCGGACATCATGCCCGAGCTCATGGGCGGCTCGGCGGACCTGGCGCCGAGCAACAAGACGCTCATCGACGCCAGCCCCGACTTCAGCGCGGAGCGCCGGGAGGGCCGTAACCTCCGGTTCGGCGTCCGGGAGCACGCCATGGGCGCCATCAGCAATGGCCTGGCGCTCCACGGGGGCGTGCGCCCCTACGCCGCCACCTTCCTCATCTTCAGCGACTACATGCGGCCGCCCATGCGCCTCGCCGCAATGAGCGCCCTGCCGGTGCTCTACGTCTTCACCCACGACAGCCTCGGCGTCGGCGAGGACGGACCTACCCATCAACCGGTGGAGCAACTGGCCGGGCTACGGTCCGTCCCCGGGCTCACCGTCTTCCGCCCCGGCGACGCCAACGAAGCGGTCGCCGCCTGGAAAGCGGCGCTCGAGCACACCGATGGGCCGGTCGCCCTGGTCATGAGCCGCCAGGGCCTGCCCGTCCTGGACCCGGAGACCTACCCGGCGGTGCGGGAGGGCGTGGTCCGGGGCGGCTACGTCCTGGCCGACGCCCCGCACCCGGCCATCGTGCTGGTCGCCACCGGCAGCGAGGTGAGCCTGGCCCTGGCCACGAAGGAACGGCTCGACGGCGAGGGTGTGGAGGCCCGCGTCGTGAGCATGCCCTCCGTGGAGCGGTTCGCGGCCCAGGACGCCTCCTACCAGGACGACGTGCTGCCCGCCGGCGTGCCGATCCTGTCACTGGAAGCGGGTCGGACCCTCGGCTGGCGGCCGTACCTGGGCCGGGCCCACGAAGCGGTGGGCGTGGACCGGTTCGGCACCTCCGCACCCGGCAACAAGGTCCTGGAGGAGTACGGGTTCAACGTGGAGCACGTGCGGCAACGGGCGCTGGAAGCCCTGAAGCACCCCGCCCCCGCCCGGCCGCACCCGGAGACGGCGGGAATCGCGCCGTGGAAGGCCGACTGAGCACCAGCCGCTCGCGCCTCGTCGCAGACCGCCGCAGACCCTCGAAAACACGGTTCACGCGCGTTGACGCCCGGACCGTTTTCCCCTAGCGTGGAGGGGCTGTTGACCTTGCGCAGGCACGGACCCGGCGGTGCGGACGGTGGGCTCAGGCCCATGTATACGCCGCCCCAGAAGGAGGCGAAGGTGCACGTCCTCACAATCTGTCCACTCGCGCTCTCGGCGCTGCTGCTCTCCACGCCGCCCGTCGACGGTGGTCCGGCGCCGTCCCGTGCCGCGGTCCACCCGGACACCATCCGACCGGATGCCATCCGCGTCGTCACCACGCAGCCGGTGTACGCGTCGCTGGCCCGGGAAGTGGGCGGAGATCATGTGGATGCCGCCGCCATCGCGCCGGCAGCGGAAGATCCGCACATGGTGCGGCCCAAGCCGAGCTACGCCATGCTCGTGCGCCGGGCCGACCTGTTCGTCACCACCGGCCTCGACCTGGAGCTCTGGGTCCCGCCCCTCCTGGACCGGGCCGGGAATGCGCGGGTGCTGGAAGGCTCCCGGGGCTACGTGACGGCCTACACCGGGATCGAGCTACTGGACTTACCGCAGAGCCTGGACCGGTCCGTCGGCGACATTCACGTGTACGGCAACCCTCACCTGCACACGGACCCGCTCCGGACCCTCCAGATCGCGCGGAACATCACCGTGGGGCTGAAACGTCTGGCACCCGAGCGCGCAACGGAGTTCGATGAGCGCCTTGTCGATTTCGAGGACCGGACATACCGCCGCCTCTTCGGTGACGAGCTCGTGGACATGCTCGGCGGCGATGTCCTCGCCGACCTGGCCCGTCAGGGACGCCTCTTCTCCTTCCTCGAGACGAACAGCTACCGGGGCGCACCGCTCATGGACCGGCTCGGCGGCTGGATGGCCATGTCCGCGCCGTTCCGCGGCCGCGACGTGATCTGCTACCACAAGAACTGGTCCTATTTCGAAGAGCGGTTCCACGTCCACTGCGTCGAGTACGTCGAGTCCCGACCCGGCATCCCACCCACGCCCCACCACGTCGCCCGGCTCATCGACCTCATGCGGGAGCAGGGCATCCGCGTGGTCCTCGCCGCCGACTACTTCGACGCACGGAAGGTCGAGACGGTGGCGCGACGCGGCGGCGGCATCCCCGTCGTGGTGCCGCTGTCTCTGGAAACGGACCGGTCCTACTTCGAGCTCGTCGACACCTGGGTGACCTCCCTGGCCGAGGCGTTCCGCGCAGCCGACCAGCGCGCGGCGGCTCCCGGCGCCTTCCGGGGCCGGCACGGACGCGGGCCGCGTGCGCGAGGCCACGGCCCTCCGCATATTCGTCGCTGATGCGCTGACGAAACCCGGAGAGACAATTGAACCGTGAGGCCATGCTCGCCGACCTCGACGATCGGCGAGATTGGGACATGATCGTCGTGGGCGGTGGCGCCACGGGACTCGGCGTGGCCATCGACGCCGCTTCCCGCGGATACCGGACCCTGCTGCTGGAGCAGCGAGACTTCGCCCATGGCACCTCGAGCCGCAGCACCAAGCTGGTCCACGGCGGGGTCCGCTACCTGCGCCAGGGCAACGTCTCGCTGGTGGTCGAGGCCCTGAAGGAGCGCGGGTACCTCCTGGACAACGCCCCCCACCTGGTCCGGAACCTCTCCTTCGTCGTCCCCAACTACGACTGGTGGGAAGGTCCCTTCTACGGCATCGGCCTCAAGATGTACGACCTGCTGGCCGGGAAGCAGGGCTTCGGACGCTCCAGGGTCCTGTCCCGGGAGCGGACGCTCCAGCTCCTGCCGACTCTGGAGCCCGAGGGCCTCGTCGGCGGCGTCATCTACTACGACGGCCAGTTCGACGACGCCCGCATGTCCGTCCACATGGCCGCCACCGCCGCCGAACAGGGCGCCACCGTTCTCAACTACGTGGGCGTCACGGGGCTCGTCCGGCGGGACGGCGAGGTGCGGGGGGTCGAAGCCAGGGACGTGGAGACGGGCCGCGAGTACGAGCTCGAGGCCCGGGTCGTCATCAACGCCACCGGCGTCTGGGCCGATACGGTGCGGCGGATGGACGACCCGTCCACGCCCGACATGATCGTGCCCAGCCAGGGCATCCACATCGTACTGGACCGGAGCTTCCTCCCCGGTGAAAGCGCGATCATGGTCCCCAAGACGGATGACGGGCGGGTCATCTTCGCCATCCCGTGGCACGACCGGGTCATCGTGGGCACCACCGACACGCCGGTGGACGACGCGCCGCTGGAGCCGGTCCCCTTCCCCGAGGAGGTGGACTTCCTGTTGGAGCACGCGGCCCGCTACCTGACCGATGACCCGGAGCGGGAGGACGTGCTGAGCGCCTTCGCCGGGCTCCGCCCGCTGGTCGGTGGGAGCAGCGACGGCGAGGCCGGCGAGACCGCCTCCCTGTCCCGGGATCACTCCCTGGTCATCGCGCCGTCCGGCCTGGTCACCATCGCCGGTGGCAAATGGACCACCTATCGGAAGATGGCCGAAGACACCGTGGATCATGCCGCCCTCATCGGCGGGCTGGAGGAACGTCCGTGCGGTACCCGCGAGCTCCGCATCCACGGCTGGCACCAGCATCCAGAGCAGTTCGGCGAGCTGGCCGACTACGGTTCCGACGCCCCCGAGATCCGGGACCTGTTCCGCGAACACGAGGCCTTCGGGCAGCCCCTCCACTCCGAGTACGACGTCCGGGCCGGCGAGGTGGTCTGGCACGTGCGCCACGAGATGGCCCGCACCGTGGACGACGTGCTGGCCCGCCGCACGCGCATGCTGGTCCTGGATGCCCGGGCCGCCATGGACATGGCGCCGTCCGTCGCCGCGCTCCTGGCCAGGGAGCTGAACCGGGACGAGGGCTGGGAGAAGGACCAGGTGGCGTCGTTCCGGACGCTGGCGGAGCGGTACCTGCCCGCATGAGTGGGACACCGGGCGCCGGTCGGCCCGTCGGAGAGGCGGCCAAGTCGGCGTCGAGCCTGGGCCGAGGCCGGCACCTGCCACCTCCCGCCTACCTGGTCGGAGCCATCGTCCTCATGCTCTTCCTGGACCGGGCCCTCCCCATCGCCCGGTTCCACAGCCCCTGGACCGCAGTCGCCGGAGCGATCCTCGCCGCGGCCGGTGTGGCCCTGCACGTCCGGGCCACGAACCATTTCCGGCGCCGCGCCACGACCGCCGAGGCCCTCGGCGACGCCTCCACGCTGGTCACCGACGGGCCCTACCGCCGGTCCCGGAACCCCATGTACCTGGCCGGGCTCATCATGCTGGTCGGTGTCGGACTGGTCCTGGAATCGGCCTCGCCGTTCCTGGTCGTGCCCCTCTTCGGCTGGCTGATCTGGACCGCCTACGTGCGGCGCGAGGAGGCGATGCTCGCCGAGCGGTTCGGTGAGGAGTACGACGCGTACCGCAGCCGCGTGCGCCGCTGGATCTGAGGCGCCCGGGCTGCTCCTTCCGCAGCACGTCCATGGGCGCCAACAACCGGAGTGGGGTGTGGAGCCCGCCGGGCCTTTAGACCTTCTTCCAGATCCAGAGCAGGATCAGCTTCACCAGGCCGCGGATGATCTGCCACATGGCGGGTCCCATCGGTACAGGATCGCGTGTCCTCTCCCCGTACGGTGGGGGACGGCGGTGAGTTTCCCGGGGCGCCGGGCGGGCGCGATCCACCCACGGCGGCCGCCAGGGCGCGCACCGGTCGTTCGACTTGCACGCGGCACTTCGGCACCCCACCCTATCGGACCATGTCCCTGACCGTACGCGTGCTCCTGGGCCTGATCCTGGGCTTCCTGACCGGGATCGGCGTGGCCGTGGCCGACGTTCCGCTGCTGGACACGGCGGCCGCGTGGATCGAGCCGCTGGGCACGCTCTGGGTGAACGCCATCCGCATGACGGTGATCCCGCTGGTGGCGTCGCTGCTCATGGTCGGGGTCGTGGGCACGGACGTGCGGGCGGTGGGCCGGATCGGCGGCCGGGCCATCGGGCTGTTCCTGGCGCTGCTGACGGGGGCGGCCATCGTGACGGCGGCAGTCACGCCGCCCATCGTGAGCCGGTTGCCGGAAGACCCGGAGGCCGCGGCGGCGCTGCGGGAGAGCCTGGGCGCCGCGGGTGCCGAGGCGGCGCAGACCCAGGTGCCGACCCTGGCCGAGTGGCTCGTGGACCTGGTGCCCACGAACCCCATCGAGGCCATGGCGGACGGGGCCATGCTGCCCCTCATCATCTTCGTTCTGCTCTTCGCCCTGGCCGCGGCCCGGCTGGATGGTCACCATCGAGAAGCCCTGGTGGGGTTCTTCGACGCCGTGGCCGAGGCCATGCTGGTGCTGATCCGGTGGATCCTGGACCTGGCGCCCATCGGGGTGTTCGCCCTGTCGCTGGCCCTGGCCCGGAACATGGGCCTGGCGGCCGCCGGGGCCATCGTGGCGTATGTCGTGCTCCACTCGGCCCTGTGCATCTTCCTGCTCCTCGCCGTCTACCCGCTGGCCGTGTTCGCCGGGCGCCTGCCGTTGAAGGAGTTCGCCGGCGCCAGCCTGCCGGCCCAGGCGGTGGCGTTCAGCTCCCGGTCTTCGTTGGCGTCCCTGCCGCCGGCCGTGGAGGAGGCGGAAGACCGCCTGAAGCTGCCACCGGCCATCAACTCGTTCCTGCTGCCCTTCGGCTTCTCCACGTTCCGCATCACGGCGCCGGTGCCGATGATCGTGGGCGCCTACTTCATCGCGTTCTTCTACGGGATCACGCTGGAGCCGACCCAGCTCCTGACCATGATCGTCACCTCGGTCCTGGCCAGCTTCACCGTGCCCGGCGTGCCCGGCGGCGGCGTCATCGCCGCCCTGCCCGTGCTCATGGCCGTCGGCCTCCCGGCCGAGGGCATCGGCATCCTCCTGGCCGTGGACACCATCCCGGACATCTTCCGCACCACCGGCAACGTCACGGCGAACATGAGCGTGGCGGTGGTTCTGGCGCGGGGGGAGGAGGTGGCGGAAGAGGAGGCAACGGCCGCAGGTGAGCCACGGGCCGAACACAGGTCGGCCAACCGCTAACGGGCAAACTCGATCCTCAGCGTCTCCACCTGGAACAGGAGGCCCCGGAGCACGCGTGTGCCCGTGAGGGCGGCGAGCAGACCGGCCCGCCGGGGAGCGCCGGCGAGGGGCACGGACCGGGGAATGGGCACGGACGCCGTTGACCGGTTAACGACCTGTCCCGAAATCCCATGCGCAAGTGGTTGG
>CAYQCY010000067.1:0-19646 GCA_964416095.1 uncultured Gemmatimonadaceae bacterium
AGTACGCCCCGCCGATGAGCGACTCCACGTCGCCCGGCGTCGCCAGCGCCCGCGCCGCATCCGGGTCGTTCGGGTTGGTGACTTCCAGGTCGGCGCACGCCGTCATGGTCACGATCAGGAGCACGCCGGCCAACAGTCGATTCACAATGCCTTTCATGGTCGGCCTCCCCTTAGAAGATCAGCTCGATGGCCGCCGTCCACGTCCGGAAGTTCGGGTACTGGTACCCGTCCACCCGGGCGATGGCGGCGGAACCGGTGTCGCCACCGGTCTCACCGACCTCCGGGTCGTAGCCCGAGTAGTCGGTGATGGTGATCAGGTTCCGGGCCGTCAGGCTCAGCCCGATGCTGCTGAACCGGGCGAGGACCGGTAGGCTGCTCAGCGTGCCGGATCCGATCCGGTAGCTCAACGAGACCTCGCGCAGCTTGATGAAGCTGCCGTCCTCCACGAACACGTTGCTGGGCTGCAGCCCGCTGACGCCGTACCAGGCGTCCGTGTAGCCGATGGGCTTGCCCTCCTCGGAATGCTCGTCGAAGAGGCCGGCCCAGCCCTTGAACACGCCCCACTGCAACGGCTGGTTGTACACGTCGAAGCCCTGCACCGCTTCCACCAGGCCGTACACCGTCAGGCCCTTCCACGAGAAGGTGGAGGAGCCGCTCACGGTGAAGTCGGGGATGCTGTTGCCCACCGGGCAGAACAGCGTCCGCTCGCCCGTGGACCGGTCGGTGCACTCACCGGCGAAGGGGGTGCCCCACATGACCGGGCTGCCGCGCACGGTCACGCCCACGGAGTCGGACGAGATGCCCCACGTGAAGTTGGGGTCGGTCCCCGTCCACACGAGCCAGCCGTCGTCGTTCACGGTGAACCCGTCGCAGCTCATGCCTTCCGGCAGGTCCGCGCAGCTCGTGGCGTAGTGCACGCCGTAGAAGGTGCCCAGCTCCTCGCCCTCGCGGGCGTAGAAGACGCTGCCCAGCCCCTGGCCGCCGACGCCGTACTGGAACGGCGGCACGTTGAGCTCCGTGATCGTCGACTTCGTGTGGTCGTAGAGCAGCCGGGCCGTCCAGTGGATGTCCTGCGTCTGCATGAGACGCATCTCCAGGCTGGCCTCGAAGGTGTTGCTCTCCAGCGTGCCCGCGTTCCGCCACTGCCGGGAGAAGCCGGCGTAGGAGGGCAGCGGCACGGAGAGGATCTGGTCCTCGGTCACCGTGTTCGCGTAGGTGAGGCCGGCGACCAGCTTGCCGCCGAACAGCGCGGCGTCCACGCCCACCTCCTGCTCCACGGAGAACTCGGGCTTGAGGGTCTTGTTCCCGAGCGTCACCGGACGGATGCGGCCGCCGCCCACCGAGTACGTCTCGTACTGGGCGTCGAAGTGCGGCCGGCCACCGGCGGTGCCCAGGGAGTAGCGGAACTTCAGCTCATCGAACGCCTCGACGGGGAACCACGGCTCGTGCGCCATGCGCCACGCACCGGCGAGCCGGTAGTAGGTCTGGCGCCGCTCGTCCTCACCGAAGAGGGAGCTGCCGTCGTTCCGGACCAGCGCGTCGACCACGTACCGGTCCATGATGTCGAAGTTCGTGATGGCGAAGTAGCCATCCGCGATGATGGTCTGCTCCCACGAGCCCCCGAAGAGCCGATCGTTGTTGACGTTGCCGATCTGCGGCACGCCCGCCACGGCGAACTGGCTCCCGCCGGCGGTGACGGAGTTCCGGTACTGGTTCTCGTAGAGGTACCGGAATTGCGTGCGGTTGCTGATGTCATTCGTCGGGTTGAACCGCATCGTCGCCGTCATGCTGCCGTTGAACGCTTCCCGGATGTCCCGGTCGCGGTACAGGTAGCCGTCGTTCAGGTTCGAGTTCGGCGTCGTGGTGCGATAGCCCTTCGGGTAGAGGCTCGTCGCATCCGTGTCCAGCCGGTCGTAGCTGGCGTTGGCGTCGAAGTCGATCCAGTCCGCCGCCGAGTAGCGCAGGTTCGCGCTGCCCAGGAAGCGGCCCCGGTCCTGCAGGTAGTCGCGGTTGTAGAGCTCGTAGAGCGGGTTCGGGCTCTCCGAGTTCGTCGGGTCGGGCTGGATCACCAGCTCGCCGGGCTCGAACGGGTCATCGCCCAGCAGGTCGACGCCCGCCGGCATCCGCGTCAGGTCGAAGAGGACGCCGCCGCTCCCCATCAGGTCACGCGTGGAGCGGCTGAAGAAGGAGCTCGCCGAGACCTGGACGTTCTCCAGCACGGTCTGGTCCACGTTCACGCGGAAGTTGGTCCGCTCGAAGCCCTGCAGGCCCTGCATGATGCCCCGGTCCTGGATGGTGCTGCCGGACACGTGGTAGTTGGTCGCGCCGGCGCGGCCCTCGGCGGAGACGTAGTGCTGCTGGAACTCGCCGCCCTCGAAGAAGCGCTCGACCTGGTTGTACGTCTGGCCGGGCCACGCGTGGATCTGATACGTGTCCCACGCGTTGTTGCCCGCCAGGGCCGGCGCGGTGCACAGCAGCCAGTCGCAGTTGGTCCCGTCCTGGTTCACGAACTGGCCGCCCGACATGGCGTAGCGGTGGTTCTCGCTCAGGAGCACCTCGGGCGTCTCGCCCAGGCTGCTCTGGCCGTACTCGGTCCGGATCGTGTAGCGGACCTGGTCGCCGCGGAGCCGCTGACCACGCTTCGTGGTGATCTGGATCACGCCGTTCGCCGCACGGGAGCCGTACAGCGACGCCGCCGCCGCGCCCTTCACGATCTCGATGTTCTCGATGTCCAGCGCGTCGATGTCCACCAGCGACGAGCCCAGGATCACGCCGTCCACGATGTAGAGCGGCTCCTGGTCACGCCCCGCCGCCTGGATGCTCGTGGCGCCCCGGAGCAGGATCGACGCCGCGTCGCCCGGGCGACCGCTGCCCTGCACCACCGTGACGCCGGCGACCTTGCCCTGGATCGCCGAGGCGGGGTTGATCTGCGGCACCGGCAGGTCTTCCGCCGACACCTGGCCCACCTCGAACGGGACCTTCGCCCGCTGCGTGGCGCCCGCCACGCCCGTCACCACAATCTCCTGCAGGGCGATGGCCTCCGGCTCGAGCTGGATGTTCATCGTGGTGGTCTGGTTCGGTTCCACCACGACCTGTTCCGTCAGCGTCGCGTACCCGATGTACGCGACCCTGAGCGTATGACGACCCGCCGGCACGTTCAGCATCATGAACCGGCCGTTCGCCTGGCTCAGCGTTCCCATGGTCGAGCCCGGGATGGAGATCTGAGCGCCCTCCACGGGCTCACCCGTCTCCGAGTTCCGGACCGTCCCCGTGATCGTGCCCGTCTGAGCGCTGGCAAGGCCCGCGAACAGGAAGACCATTGCCGCGCCAAGACAGGCGACGACAGACTTTCGAGGATTCACAGCATCCTCCTACGCAAGGGTGAGGCGGTCATCCGCTTACCGGATGGACCGCTTGACCCGCCCCCGGGACTGGGGGGCGTACAGCCACTCCGGTGCCTAGCCTCAGGCACCCCGTCGTTGCTGGCGTCTCCTTTGGCGAATGGGTTGCGAGCGCGCTGGCCGGGCGCGCCGGGGGAATGCACGAAGCCCTCGCAGCCGGCTGCCCTCACGGGGATGCCGGACGCCAGGGTCGGTTGGACAAACAGAAGTGTCGCGCGGCCGAACGGGCCACGTCTGGCTTGGCACGGTGGTTTGCTCCCGCTCAATGACCGGAAGCCTTACTACCCGCGTGGCACACACACGCGGCGCCCTGACTGGGGTCGAATGAGCCCAGGATACATCATGGCATGTCAGAAAGCAATGGGGAAACGGATGAATATCCGTCACGCCCAGGTGGAGGGCGTCGCCCTAGGACCGGCCGTACGCCGCGAAGCGGCGGGAAGGAACGGGGCGAGGACAGGCCCCGGACATGTCAGGAACTCGTCATGCCGCGGGCCAGGCGGGCGGCGCCGCGGACGGGATCGACGGGCCGGTCGAGGGCGCGGACGGGGGGTCCATCCCGGTCGATGCGGTCGAGGAGCGCGAGACGGAGGGAGGTCTCGTGGAGGAGGCCGCCGGCGAGGGCGAGGATGGGCGGTTCGGGCCAGGGTCCGAGGCGGCGGTGGAGTGCGTGGACGTGCGCGGCGAGGTCGGCGGCGGCGTCGTCCTGGATGTGGGCCGCCACGTCGTCGCCGGTGGCGGCGTTGAGGACGAGGGGGGCCAGGGCGGCGATGCGCGGCTTGTCGGCGCGGTCAGCCCAGGCGATGAGGGCGACGGGGCTGGTGACGCCGGCGAAGCGGAGGATGTCGGCGGTGAGCGCGGTCTCGGGTCCGCGGCCGTCGTGGGCGCGGGCCACGGCGCGGAGGGCGGCGATGCCGAGTGCGAAGCCGCTGCCCTCGTCGCCGAGGCGCTCGCCCCAGCCGCCGACCCGTGCCAGAGCGCCGTCCTCGCCGCGGCCGACGCCGATGGAGCCGGTGCCGGCGATGAGGAGGGTGCCGGGTCCGTCGCCGAGGGCGTCCTCCAGGGCGGCGTCGACGTCGCCGACGACGCGGACCGTACCGGCGAGGTTCTCGTTCCGGAGTGCCTGCTCGACGGCCTCCCGCTCCTCGGTGCGGCCGGCGCCTGCGAGGGCGCAGCAGAGGGTTGCGGCGCTGTCGGCGCCGGCCTCGTCCAGGGCCTGGCGCACGAGCTCGGCGAGGCGGGCGGCGCCGGCGGCGGGCGCGCTGGCCCGGACCAGGGCGCCGGCGCCGACGCGTCGGGCGCGCTCGCCGCCGTCGTCGTCCACGACGAGGACGCGGGTCCGTGTGGCGCCGCCGTCGACGCCGACGTGGAAGGAGGTCTCTCGGGCGGTCATGATTCCTCCTCGTGGTCGGAGCGGCGTGTGGGGCCGCCGTGTGCTTCACGGCCGCCGCCCCGAACCCGGCTGCTGGCCAGGCCGATGCCGACGGTGATCACGGTGCCGATGAGGGCGAACCAGAGGGTGTCGACGAAGTGGGGTACGACGCCGAACTGCTGGACGGCCCAGAGGGCGGCCATGAGGGCGAGGGTCGTGCCGATGCCGGTGATGGCGTCGCGCTCGTCGGGCTCGCGGAAGAGGGTGCCCAGGAGGAACCCGCCCAGGAGGCCGCCGTAGGTGAAGGACGCGATCTGGAGCGCGATGACCACGATAGGCGTGTCCTGGGCGAAGGCCTCGAAGAGGATGGCGCCGCCGATGAGGACCACCGCCCACAGCAGGGTGAAGACGCGGCCGGCGCGGAGCAGGTGGGTGGCGTCGCCGACCTTGCGGGCGACGGGCGCGTACAGGTCGTGGGTCGTGGCGGAGGCGAGGGAGTTGAGGGACGAGGAGACGGTGGACATGGCGGCGGCCAGGATCGCGGCCACGATCAGGCCCGAGATGCCCGGCGGCATCTGCTCCACGATGAAGGTCGGGAACACCTCGTCCACCGGGCTGAAGACCCGGGCGTGGTAGAAGGCGTAGAGCCCGGCACCGACGAGGAGGAAGAGCGTGAACTGGCCGATGACCAGGACCGCGCTCGTGATGAGGGCCTTGCGGGCGTCCACGAGCGACGGCGCGGCCAGGAGGCGCTGCACGATCAGGTGGTCCGTGCCGTGGGAGGCGGCGGTGAGGAACGCGCCCCCCACCAGCCCGGTGAAGAGCCAGGTCGCCCGGGCGAAGCCGCCCTCCAGGTGCACGACGCGGAACCGGCCCGCCTCGCCGGCGATGGCCGTGATCCCTTCCCAGCCGCCCGGCACCAGGTCCACCAGGATGACCAGGGCCGCGGCGCCGCCGAAGAGGTAGAGCCCGAACTGGACCACGTCGACCCAGACCACGGCCCGGAGGCCGCCATAGTAGGTGTAGACCAGCGTGACCAGGCCGACCAGGAGAATCGTCTGCCAGTACGGCATGCCGGTCACCAGCGCCAGGGGGATGGCGGCGGCGAAGATGCGCACGCTGTCGGCCAGGGCGCGGGTGACCATGAAGATGGAGGAGGTGAAGGTCCGGGTGGAGGGCCCGAACCGGGTCTCCAGGAGCTGGTACGCGGTGCTCAGCTCGCCGCGGAAGTATCCGGGCAGGAGGATGGCGGCGACGCCGATACGTCCCAGCAGGTAGCCCACGGCGAGCTGTAGGATCCAGAAGTCCTCGCTGTAGGCCGTGGCGGGGATGCTGATGAAGGTGAGGGCGCTGGTCTCGGTGGCGACGACGGAGAGGCAGATGGCCCACCAGGGCATGGCCTTGCCGGCCAGGAAGTAGTCCCTGGCATCGCCCTGGGACCGGCCCAGGAGGACGCCGAAGGCGGTGACGCCGGCGATGTAGGCGACCAGGACGACCAGGTCGATGGCGGTGAACACGTCAGCTCTGACCGCCGGGGCCGACCCCCAGGGTGCTGGTCGGGACGTGGACCTGCTCCAGCGGCTCGCCGTCGCGGCGCACGACGTACGCCTCCATGGCGTAGTACTCGGGGAGCCCGAGGCGGTCCACGGTGGTGGAGGTGGACCGGTTACGGTCCTCGACGCGCTGCCAGAACTCCCGGTCGTCGAGGCCCGGGAAGGGGGCCCGGTCCTTCTGGCTCTGGTGCTTGAAGATGGCCAGGATCTTGAGCCGGAGCTCGTCCTTGGAGAGGGGCACCAGGACGTCGGCCTCGTCCACCGGCCACTCCTGCCAGGCGCCGCGGTAGTACCAGACCTCGGGCGGCTCGCCGTCGTAGCGGTCGAGGGCCCGGTCGATGGCCTCCTTGCACATGCGGTGGGTGCCGTGGGGGTCCGAGAGGTCGCCGGCGACCAGGATCATGTGGGGCCGGTGCTTCTGGAGCACGCCCAGGACGATCTCCACATCCTCGTCGTCGATGGGGTCCTTGCGCACCTTGCCGGTCTGGTAGAACGGGAGGTTCAGGAAGCGGGCGTGCTCGCGGGTCATACCGAAGGTCTCGATGCCGGAGACGGCCTCGGCCTCCCGGATCCGCCGCTTGATGGCCTGGACCGTCTCGGTGTCGGGCTCGCCGGGCTCCTTGTCGGTGAGGGAGGCGTCCACGTCGGCGATCCAGCGCTCGATGGCGTCCCGGTCCAGGCCGGAGTCTGCGGTCATGCGGCGGACGAAATCCAGGTAGCGGCGCACCTCGTGGTCGAAGACCGCGATGTTCCCGGAGGTCTGGTACGCCACGACGATGTCGTTGCCGTTCTGGTGGAGCTTGTTGAGGATGCCGCCGGCGGAGATGACGTCGTCGTCGGGGTGCGGCGAGAAGACGATGATGCGCCGGTCGGTGGGCAGCTTGCTGCGCCCCCGGATCTTGGCGATCAGGGCGTTGAAGACCTCGCCGTTCAGCGGCCCGGCGGAGCCGTAGCGCGCCAGCAACGAGGCCAGGTGGTTCTCCCGGTAGTCCAGGTCGTCGAGCTTGAGGAGCGACTTGTTCGTGAGCTGGCTCAGCCAGATGAGGGCGCGGATCTCCAGCTCCCGCGTCCACTCCACCTCGCCGATGACCCAGGGCGTGTCGATGCGGGTGAGGTCGGCGGCTGCGGCGGCGTCCAGGTAGACGGTGGCGTTGGGGTGCCGCTGGAGGTAGGTGGCGGCCACGTCGGCGCTGACGTCGCCTTCCACGGCGCGCCGGATGATGGCGGCCTTGTGCTCGCCGGTGGCGATGAGGGCCACCTCCCGGGCGTCCAGGATGGTGGCGACGCCCATGGTGATGGCCTCGAGCGGCACGTTCTCCTCGCCGAAGAAGTCGGAGGCGGCGGAGCGGCGCGTGATGGTGTCCAACGCCACGAGCCGGGTGCGGGACTCGACGCCGGAGCCGGGCTCGTTGAAGCCGACGTGGCCGGTCTGGCCGATGCCCAGGATCTGGAAGTCGATGCCGCCGGCCTCGCCGATGGCCCGCTCGAAGGCGGCGCAGTGGGCATCCACCTCCTCCCGGGGGATGTCGCCCCGCGGGATGTGGATGTTCTCCCCGGGGATGTCGATGTGGTCGAAGAGGTTCTCCCACATGAACCGGTGATAGCTGTGGATGCTCCCCGGGTCCATGGGGTAGTACTCGTCCAGGTTGAAGGTGACGACGTTCCGGAAGGAGAGCCCCTCCTCCCGGTGCATCCGGATCAGCTCCCGGTAGATGCCGATGGGCGTGGAGCCGGTGGCGAGGCCGAGGACGACGGACTCGTCGTCGTCCGCTTCGCGTATGAGCGCGGCGATGCGGCCGGCGATGGTCCGCGCGATGGCGTCGTGCTCCTCCAGTATGACGACGGGCACTCGCTCCTGCGTCTGCATGGCTCCTCCTACGCCGGCTACTCGGGCGCCGCGTCCGGACGCGGCGCCACCGGCACGTCCGCGGCCAGCTGCACCAGGTCCGCGACCTGGCGCCGCAGCGCCCCGATGCGCTGCTCCGCCCGGGTCGGGTTCACCCGGTTGGTGAGCAGCACCACGAAGATCTCTCGCTCCCGATCCACCCACAAGCTCGTACCGGTGAAGCCCGTGTGGCCGAACGACTCCATGGAGAAATATTGCCCGGCGCTCGACCCCGGCGCCGGCGTGTCCCAGCCCAGGGCACGGCTGGACTCGGGGCCCCGGCGTGTGGTGAACTCGATCACGACCGGGCCGTCCAGGATGCGGCGGCCGGCGTACGCGCCGCCGTCCATGAGCATCTCGGCGACCACGGCCAGGTCCCGGGCCGAGGAGAAGAGGCCGGCGTGGCCGGCCACGCCGCCCATGGCGTACGCGTTCTCGTCGTGGACCACGCCGTGCACGTGGGTGTGGCGGTAGACGGTGTCCACCTCCGTCGGTGCGATGCGGGCGGCGAGGGGGCTGCGGTCGGGGTCCGGTACGGTGACCCGCGGGGCCGGCGGCCGGGCGCTGTCCGGCGCGGTGGCGCCCTGCGCCTCCGGGGCGGGCGGTGTCGGGAGGACGGGCCGGCCGGGCTCGCCGGGCGCGGACAGCGCGCGCTCCACGGCGCCGCCGGGCCCGACGGCCCAGGCCAGAGGGTTGAACCCCGTCTCGCGCAGCCCAAGCGGTTCGAAGATCCGCTCCGCGACGAAGGCATCCAGGGGCATCCCGCTCACCCGCTCCACGATGGCGCCCAGCATGATGAAGCCGAAGTCGCTGTAGACGGTCCGGGTGCCGGGCTCGTAGTCCAGCCCCACTTCGAGGATGCGCTTCAGGACGGGCTCGGCGCCCCACAGCTCGCGCCAGAGCTGCTGGTACGGCGGGAGCCCGGCCCGGTGCAACAGCAGGTCCCGGACGGTGACCCGGTCCTTCCACGGTTCACTGTCCCACCCCGGCAGGTAGCGCTTCACCGGCGCGTCCAGCTCCACCAGGCCGTCGCTGACCAGGGCCATGACGGCGCTGGTCGTGGCCATGACCTTCGTCAGGGATGCCAGGTCGAAGATGGTGGAGTCCGTGACCGGTCCGAACCGCTCCCGGGCATCGAGACGGCCGTAGCCCCGCAGGCGGACCAGACGGCCGTGCCGGCCCACGGCCAGGGCCGCGCCGGGCGTCACCCCGGCCACGATGGCCCGGTTGATGGCCTCGTCCACCGCCTCCAGCCCCTCGGCGCTCATCCCCACCTCGTGGGGCTCCGCCATGACCAGCGCCCGGTTCACGTCGAGGCCGGCGCCCCGGGCCAGGTGCGGAGGGATGGAGATGGGCAGCCTGCCGCCCACCGGCGCGTCACCGATGAGGGCCCGGGCGGCCGCTTCCTGGGCCCGGGCGTCCTGGCCCCAGGCCAGCAGGTAGGTGCCGAGCTCCGGGAACTGGTCGAGGAGGTACGGGTTGCCGAAGGCCACGCCGATGGTCGGGCGCCGCCCGGCCAGCGCCCGCACGAACGCGGCGACGCCCTCGTCCACGGCCACATCGCCCTTGCTGGAGAGCACCCGGACGAAGGAGGAGACGACCACCCGCTCGGCGCTGTCCGCCAGGGCCAGGACCGAGTCGAGGACGGCGGGCGGCTGCGACCCGTAGAGGGTGACGCTGCGCAGCTCCGGCAACGCCTCGCCGAGGACCCGGTTCAGGGCGCGGCCCGCCAGGGGGTCCAGGTCATCCGTATGGACGACGTGCAGCACCCGCGCCGAGTCCCTGGCCAGGGGCACGAGCCGCTGGCGGTCCCGGGCCAGCGTGATGGATCGGGCGGCGATGTCGGCCGCCACCGAGTCGTGGGCGGCGGCGCCCACCACGTCGTCCACGGCGTCCAGGTCCACGGTGCGGCGTCGGTGCAGCCCGACCCGGGCCTTGGCCTCCAGCAGCTTGCGCACGGACCGGTCGATGCGCGCCTCGTCGATCTCGCCCCGGAGCACGGCGCCCAGCACGGCCTCGATGGCGGCGGGCACCTCGGGCATGAGCAGGATGTCGGCGCCGGCCCGGACCGCCATGACGGCGGCGTCGCCGCTCCCGTACGCCTCGACGACGGCGCCCATGTTCAGGGCGTCGGTCACGACGATGCCACGAAAGCCCAGCTCGTCGGCGAGCAGCCCGGTCATGATCTCCGGCGACAGCGTGGCCGGGACGGTGGAGTCGCCGGCGAGGGCCGGGAACGCGATGTGGGCGCTCATGATGGCCGAGACGCCCTCCTCGATGGCCGCCCGGAAGGGGATGAGCTCCACCGAGTCGGCCCGGGCCCGGTCGATGTCCAGGCGCGGCAGCAGGAGGTGGGAGTCTTCCGAGGTGTCGCCGTGGCCCGGGAAGTGCTTCGCGGTCGCCAGCAACCCGTGGTCCTGCATGCCGCGGAGCTGGGCGGTGGCCAGCTCCGCCACCGCCGCCGGCGCCTCGCCGTAGCTCCGGGTGTTGATGATGGGGTTCGCCGGGTTGTTGTTCACGTCGAAGACCGGCGAAAAGCTGAGGTGGATGCCCACGCCCCGCGCCTCCAGCGCGGTGATGCGGCCCATCTCGTACGCCAGCGCGGGGTCCCGCGTGGCGCCCAGCGCCATGACCGGCGGGAACCGGGTGCCGCCACCCAGGTCCATGCCGTACGGCATGACGACGCCGGCGTTCAGCCGCTGCCCCGGGCCGTGCTCCATGTCCGTCGCCACGAGCAGCGGCACCTCGGCGAGACGCTGCAGGTGGTTCAGCTTGGCGGCCATGTCCACCGGCGGCCCGATGGAGACGACCACGCCGCCGACCCCGTGCTCCCCCACCCAGCCGGCGATGGTCCGATACTCCTCGCCGCTCGTCGGCAGGAACGCGCCGTCGATCCACGGCATGACCATCTGGCCCACCTTCTGACGCAGCGACAGCCGCGCCAGCGTGCCGTCGACCCACGCCCGCGCCTCGCGATCCAGCGACCGGCGTGCCACATTGTGGGGGGGGCCGGGGGCCGGAGACTCCGGCTCGGGGGCGGGCGCGCACGCCGCACCGAGCATCAGCGCAATGATGATCGCCCAACGACGACCGTTCATGAAGCGACCTCTCGAGGCTCTGGAAATGCGAATCAGCAAGCTATTCCGCAGGGCGGTCCCGATGCAACTGGCGGGCCTGGCCATCGCCGGCTGCGTCCTGGCCGGCTGCGCCGGGGAGGCCGACACCGGGGACCGGGACCGGGTCATCCCGGGCACCGAGGTCCTGGTCCGGGACCGGCTGGACCTGGTGCGCGGCCGTCGCGTGGGTCTCATCACGAACCACACGGGCCTGGTCCCGGAGGGCGACACGGTGCGCAGCACCATCGACGTGTTGAACGGTCGGCCCGAGCTCGAGCTGGTGGCGCTGTACAGCCCCGAGCACGGGATCCGCGGCGTGGCCAGGGGCGGCGAGGAGGTGGCCAGCGGGACGGACCCGGCGACGGGGCTGCCCGTCCATTCCCTGTACGGCGAGACCCGCGTCCCGACCCCGGCGATGCTGGAGAGCGTGGACGTGCTCCTCTTCGACATCCAGGACATCGGCGCCCGCTACTACACGTACGTCTGGACCATGGCCCACGCCATGGAGGCGGCGGCCGGTGCGGGCATCGACTTCATCGTGCTGGACCGGCCGAACCCCATCGACGGGATCCACGTCCAGGGCAACGTGCTGGCCGACGACCAGCGCACCTTCGTGGGGCTCTACCCCGTCCCGATGCGTCACGGCCTGACCGCCGGCGAGCTGGCTCTCCTCGTGAACGAGGCGTACGGCGTGGGCGCCGGACTGACCGTCGTGCCCATGAAAGGTTGGACCCGGGACGCATGGTACGACGACACCGGCCTGCCGTGGACGCCGCCGAGTCCGAACATGCCGTCCCTCGCCAGCGCCACGCACTACCCCGGCACCTGCCTCTTCGAAGGAACGAACCTGTCCGTGGGTCGCGGCACGCCCATGGCGTTCCAGCAGGTCGGCGCGCCCTGGCTCGAGCACGAGGCGGTGGCCGCGTCGCTCAACGCCCGCGGCCTCGACGGCGTGCGCTTCGAGGCCGTGACCTTCACGCCCGAGCAGCCCGACGACGGCAAGTTCGGCGGCGAGACGGTGAACGGCGTCCGGTTCGTGGTCACGGACCGGGCCAGCTACGACCCGACGCTGGCGGCCGTGGCCGCGCTGGTGGAGATCCAGGCCCGCCACGGCGACCGGCTCACCTGGCACGAGGCCCACTTCGACCGCCTCGCCGGCACCGCCGACGTGCGCCGGGCCGTCCTCGCCGGCGCCGGCGTGGCCGAGATCACGGACGGGTGGGCCGAGCAGACCGTGGAGTTCCGGGAGGTGCGGGGGGCGTACCTGCTGTACCCGTAGGGCTGCGGCGTCCGTGGGGTCACGGGCTACGGGTCACGGCTCCTGGCCTCGCGGGGTCCGTCCGGTGCCGGCGCGGCGTCTACCTTCGCCGGATCCGCCTCTGAGCGCTGCGCGATGCGCAGCGCGAAGCGCTCGGAGGATCCCGCCGGTGAGGAAGGCGCCCCGCCGGAAGTATGCGACCCCGGGAAAGACTGCGCCGTGACCCGTGACCCGAAAGGAGCCTGCCGTGCACCGAAGCATCCCGACAGTCCTCGCCCTGGCCATGGCCGTCGCCTGTGCCGAGTCCGCGCCGCCCTACGACGTTCTGGAGGCCGAGCTCCGGGACGTGGTCGCGGAGGCCGCGCCGAACGAGGTGGGCGTGGCCCTGCTGGACCCGGCGACGAACACGTACGTGGGGATCGGCGACACGGTGACCATGCACGCCGCCAGCACCATGAAGGTGCCCGTCCTGCTGGAGCTGTTCCGACAGGCGGAGGCGGGCCGGTTCGACATGGACGACTCGGTGGTGGTGAGGAACGAGTTCACCAGCATCGCCGATGGATCGACCTACAGCCTGTCCCTGGGCGAAGACAGCGACGACGTGCTCTACGGCGTCATCGGCGGCAAGGCGACCTACCGGGAGCTGGCCCGCCTGATGATCGTGCGCTCATCGAACCTGGCCACGAACATCCTCATCGAGATCGTGGACGCGGACAGTGTGGCCGCGCTCATGGACCGGATCGGCGCCGAAGGCATGCAGGTGCTCCGGGGCGTGGAGGACATGCCCGCGTTCCGGCGCGGGATGAACAACCGGACCACGGCCCGGGCGCTGGCCCGGGTGCTGGAGGTGATCGAGCGGTGCGAGGTCACCACCCGGGCGTCGTGCGACGCCATGATCGAGATCCTCAAGGGCCAGGAGTTCAACGACAAGATCCCCGCCGGGCTGCCACCGGGCACGCCGGTCGCCCACAAGACCGGCTGGATCAGCGGCATCGACCACGACGGCGCCATCGTCTATCCGCCCGACCGGGAGCCGTACATCCTGGTCGTGCTGACGCGCGGGTTCGAGGACGACCGGGCGCAGGCGAAGGAGGTCGCGGCGGAGACCTCGCGGCTGGTGTGGCAGGCGTTGACGGGGGATCGGTAGGGCTGGGGCTTCTGTGGGGTCACGGGTCACGGCTCCTGGCCTCGCGGGGTCCGTCCGGTGCCGGCGGGGCGTCTACCTTCGCGGGGTCCGCTTCTGAGCGCTGCGCGATGCGCAGCGCGAAGCGCTCGGAGGATCCCGCCGGTGAGGAAGACGCCCCGCCGGAAGTATGCGGCCCCGGGAAAGGCTGCGCCGTGACCCGTAACCCGTGACCCCACCTCGACCTCAGCCCGACGCGCCCCCTACCGCTCCAGCAACGCCGGGATGCTCTCCCCCGCCGCATCGCTCACCAGGACGTCCTCGGGCAATCGCACCTCGATGGGCTGGTCGCGGACGGCGCGCCGGAACCCCTTCCCTTCCAGGAGCCGGTGCACGTAGACCCGTCGTACGATGACCATGATGGTGGCGAGGACGGGCACGGCGACCAGGAGCCCGATGAGGCCCAGCAGGTGGGCCATGACCAGGACGCTGAGCAGGGTCAGGACGGGCGGCAGCGAGACCTGGCGCTCCATGACCATGGGCGCGATGACGTTGGCCTCGAAGAGGTGGACGACCACGCCCAGGAGGACGACCAGGAACGCCTGGCCCAGGGACCCCGCGCCCAGCACGAAGATGGCCGGGAGCAGCGTGGAGACGAGGGTGCCGAAGAAGGGCACGATGGCCACGAGCCCGGTGAAGACGCCGAAGGCCAGGGCGTAGGGGACCTGGAGCACGACCAGGCCGACCCAGGTCAGGATCGCCAGCGAGGTCATGGCGATGAGCTGGCCGACGATCCAGGCCCGGAGCGTGACGCCCAGGTCGGTGAGCAGGTCCCGGACCAGCTCCCGCTGGGACGGCGGCGCCAGCGCGATGAGCCCGTCCCGGTACATGGCCGGGCGAAGCGTCATGTAGACGCCCATGACCAGCACGCTCACGAAGTGGATCAGGAAGGTGAGGCCGCTGAACACGTAGGGCACGACGCCCCGGAAGTAGCTGCCCACCTCCTGCACGATGTTGCCGACGTAGCTCTGGTCCTCCGGGATCGGCCCCAGGAGCCGGATCATGGTGGGTGACCGCTCGGCCAGGTCCAGGAGCTGCTGCTCCCACTGCTCGAGCTGCCGCGGCAGCGTCTGGATCAGCTCCTGGCTCTGCTGCACGACCGGGGGCACGATGAGGGCGCCCAGGCCCACCACGATGAGCACGGTCAGGATGATCGCAGCCGTCAGCCCGACGGACCGGGGGCTGTTCAGCCGGCGCTGGAGGATGTCCGTGATGGCGCCCAGGTACAGCGAGAAGAGGACGGCGATGAACAGCAGCAGCAGGATCTCCGCCACGCTGTAGAGGAACAGCAGCAGCAGAAGGAAGAACGCCGACGCCAGGACGACGCCGAAGGGGCGCCGGGTCACGGGGCTACGACTCCCGGGCGTCCGAGCCCTCCTCCTCTTCCTCCTCCAGCTCCCCCTCCAGGAACTCGATCTCGGCCTCGTCCTCCTCTTCCTCCCCGGCCGGGAGCGCAGCCGTCTCCTTGCCGCTGGCGGGCAACCCGAGCTGCTCCTTCAGGGCATCCAGGCGAGCCTCCACCGATGCGTCCTCGTCGGTCCCCGACTCGAGCTGCTTGAACTCGCGCTCCAGGGTGTCCCCCGCCAGGGACTCGGTCACCTCGTCGGCGGCGAGGATGCGCATCTCGCTCTCCTCGATGCGCTCCGCGACTCGCTCGAAGGCCTCGAACGCGGACCGGTCGTTCAACCCGGTCATGGTCTGGTGGATCCGCTTCTGCGCCTGGGCGCGCTTCTGCTTCGCCACCAGGAGGTTCTTCTTGCGCTTGGCCTCTTCGATCTTGTCGTTGAGCTGGCGCAGCGAGGCCTTGACCTTCTCCGTCTCGTCGGCCTGCTTCTGCCACGTCTCTTCCAGCGTCGCGGCGCGCGCGGCGTGCTCCTGCTGGCGCATCAGCGCCTGCTTGGCCAGGTCGTCCCGGCCTTCCCGCACGGCCAGCACGGCCCGGTGCTCCCAGTCGGCCGCCTGCTTCCGCTCCTCCTCGCCCTGGGCCTTGAGCTTGCGCTCGTCGGCGATGGCCACGGCGACTTCCTGCTTGGCCCGGGCCAGCTGCTCGCGCATGTCCGCGATGAGCTGGTTCAGCACCTTCTCCGGGTTCTCAGCCTTCGCGATCGCGTCGTTGATGTTCGAACGGATCAGCAGTGAAAGCTTCTGGAAAATCCCCATGTCTATTCCTCTTCCGCGGCAGGCACCAGCTCCGCCAGACGGGGCAGATGGCTGGAGGCTGCGAAGACCAGGCTCTCGTACGAGCTGCGCAGTTCCCCGAAATCGAGCGTTTCGAGCTCCAACGCGTCCGACAGCACCACATCGCCTTCCTCGATCCCGTAGCTGCCATGGACGATGTCCACCGCGTTCAGCTCCAAGAGCTTCCGGTAGAACGAGGCCAGCGCCTCGTTCGTCACGCCCGTGGGCAGGTCCATGACCTTCAGGCGCAGCACCACGACGGGCGGCGAGTAGTGCACCACGACGCCGGGACCCGCATCCTCCCCGGGCAGGATCCACATCCCTTCCTCGACTTCCTCCGCCTCCAGGCCCATGCGGATGAAGAAGCTCTCAAGGTCTTCACGCGTTGGCATTGCACCGCTCCATCACAGGGAGTTTCGCCATTCCCTACGCTACTGCGCCGGACAGGGTTTCGGCAAGGCGGAGAGCCGTCAGCCGACGGGGGCCAGCCCCAGGGCGTCGGTCAGGAAGCGGCCCGTGTGGGAGACGGGCTCCGCCGCGACCTGCTCCGGCGCCCCGGCGACCACCACGTAGCCGCCGGCCTCGCCGCCCTCGGGGCCCAGGTCGATGATCCAGTCCGCCGTCTTGACCACGTCCATGTTGTGCTCGATCACCACGACGGTGTTCCCCTTGGCCACCAGCCTGTGCAACACGTCCAGGAGCATGCGCACGTCCTCGAAGTGGAGGCCCGTCGTGGGCTCGTCCAGGATGTAGAAGGTCTGGCCCGTGTCGCGCTTGGCGAGCTCGGAGGCGAGCTTGACCCGCTGCGCCTCGCCGCCGGACAGCGTGGTGGCCGGCTGGCCCAGGTGGATGTAGCCCAGGCCCACGTCGGACAGGGTTTGTAGCCGCCGCTTGATGGTGGGCACGGCATCGAAGAACTCGCGTGCCTCGTCCACCGTCATCTCCAGCACGTCGGCGATGTTCCTGCCCTTGTAGAGCACTTCCAGGGTCTCGCGGTTGTAACGGCGGCCGCGGCAGACGTCGCAGCTCACGTAGATGTCCGGCAGGAAGTGCATCTCGATCTTGATCAGCCCGTCGCCGCTGCACGCCTCGCAGCGGCCACCCTTCACGTTGAAGGAGAAGCGGCCCGGGCTGTAGCCCCGCAGCTTGGACTCGGGCAGCTCGGAGAAGAGCTCCCGGATGGGCGTGAAGACGCCCGTGTAGGTGGCCGGGTTGGACCGGGGCGTCCGACCGATGGGCGACTGGTCGATTTCGATGACCTTGTCGATGAGCTCGACACCGTCGAGGCCGTCGTGGGCGCCGGGCAGCGTGCGGCTGCTGTGGAAGTGCCGGGCCAGGGCGCGGTACACGATCTCGGTGACCAGGGTGCTCTTGCCGGACCCGCTGACGCCCGTCACGCAGATGAACGTGCCCAACGGGAACGGCACGTCGATCCGCTTCAGGTTGTGTTGGCGCGCGCCCCGGACCACCAGCTCGCCGGCGTCCGGCGTCCGGCGCCCGGACGGCGCCGGGATCTCCCGGTCCCCGCGCAGGTACGCGCCCGTCAGCGACGCCTCGCTGGCCAGCAGGTCGTCCAACGTGCCCTGGGCCACGATCCGGCCGCCGTGCCGACCGGCACCCGGCCCGAGGTCCACCACGTGGTCCGCGTGCAGGATCGTCTCCCGGTCGTGCTCGACCACGATGACCGTGTTCCCCAGGTCACGGAGCTGCTCCAGCGTGCCGAGCAGCCGCTCGTTGTCCCGCTGGTGCAGCCCGATGGACGGCTCGTCCAGGATGTAGAGCACGCCCACCAGGCGACTCCCGATCTGGGTGGCCAGCCGGATCCGCTGTGCCTCGCCGCCGGACAGGGTCTCGGCGCTCCGGCCCAGCGTCAGGTAGGACAGGCCCACGTTCACCAGGAAATGGAGCCGCTCGATGATCTCCTTCAGGATCGGCCGGGCGACCCGGGTCGGGAGGGCGTCGGCGACCGCCACCGGGACGGCGTCCTCCTGGTCGAGCCCGGCCCGCTGCTCGGCGACCATGGCCAGGGTGCCCTCGGCGCGGATCGTGGCGGCGTCCACGGCGCTCCCGCCGTCGTCGAGAGGCAGCCGGCCCAGGAACTGGAGCGCCTCGCCGATGGTCATGGCCACCACGTCGCCCAGCGACAGCCCGTGGATGGTCACGGCGAGGCTCGCGGGGCGCAGGCGTGCGCCGCCGCACGCGCTGCACGGCAACGTCGTCATGTACTCGGCGAGCTGACGCCGGACGCTGTCGGAGCTCGTCTCCTCGTACCGGCGTCGCACATTCTCGAGGACGCCCTCCCACGGCTCCTCGTAATAGCCCTTCTTGCCGCCGACCTTGTAGGGGAAGCGGATCTCCTCGCCGCCCGAGCCGTGGAGCACGGCGTGGCGCACGTCCTCGGGCAGCTCGCCCCACGGCGTGTTCGGATCGAAGCCGTAGTGCTCCGCCAGCCCCGGGATCACCGAACGCCGCAGGTGGCCGCCCGGTGCGCCCCACGGCAGGATCACGCCCTCGAGGATGGAGATGATGGGGTCGCCCACGACGAGCTCCGCCGAGACCTCCTTCCGGGTGCCGAGCCCGCCACACGCCTCGCACGCGCCGTACGGCGAGTTGAACGAGAACTGGCGCGGCTCCAGCTCGGGAATGCTCGTGCCGCAGTGAACGCAGGCGTAGCGCTCGCTGAAGAGGTGGGGCGCCGCGCCGTCGTCGCCGTGCAGCACGACCTCGACCATCCCGTCGGCCGTGGCCAGCGCCGTCTCGAGGGAGTCCACGAGCCGGGGCCGGTCGTCGGGGCGGACCTTGAGGCGGTCCACGACCACGGCGATGTCGTGGTTCTCGTAGCGGTTCAGCTCCGGCACCGCCTCCAGCTCGTACGTCTCGCCGTCGATCCGCGCCCGCACGAAGCCCCGGGTACGGGCGTCTTCGAGGAGATCGCGGAACTCGCCTTTCCGGCCCCGGACCAGCGGCGCCAGGACCTCGATCCGGGCATCCTCCTCCCAGGTCAGGACCCGGTCCGCGATCTGGGTCGCCGACTGGGCCTCCACGGGCCGGCCGCACGACGGGCAGTGGGGCGTGCCGCAGCGGGCCCAGAGCAGGCGGAGGTAGTCGTACACCTCGGTGACGGTGCCCACCGTGGACCGGGGGTTCCGGCCCGCCGTCCGCTGCTCGATGGAGATGGCCGGGGACAGACCCTCGATGACGTCCACATCCGGCTTCTCCATGACCCCCAGGAACTGGCGCGCGTACGCCGAGAGCGACTCGACGTAACGACGCTGGCCCTCGGCGTAGATCGTGTCGAAGGCCAGCGACGACTTCCCGGAGCCGGACAGGCCCGTCACCACGATGAGCCGGTCCCGGGGCAGTTCCACGTCGATGTCGCAGAGGTTGTGCTCCCGCGCTCCGCGTACGATCAGCTTCTCTTCGGACATGGCACGGTATGATAGGCGAATCGTCCCCCGTGTGCAGGCCCGCCTACCGGGGGAACGGGGACCGCGATGGCTCTACCCCGGAGTCGCTCGGCCGGTTCGCCACCGCCGGCCGCCGGGTGGACCGTGCCGAAACGGATGGTGTTTCACGGGGTCAAGTGAAGGAGCAATCTTGGTCCCTGTCCGGCGGCTTCCTGGGCGACGCCGACGACATCTGTCGAGCCTGCCACACGGTGAACGCCCTGGGCAACGCGGTGACGGACAGCGCCGGCTGG
>CAYQCY010000068.1:0-19562 GCA_964416095.1 uncultured Gemmatimonadaceae bacterium
CTATCGACGGTGGCGTTCTCGAAGAGGCGCGCCTTGTCCGCCCGGTACGCGTCCATGTCGCGGTACCGGTCCATGTGGTCGGCCGTCAGGTTCGTGAAGACGCCGATGTCCGCCCGGAATCGCTCGATGTCCGCCAGTTGGTACGAGCTGGCCTCCACGACCACCCACGCCGGCTGGTCCTCCCGGGCGGCCACCTCCGACAGCGCAAGGCCGATGTTCCCGGCGGCCAGCGCATCCATGTCCGCCGCCTGGAGCAGGTGCGCCGCCAGCGCCGTCGTCGTCGTCTTGCCGTTCGTGCCGGTCACGGCGATGAGCCGGGCACCCAGGTGGCGATAGGCGAACTCGAGCTCCGAGACGCGGGGCACGCCCGCCAGCGCCGCTGACCGGAGCACGTCGGCCGTGGGCGGGATCCCCGGGCTGACCACCAGCAGGTCGCACTCCGCCAGCCGGTCCTCGCTGTGCCCGCCCGACTCCGCCTCGCCGCCGGCCGCCCGCACCGCCTCCACCGCCGCACGCTCCACGGCACCGTCCCCCAGCTCCGAGGCGAACACCCGGTACCCCCGCTCCAGGGCGAGCTGCGCGGCCGCGCGGCCGCTCCGTCCGAGTCCGAGCACCCCGATCCGTTCCATGGCTACCGGATCTTCAGCGTGCTGAACGCCACGAGGGCGCACAGGATCCCGAGGATCCAGAAGCGGATCACCACCTTGCTCTCCGCCCAGCCGACCTGCTCGAAGTGGTGGTGGAGGGGCGCCATGCGGAACGCGCGGCGCCCCTTCCCTTCCCGGCGCGCCGTGTACTTGAACCAACCCACCTGGATCATCACGGACACGACCTCGGCCACGAAGACGCCCCCGACGATGACCAGCAGGAACTCCATCTTCAGGAGCGCGGCCACGGCACCGATGGCTCCGCCGATGGCCAGCGACCCGGTGTCGCCCATGAAGAGCTCCGCCGGGTGGGCGTTGTACCAGAGGAAGCCCAGGGCGGCGCCGGCCAGCGCCACGCACAGAATGCCGAGCTCGCCGGCTCCGGGAAGGTAGAACAGGCCCAGGTACGCCGACGTGTCGGTGCGGCCGAGGACGTAGGCGAACACGGCGAAGGTGGCCGCCGCGATCGCGGCGAGGCCCGCCGCCAGCCCGTCCAGGCCGTCGGAGAAGTTCACCGCGTTGGAGCTGCCCGCCAGCACCACCACGACCCACGGCACGAAAAGGGGCGTCCACAGCGCCACATGGTAGTCCGCGAAGAACGGCACCTGGCTCCAGGTGGCCGGCAGCGGGCTGATGGGACGCACCAGGAGGACCGTACCCACGACGGCCCCGATGGCGACCTGGCCCAGGAGCTTGTAGCGCGCCACCAGACCCTCCGGCCGACGGCGCACGATCTTCAGGTAGTCGTCCAGGAAGCCCAGGCCGCCCATGGCCAGGAACACGAACAGCGTGATGAGCACGTACGGGTTCGTCAGGTCCGCCCACAGCAGCGTGGCCATGGAGGTGGCCGCGACGATGAGCACGCCGCCCATGGTGGGCGTACCGGCTTTCTCCAGGTGCGCCGACGGACCCTCCTCCCGGACCACCTGCCCCACCCTCAGCGTGCGCAGCCAGCGGATGATCCAGGGTCCCAGCACGAAGGACAGGATCAGGGCCGTGGCCATCCCGCCCGCCGCCCGGAAGGTGATGTAGCGGAACAGGTTGAAGACGATATGGGTGTCCGCCAGCGGAACGAGGAAGTGGTAGAGCACGGTCAGGCTCCCTTCGCGGGCCCACCGAAGCGGGCTTCGAGATGCGGCAGCAGCCGCTCCAGGGCCACGCCCCGTGAGCCCTTGAGCAGGATCGCCTCGGTGCCTGTCAACCGCTCCAGCAGCGGCTCGGCGGCGTCGGGCACCTCATCCACCCGGAGCAGCCGATCGCCGAGCGCCTCGGCATGGGCCTCGAAGGCCGGGACGAAGAGGCCCGTGGCCACGATCAGGTCCAGCTCCGCCCCGGCCAGGAGCCGTGCCACGTCCCGGTGCAGCCGCTCGCTCCTGGCGCCCAGCTCCAGCATCGAGCCCACCACGACCACGCGGCGGTCCCGGGGCAGAGCCAGGAGCGTGTTCAGCGCCGACGCCACCGACGAGGGGTTCGCGTTGTAGCAGTCGGCCAGCACGGTGAGGCCGCCGATGGCCCGGACCTCGCCGCGCAGCGGCGGCGGCTCCAGCCCCTCGAGGGCCGCCACGGCGGCATCGTCCGGGACATGGAGAAGGCGGCCCACGCCCAGCGCCAGCAGCGCGTTACGGACATGGCCCCAGCCGCCGAACCGGAGCGTGACCTCGCGGTCCTGCCACCGGAACCGGGGCCGTCCATCCTGGCCGATGCGGATGCCCTCGGCCCGGAGCGACGGGTCGGCCCGGTCCGTCCAGCCGGCCACCCGGACCTCCCGGACCAGGGACCGCGCACGATCGACCAGGGCGGCGGGCTCATCGGCCACCAGCGCCACCCCGCCCTTGCGCAGCCGGGGCAGCATCGAGGTCTTCTCGTGGAGCACGCCTTCCAGGTTGCCGAAGCCCTCCAGGTGCCCCTCCGCCACGCTCGTGATCACGCCGATGTCCGCCTCCACCAGGTCCGCCAGGCGCGCGATCTCGCCGAAGGCGTTCGTCCCGATCTCCACCACCAGCGCCTCGGTCCCGTCCGGCGCCGACAGGATGGTGAGCGGCGCGCCCACCAGGTTGTTCAGGTTCGCCGTCGTGGCGTGTACCGCCCACCGCGTCCGCAGCACCGCCCGGACCATCTCCTTGGTCGTCGTCTTGCCGTTCGTGCCCGTGATGGCGCAGACGGGAGCGTCCAGCGCCCGCCTCCGGTGCCGGGCCAGGCGACCGAGAGCGACCAGGGTGTCCGGGACCCGGTAGTAGGTGAGGTCCGGCGCGTCCTCGGGGATCCGCTCCACCACCGCCGCCCGGGCACCGGCGGCCCGGGCCCGGTCCAGGAAGGCGTGGGCGTCGTACCGTTCGCCCCGCAGCGCCACGAACAGGGCGCCCGACTCCAGGGTGCGGGTGTCCGTGCCCACCTCCGTGAAGGTCCGAGCGCCGTTCCGCCCCACCGGCTCGGCCGTGGGCAGCGCCGTCAGCACCTCGCCCTCCGTCCACCGGGGCATCACGGTGGTCCTCCCGCCAGCAGCTCGGCCACCACGACCGCCTCGTCGAAGGGCCGACGCTCCGTGCCGACCACCTGGTAGGTCTCGTGACCCTTCCCGGCCAGCAGCACCATGTCGTCCGGCTCGGCCAGCTCCAGGGCCCGGGCGATGGCCTCGCGCCGGTCCACGATCTCCAACCGCTCCGTGGCCGGCATCCCCGCCACGATGTCGGCTACGATGGCGCCGGGGTCCTCCGTCCGTGGGTTGTCCGAGGTCACCACCGGCAGATCGGCCAGTCGGGCCACGACCCGACCCATGACCGGGCGCTTGCCCCGGTCCCGGTCGCCGCCGGCGCCGAAGACCACGATCAGGCGACCGCTCACCAGAGGACGGAGCGCCGTCAACACGTTCTCCAGCGCGTCCGGCGTATGGGCGTAGTCCCGGAGCACGGCGCAGGGCCGGTCCGCGATGCGCTCCACCCGGCCGGGGACCTGGGGCACCGTGGCCAGGCGGCGCGGCACGGTGTCGAACCCGGTGTCCAGGGCCAGCGCCGCAGCCGCCGCGGCGAGGGCGTTCTGCACGTTGTGGCGCCCCAGCAGTGGCAACCGGATCTGGGCGGCGCCGTACGGCGAGACCAGCTCGAAATCGGCGCCGCGGGCGTCCAGGGCCAGAGCTCGTGCCCGGACCTGGGCCCGGGACGTCTCCGGGCGGCCGCCGCCGTTTTCCACCGCATAGCGGATGCCTCGCTCGGCCGCTTCCGCCAACCCGTCCCACGCCGGCTCCTCGGCATTGACCACCACGGCGCCCTCCGGCCGCAGCCGGTCCATGAGCGCCCGCTTCGCGTCCAGGTACGCCCGCTCGGTGGCGTGGTAGTCCAGGTGGTCCCGCCCGAACGTGGTGAACACCGCCACGTCCAACCCCACGCCGTGGCCGCGACCCTGGTCCAGGGCGTGGGACGACAGCTCCATCGCCACGACCCGGGCGCCTTCCCGGGCCAGCGCCCGCAACGCTCCCGCCAGCTCCACCGGTCCCGGCGTGGTCAGCACCTCCTCACCGTAGGGCGTCTCGCCGCCCGCCGTGCGGACGCCGAGCGTGCCGATGGAGGCACCGTCCTCCATCAGATGCGAGAGGATCCAGGTCGTGGTGGTCTTCCCGTTCGTGCCGGTGACGCCCACCAGGCGCAGACCCGTCCCGGCTTCCAGGAGGCGCATCGCCACGACGGATGCCGCCCGCCGACCGTCCGACACTACGATCTGGGGCACCACCGTCTCCACCGACCGCTCCACCGTCACGGCCACCGCGCCGGCCTCCACCGCCGCCGGCACGAGGTCGTGCGCATCCACGCGCGTGCCCCGCCAGGCACAGAAGAGGTCGCCCGGCTGCACCAGCCGGCTGTCGGCCGTGACGCCCCGGACCTCCACCGCGGCGGACGGCGCCTCGCCCAGCAGTCCGGCCTCGTCCAGCAGGCGACTCACCTCGGACAGGGACACCGGCCGCTCCAGCTCCTCCCGGTGCGCGCTCATGTCCCGGCCTCTCCCGCGATGATCTCCACCAGCGATCCCCGAGGCCGGGTGTCGCCCGGCACCGGCCACATGAACCGTACCCGGCCCGAGCCCCTCAACCGCACCCGGAAGCCCGCTTCATGGAGCCGGCGCGCCGCGTTCCGCACACCCTCACCCCGCACATCCGGAACAAGCGCTGGCCGCGTCGCCGCGCCGGAACGCGGCGCAACCGGCTCTTCCATGTCGATGGCGAATACGAACGGGCCCGGCGCGGGCTCCGGCCACGAGGACGCGGACCCGGGCAACCGGCCCCAGCCCGCGGGGCCGAACGGCTCCGGGTCCGCCACGGAGAGGGCTACCAAGCGCCGGTCCAGCGGGCTGTTTCGTACAGCCAGCGCCGCCGCCAGCGTGGCGCCCGTCACCGGCGCGGCCGCGCCGCCCCCGTACTGGGTGGCACCGTCCAGCTTCACCAGCACCACGAGCTGGGGGTCGTCCGCAGGAAAGAACCCGGCGAACGAGGCGGTGTAGCGACCTTCCGCGTACCCATCGGGCCCGTACGCCCGCGCCGTCCCCGTCTTCCCGGCCACCCGGAACGCGCCGAGCCCCGCGCGGGTGCCCGTGCCGCCCTCCACCACGTCCACCAGCGCGCGCGTCACCGATTCCGCCACATCCGCCGGCACGGCGCGCCGGATGATTCTGGGCTCGGGGCGGCTCACCACCCGGCCGCCCCGGGACCGCACCTCGCGCACCAGCCGGGGCGCCATGAGCAGGCCGCCGTTGGCCAGGGCACCGTACGCCATCGTCATCTGGAGCGGCGTCACCCCGATCTCGTAGCCGATGGCCAGGCTCGCCTGCGAATAGCCCGACCACTCCGCCGGGCGCGGGAGCATGCCGGCCGATTCCGCCGGGTACGGAATCCCCGTGGGCGTCCCGAACCCGAAATCGCGCAGCAAGCTGTAGTGCCACCCCGGCGAGAGGCCCTCCACCAGCTTCACCATGCCGATGTTCGAGGAATAACGGAGCACCTCCGCCAGCGTGAGGACCCCGTACTCGTGCTCGTCCCGGATCAGGCGTCCACCACGTCGGTACGTGCCGTTCTCCGCGAACACCGTGTCGTCCAGCGTGGCCCGACCCGACGTCAGCAGCGCCGCCGCCACGAAAGGCTTCAGCGTCGACCCCGGCTCGTACGGGTCGGTCACCGCGCGCCAGTGCCGCCGCCCCTCACGACGCCTGCTCGCCGCCGCCAGCACCTCCCCGCTGCGGGGGTCCGTCATGAGCAGGTCGCCGCCCATCGCGCCCGTCCGCTCCATCGCCTCCGCCAGCGCCTCCCGCGCGATCTCCTGGAGCTCCAGGTCGATGGTCAGCACCACGTCCCGCCCCGGGCGGGGCTCCGACACCGTCAGCATGGCACCAGGAATGGGACGGCCCCTTGCCTCCCGCCGGACTACTGCCGAGCCCGGCACGCCCCGCAGGATCGAATCCAGCTCCAGCTCGAGCCCGCTCAGCGGACGGCCCTCCGCGCTCACCCGACCCACCAGCTCCAGCGCCAGGTCGCCGTGCGGGTAGAAACGCTCCACGACCCGCTCGAAGTGGACGCCCCGGTAGCCGCCCAGCTCCTCCCGGGCCACCGCGTCCCAGCGACCGGGCAACACCACCCAGCGACGTCGACTCTCCACCACCTCCGCCGCCTGCCTCGGGCTCAGGCCCAGCGCCGTCTCCAGCCGCGTCCGCACCTCGGCGGGGCGACGAACCTCCCGCGGAGCGATGGCCACCCGGTACACCTCCCGGGTCGCCGCCAGCGGGACCCCGTCACGATCGTAGATCACGCCCCGGGGCGCAGGCAGCTCCAGACGCTCCCGATGCTGCTCCGCCGCCCGCGCCGCCCACACTCCGCTATCCACGACCTGGAGCTGCGCACCACGACCAATCACGCCCAGTCCCGCCACCAGCAAACTCGCCAGCAGGATGCGGCGACGGCGCGCATGGACCCTACGCGCGCCGATCATCGCTCACCCCCTGTGAAGCCGGGACCCGGTGGACCGCGCCGCTCCGCCCGCCGGGCCCCGGCGTCCGCCACGACCCCCGGTGGGCCGACCCGGTACCGGGTCGCCACGTCCAGCGGCAACAGGACGATTTCGTCACCACGGGGCACCCGCATGCCCCGCTCCGCCACCAGCCGGGTGATGCGCCCACGGCCTTCCAACACGTCCAGCTCCCGCACCACCGACGCACGACGCGCTTCCACCACCGCCCGCTCCCGCCGCACCCGATCCAGCTCCCTCAACACGTCCAGCGCCCGGCTCTGCCGCCACACCACCAGGCTCAGCGACGCCAGGAAGGCCGCGAACAACAGGGCCATGCGGATCACGCCCCGCGCGCCACCCCGCCTCACGACGCCTTCTCCCACGCCCGCAGCCGCACGCTCCGGGCTCGCGGATTCGACGCCACTTCCGCCGCCGACGCCGTGACCGGCCGACGCGTCAGCACCCTGCCCAGCGGCTCGCCACGACAACGGCAGACCGGCAGCTCCGGCGGGCACACGCACGCCCGACTCCAGTCACGGAACGCGTTCTTGACCCGCCGGTCCTCCAGGGAATGATACGACAGAACCAACAGCACGCCGGCCGGCGCCAGCGCCTCCCGCAGCGCCGGCAACCCACGCTCCAGCGCCTCCAGCTCATCGTTCACCGCGATGCGGAGCGCCTGGAAGATCCGCGCCTTGTCCTTCGGCCTGATCCGGCCCCGGATGGCCCGGTGCATCGCCTCCACCAGGTCGTCGCTCGTCCGGAACGGACGCTCCTCACGCACCCGGACCACCTCCGCCGCCAGACGACGCGCTCCCGGCTCCTCGCCATACTCGTAGAAGATGTCCGCCAGCTCCGACTCGGCAGCCTCGTTCAACAGCTCCGCCGCCGTTCGACCCCGCGTCGGATCCATGCGCATGTCCAGAGGCAGACCCGGCCGGAACGAGAAGCCCCGCTCCCCCGCGTCGATCTGGTGCGATGAAACACCGAGATCCAGCAGCGCACCCGCCAGCGGCTCGGACACCTCCAACACCGCGTCCGCGAAGCTCCCCAGACGCAACGTGACTCGGTCCCCGTACCTGTCCAGACGCTCTGCCGCCACCTCGAGTGCCTCCGGGTCCTGATCCACACCGAACACGCGCGCCGCCCCACCGGCACGCAGAATCGCCTCGCTGTGTCCACCGCCTCCCACCGTGCCATCGAAGAACAGCCCGCCACGGGTCGGGTCCAGGTAGTGGACAACTTCATCCACCAGCACCGGAACGTGGTAGGCCGGGTCCGCCACGACTCAACGGAAGATCTGCGGAGCAAACTGCTCGAACCTCCCCGCACCCTCCTCGATCGCCGACTCGAATTGATCCGGATTCCACAGCTCGACCTTGTCGATCGAGCCCACCAACAGCACCTCGCCCGCCAGACCCGCCGCCGCCTGCAACCGCGCAGGAATCAGGATCCGCCCCTGGCTGTCCGGCGTCACCTCCTCCGCATTCGACATCACCGACAGCACGTACATCCGCGACTCCGGCTGATGCCGCAGAAGCTCCCGCAGCCGATCCTCCACCTCTTCCCACGCCGACTCCGGGTACAGCGCCAGCGCCGGCGGGTACGCCTGCACCAGCACGAACGCCTGGTCCGGCGCCTCCCGCCGGAACGCCGCAGGCAGGCTCACCCGCCCTTTTCCGTCCAGCTTGTAGACGAAGCTGCCGAGGAACTTGGTCTTCCCGTTGGTCGCCACGCGCTCGTCCCTGGGGTGATTCCCCACTATACCCCACTCCTCCCCACATCTCGCCCCAACGTAGGCCCGCGTCCCACCCGATGTCAAGAGTTTTCTCGACCCGGCGGGACGGTTCTTGCACAGGCGCACAACGAGATGGAGGGACGGCGATGAAGATCGGACTGCTGGTGAAGCCGGGGCTGGAGCCGGAGCTGCTGGAGCGGCTGCGGCGTGTGGTGGCGGGGTGGCGGCACGCGGGTCACGCGGTGCGTCCACGGGTGGCGTTCGAGCCCGGGGATGGTCGGCGTTTTTCCCGGGCCGCGACGGAGCGTGGCGCGGACGTGGTGGTGGCGGTGGGAGGCGACGGCACGGTGAACGAGGTGGCGAACGGCATCCTGTCCGGGGCCGGCACGGCCCGTCTCGGGATCGTGCCGCAGGGCACGGCGAACGACTTCGCGCGGGGCCTGGGTCTACCCGAGACGCTCGAGGAAGCGGCGGAGGTGGTCGTGGCCGGTCAGGGGCGGCGTGTGGACTGCGGGCGGGTGAACGGGCGCGTGTTCATCAACGTGTCCACCGGCGGGGTGGGCGCGGCGGCGGCGGAGGAGACGCCGCCGGAAGCGAAGAAGCTGCTGGGTCCGTGGGCGTACCTCATCACGGGTGTGAGCAAGTTCGGTGAGCTAACCCCGACGCATCTACGCTTCGAGCTGGAAGAGACGGCGCTCTACGACGGGCGGGCGCTGATGTTCGCGGTGGGAAACGGTCGTCAGACGGGGGGCGGCAACGTGGTGGCGCCGCGCGCGTCGCTGGATGACGGACTGCTGGATCTGATCATCGTGCCGGAGATGACACGGATGGAATTCGTGAGCCTGCTCCCGGTGATGCGGCGGGGGGAGCACCCGGACCGCGAGGACGTGGTGTACGAGCAGGTGCCGGGCTTCACGGTGAGCGTGGCCGGCGAAGCGGAGCTCATGGTGCATGCCGACGGCGAACGGGTCCCGGGCAGCGTCTTCGAATACGAGGTGGAGGAAGGAGCCCTGGAGGTCCTGACCCCGGGCTGACGTTCCCGTTCGGCTCCGGACCGCACATGCAGAACGCGGCCGGCGAATTCGCCGGCCGCGTTCTCGCGACTGTGCCGGACCGCCGGGGCTCAGCGCCGCCGACCTCGTGCGATCAGCGCTTCCTGGATCTCGATGTACTGCGTCGTGTTGTCGATGAACCGCTGCACATCGATGCTGCTCTGCACCTGCTCGTAGGCCCGCGCGTTCTCGAAGAGGCTCAGGGCGCGCTGGAACATGGGCAGTGCCTGCTCGGCGGACTCGAGCGTGCTGGGCGCCTGCACCTCGATGGCCTGCTGGAAGATGGTATAGCCCATCCAGAAGTTGACCTGGGACTCGGTCCGCTCGTTGGTGGCGAACCGGCGGGACGCCTCGAAGACCTCCAGGGCCTCCTCCCGCAGGTCGTTCTGGTACTTGGCGCTGTAGCCGTACCCGAAGATGGCGTTGAACGCCTGGTCCTCCGTCAGCTCCCCGTTCTCGACGGCCCGGACGAACTGTTCGACGGCGTCGTCGATGCGGTCGTCCCGGAGGAGCAGGTTGGCCTTGCGGGCGGTGACGCGGGCGTCCGGGTTCAGCTCGGAGACACGGTCCAGGGCGGCCAGCGCCTCGTCCACCTGGCCGGCGTTGTCCAGGGCTCGCGCGTAGGCGTCCCAGACGAAGGAGCTGTCCGGGTAGATGCTGGTGGCCTCCTGCCCGATGGAGACGGCCCGGTCCGTCTGCTCCAGCTTCGTCAGGGAGACGATCATCCGCTGCAGGATATCCGCCGCAGTGGAGTCGCCCCGTGCCTCGTAGACCTTGCTGTACGCCTCGACGGCTGTGTTGTAGAGCCGGGTCAGCTCCATGGGGTCGGCGGTGAGCTCGCCGCTGGCGCCACGGGACCCTGCTTCCATCTTGTTCGCCGCAGACGCGGCAAAGTGCCCGATGTAGGTCTGCAGCATCAGGTTGTCCGGCGCCATCTCCTCGCCTTCCTCGGCGATACGCAGCGCCTCCAGCGGCGCGCCCTGGTTGGCGATGTCCGTGGCGACCGAGAGGCGGACCTCCACGTTGCCGGGCTCCAGCTCCATGTAGCGGTCGAAGAACTCCCGCGCCTCCTCACGCCGGTTCAGCCTGGCGTTCACGATGCCGGCGGACAGAAGGGCGTCCTTGTGGATCGGGTTCTGCTCGAGCACCCGCTCGAAGTAGACCAGCGACTCCTCCAGGTCGTTCTGCTGCATCAGGGCGTACGCCTTGTTGTACAGCGGCGAGACGGCGTTGGGGTTGATCTCCAGCGCCTGGTCGCAGTTGTGGATGGCGTCGTCCCACTGCCTGCTCTCGACGTACTGGGCGCAGAACACGGCGAGGCGGAGCTGGTTCACCCACTCCTCGAAGGCGGCCACGATCCGCTGGGCCGCCTGCTCGTGCTCGTCCTCGTGGACCGTGAAGGCCGGCACGTTGAAGACGCCCTCGTCGGCTGTGGTGTGGAAGTCGGCGGACACCTCGACGGTTTCGTCGGCCACCTCGCTGTAGCGGCCGCACATGACGAGCTGGACATCCATCTGGGAGGCGATCTGCCGGGCCGTCACGCAGTTGCGGAGCTGCTCCTCCTTCAGGTCGAACCTGCGGAGGGCCTGGCGCAGGGTGCCCCGGTCGACGGGCTGGTGCGTCGCCATGTCATCGATGGCGTCCTTGACGTCGTTGGAGACGCGCTTGCCGAAGCGATCGCGGATGTCGCCTTGCGGGAGAAGCTGCGGGACGAGCACGCGGAAGCGATCGCCTTCCTGGGACTCTGCCGCCGGGGACAGCGCCGTGACGACGCAGACCGCCACCAGGAACGTGATGAGCCGGGTCGTGTTGGTTCGAAGCATGTCCAGGGTCTCCGCTCTGGAACTGGTCCAGTTCGGTGCGGATCGTCCGCCCGCACCGTGTTCCCTCTTCATCTCTGCTAACCCACCGAAATCTGGAAAGGTCCCGCCCACGCGGATGCGTGATGCGGGGGCGGGCGTCCTTATTCGATTCGGGGATGACATGAGGCCGGCCAAGTTATCCCGGCCCGGCGACGGGTGCAACCCCGTCCGCCGCCCCGTTGATCCCTTGGCTACTGAACGCACCCTCTACCGTTATTGTTACAACGCTCGCCGCAACATACAAGGGGTACGGCAGGGCCCCGGCCGCCGCAAGCTCACCCCACCGGCTCGATGAGGTCGGGCCCTTCGTTGTCCGGCGAGTTCACGCGCGTCGAGACGGCGTACGCCTGAAGCTCGCCCCGGTACGGGTGGAGGAGATCCTTCAGGGCGGGCGGGGCCGCGTCGTCGTCGATCCACCGCTCCCGGTCCCCCGGCGGCAGGATGACCGGCATGCGCGGGTGGATGTGCCGGATACCCGGGGAGGCGTCGGTGGTGATGATGGCGCACGTGTGGACCGGCTCGCCGCCGGGGCCCAGCCAGCGATCCCAGAGACCGGCGAAGGCGAACGGCTCCCCATGCGGGAGCCGCACCCGCATGGGCGTCTTGGTGCCGTTCTCCTTGCGCCATTCGTAGAACCCATCCGCGAGGACGAGGCAGCGCCGGTCCCGGAAGGGGTCCCGGAACGAGGGCTTCTCATCCACCGTCTCGGCCCGGGCGTTGATGAGCCGGTTGCCGATGCCCGGATCGTCCGCCCAGTACGGGATGAGCCCCCAACGAAGCGTGCCGATGCGGGCGCCGGTCTCCCCGGCTACGACGGCGGCCACGTCCTGGGCCGGCGCGATGTTGTAGCGTGGTTGCCAGTCCAGGTCTCCTTCGGCGATGCCGAAGGCCTCCACGAGTCGGTCCGTGGACACGCCCAGTGAGAATCGCCCGCACACCTGCGCCTCCAGGGTCGTCGAGAGGAACGCCTGTCGGGAAACGGGGCCACCGGGTGGACCGCCCCGTGTTCGGTGTGCGACGTTAGCCCGGATCCGGGGTCCGGGGCAAGCGGACCCGGGGAGGGGATCGCCGGGTCAGTCCGCGACGCGGGAAAGGCGGGACCGGTGGCGGGTCTGGCCGTCCGTGAGGCGCTCCACGAACTCCATGCGGTCTTCCAGCAGCTCGAGCCGCGTGTTCATGCGTTCCAGCAGCGTGGCCACCCGTTCCATCTGGGCGCCCTCGCCGGAGCGCACGGCCCGCCGGTCCCGGGCCATCTCTTCCAGGAGCAGGCCCAGCCGCTTGGTCACCGGACGGAAGATGAGCACGCCGGCAACACACAGGAAGAAGAATATCGGGATCAGCTCTTCCATCGCCGCGACTCCGTGAGGCATCGTTTCGCGAGGTCCGACCCTCCCTACGCGCCACCACCCGCGCCGGTTTCAAGGGCGCTCCACGCGGCGGCCGCCACGGCCGCGTCCTGGGCGCCGACGCCCGTCAGGTCGCAGACGATCCGCTCGTCGCCGCGCCGTCCGGGCTTCGTCCCGACCACGACCTCGCCCAGCTCGTCGATGGCGTCCCGCTGCACCATGCCCGCGTTCACCGCGTGGTGGATCTCGCCCAGCTCCAGGCACTGGCTGCGCCGGTCCGCCACCACCCGGGCATCCGCCAGCACGCTGGCCGCCAGTTCCTGTTTCTCGGGTCCGTCCGACCCCACGGCCACGATGGTCACGCCCGGGGCCAGCCACGCCGCCTGGACCAGCGGCTCCCTGCTCGGCGTCACGGTGACGACCAGCCCGGCGCCCTCCACGGCGTCCTGGACCGTGGTGACGGCCCGGCACGGCGTTCCGAGGACGGGCTCCAGCTCCTTGCAGCAGGCCTCGGCGTGTTCCAGCCGCCGGCTCCACACCACCGTGTCGACCCAGTCCCGGACCCCGGCGATGGCCCGGAGCTGGTAGCGGGCCTGGACACCCGCGCCGATGACGGCCACCCGCTGCAACCGTTCCGGCGCCAGCAGCTCAACGGCGAGGGCGCCGGCGGCGCCGGTCCGGACCTCGGTCAGGTACCCGTTGTCCCGGAGCAGCGCCAGCGGGAAGCCGGTGGCGGCGTCGAAGACCAGGACCAGGCCCGACCCGGTGGGCAGTCCCTTTTCCGCGTTGTCGTAGAACCCGGACGCCACCTTGACGGCGAACACCGGCTCGCCCCGCAGGTGGGCGCCCTTCACGTGGACCTCGCCGCGGGCCGACGGCACCTCCAACCCCATGGGCGGCGGCTGTTCGACCCGGTCTTCCGCCAGCGCCCGGAAGGCGAGGCGCACCGCTTCCAGCGCTTCCGGCTCCCGGACCAGCGAGCGGAGCGTGTCTTCCTCCACCACCCTGAATGTCGTCATGCCGTCCTCGCTTGCCCGGGGTTCCGGTACCCTCTACGTTCGATCCGTTCCACGCAGCCAAGAATCGTGCGCGGAGACACGGCGTCGCAAGGCGTCACGTACGCGCCACACCGCGATACCCATGCCACGCATCCTGCTGTCCCTGCTCGCGGCGCTGGTCACCGTCGTTCCGGCCGCCGCCCAGACGTACGATGTCGTCTTCCGCAACGCCCGGGTCCTGGACGGGACGGGCAACCCCTGGTTCCTCGCCGACGTGGCGGTCCAGGGAGACCGTATCGCCGCCGTCGGACGCCTCGGAGAGGTCCGCGCCCGGCAGGAGATCGATGTCGCCGGCCTCTACCTGGCCCCGGGCTTCATCGACACCCACACCCACGCGGCCGCCTCGCTGGACGACCCGGTCCTCAGCGCCGCCGAGCCGCTCCTGGCCCAGGGCGTCACCACGATCCTCGCCAACCCCGATGGCGGCGGGCCGGTGGACCTGGCCGCGCAGCGCCGGGCCATCCTGGACGACGGCGTCGCCGTGAACGTGGCCCAGATGATCGGCCACGGGTCGGTCCGCCGCGAGGTCGTCGGCACGGAGGACCGCCATGCCACGGACGCCGAGCTGCAGCGCATGCGCGACCTGGTGCGCCGGGCCATGGAGGAGGGTGCGTACGCCCTGTCATCCGGCCTCTTCTACGCGCCCGGCAGCTACGCCCCGAACAGCGAGGTCATCGAGCTGGCGAAGGTCGTCGCCGAGTACGATGGCGCCTACCAGAGCCACCCACGGGACGAGTCCGACTACTCCGTGGGCGTCGTGGCTTCCGCCGAGGAGGTCATCGACGTGGCCCGGCAGGCGGGTATTCCGGGCGTCATCACCCACATCAAGGTGCTGGGGCCCCACGTCTGGGGCTTCTCCTCCGCCCTGGTCCACCGGGTCGAGCGGGCCCGGGAGGAGGGGGTCGAGGTCTACGCCGACCAGTACCCCTACCTGGCCTCGGCCACGGGACTGGGCGCCGCCCTGATCCCGCGCTGGGCCCAGGCCGGCGGCCGGGACGCGTTCCTGGAGCGGATCCGCGACCCGGAGACCAGGGCCCGCATCCGGGACGAGATGGTCATCAATCTGGACCGGCGCGGCGGCGCGGACCGGATCCAGTTCCGTCGCTACCGCCCGGACGAGTCCATCGAGGGCCGCACCCTGGCCGACCTGGCGGCCGAGCGGGGCCAGCACCCGCTGGACACCGCGCTGGACCTCCTCGAGGAAGGCGACGTCAGCATCGTCTCCTTCAACATGACCGAGGAGGACGTCCGCCGGTTCATGACCCGGCCCTGGACCATGACCTCGTCCGACGGCTCCCTGCCCCATTTCGGCGAAGGCGTGCCCCATCCGCGGGGCTACGGCGCGTTCGCCCGTAAGATCGCGCACTACGTGGTCGAGGAAGGCGTGGTGGACCTGGGCTTCGCCGTCCGTAGCATGACGACGTTGCCCGCCGCCGTCTACCGGCTCGAAAACCGGGGCGCCGTCCGACCCGGCGTCTTCGCCGATCTGGTCGTGTTCGACCTCCATGCCATCGACGACCCGGCGACCTTCATCGCGCCGCACCAGCTCGCCACGGGCATGGTCCACGTCCTCGTGAACGGCGCGTTCGCCGTCCGGGACGGCGCCTTTACGGGCGACCGGCCCGGGCGCGTGCTCCGGAAGCAGCTTCGGTAGCCGCCCGGACCGGCTCCGCGGGCTGGCCGCGGTCCTCCAGGACGGCGTGGGCCGCGGCCAGGCGCGCGATGGGCACCCGGAACGGCGAACAGCTCACGTAGCTCAGACCCGCCCGGTGGCAGAAGGCGATGGTCTTCGGATCACCGCCGTGCTCGCCGCAGATGCCCACCTCCAGCTCGGGCCGCGTCTCCCTGCCCAGCGTGGTGGCCATCTCGAGGAGCTTGCCCACCCCTCGCTCGTCGATGGAGGTGAACGGGTTGTCTTCGAGGATGCCGTCCTCCAGGTAGCGGATGAGGAAGCCCTTCTCGGCGTCGTCCCGGGAGATCCCGTACGTCGTCTGCGTCAGGTCGTTCGTGCCGAAGGAGAAGAACTCGGCCACCTCCGCCAGCTCGTCCGCCGTGAGGGCCGCACGGGGCACCTCGATCATGGTGCCGAACAGGTAGGCCACCTCCGCCCCCTGTTCCTCCATGACGAGCTTCGCCTCCTCCTCCAGCGCCTGGTGCTGCACCGTCAGCTCGTTGATGTGCGCCGTCAGCGGGATCATGACCTCGGGCTTCACATCCACGCCGTCCCGGGCGACGGCGCAGGCGGCCTCGAAGATGGCCCGCACCTGCATCCGGTTCAGCTCCGGCATGAGGATCCCCAGGCGGACCCCCCGCGTCCCCAGCATGGGGTTGGCCTCGCGTAGCTCCGTCACCCGCTCCAGGTGGTCCTGCTTCTGGCGCAGCTCCGTCAGCGCGCCGTCGATCTCCCGCATGGTGTGGAAATGCTGGAGCTGGACCTTGAGGTCGGCGAGGTCGTGGACCAGGTCGTCGTGGGACGGCAGGAACTCGTGCAGCGGCGGATCGATGAGGCGGATGATCACGGGCAGCCCGTCCATGGCCCGGAACAGACCCTCGAAGTCGCTCCGCTGGAGCGGCAGCAGTTGGGCCAGCGCTTCCTGTCGGTCCGTGGGCGTGCGCGCCATGATCATGCGCTGCACGACCGGCAGCCGCTCCGTCTCGAAGAACATGTGCTCCGTCCGTACCAGCCCCAGGCCTTCCGCGCCGTAGACCCGGGCCCGCTCGGCGTCGGACGGGTAGTCCGCGTTCGCTCGGACACCGAGCGTCCGGATCCCGTCCGCCCAGTCCAGCAGCCTGGAGAGGAACGGGTTGTCGATGTCCGGGATGACCGTCTCCATCTCCCCGGCGAAGACCTCGCCCGTGGTTCCATCGATGGAGATGGTCGCGCCTTCCTTGATCACCGTGTCGCCGACGCTCATGGTCCGGGCGTCCACATCGATCTCCAGCGCCGCCACCCCCACCACCGCCGGCTTGCCGAACTGACGGGCGACCAGGGCGGCATGACTGGTGCGGCCGCCGCTGGAGGTGAGGATCCCCTCGGCGGCCAGCATGCCGTGCACGTCGTCGGGCTTCGTCTCCGGCCGGACCATGATGACCTTGCGCTGCTCCATCTTGGCCCACCGCTCCGCGGTGTCGGCGTCGAACGCCACCACGCCGACGGCAGCGCCCGGCGACACGTTGAGCCCCGTGGCGATGACCCGGGCCTGCTCGCGCGAGGTCCGCGAGAACTGGGGGTGCAGGAAGACGTCCACCTGGGCCGGCTTCACCCGGGCGACGGCGGTCTCCCGGTCGATGAGCCCCTCCTCGACCATGTCCACCGCGATGCGCACCTCGGCCTGGGCCGTGCGCTTGCCGTCGCGGGTCTGCAGGATCCAGAGCTTGCCGTGCTCCACGGTGAACTCCATGTCCTGCATGTCCTTGTAATGCGCTTCCAGGCGTTCCGCGATCGCCTTCAGCTCTTGGTAGGCGTCCGGCATGGCCTCCGCCATGTCGTCCATGGACTGGGTGGGACGGATCCCCGCCACCACGTCCTCGCCCTGGGCGTTGACCAGGTAGTCCCCCTCGAGGTGCGAATCCCCGGTCGTGGGGTCCCGGCTCATGGCGACGCCCGTGGCGCAGTCCTCGCCCATGTTGCCGAACACCATCGTCTGGATGTTCACCGCCGTGCCCAGGTCGTGGGGGATGCCGGCGGCGTTCCGGTAGTCGACGGCCCGCTTGCCGTTCCAGGACTTGAAGACGGCCTCCGTGGCCAGCTCGAGCTGCTCCAGCGGCTCCTCGGGGAACGCCTGGCCCGTGTAGGTCCGCACGATCTCCTTGAACTTGCGGGTCATCTCCCGCCAGTCCTCGGCGGACAGCTCGGCATCGGTCGCCACCTCCGCGGTGCGGCGCCGCGCCGTGATGACCGCCTCGAAGACCTCGTCCGGCACGCCCAGCACCACGGAGCCGAACATCTGGACCAGGCGCCGGTACGAGTCGTACACGAACCGGGCATCGTTGGTGAGCCGGGTCAGCCCGTCGGCCACGTCGTCGTTCAGGCCGAGGTTCAGGATGGTGTCCATCATCCCCGGCATGGAGAACTTCGCGCCCGAACGGCAGGAGACCAGCAAGGGCCGCTTCGTGTCGCCGAACCTCTTGCCGCTCGCCTTCTCGATCTGCTTCAGCGCGTCCAGCTCCTGCTCCCACAGCCCATCCGGAAAGCTCTCGCCGCCGTCCAGGTAGGCCTTGCACGCGTCGGTCGTCACCGTGAACCCCGGGGGCACCGGCACGCCCAGCCTGGTCATGTCGCCCAGGTTGGCGCCCTTGCCGCCGAGCAGTCCCCGCACGCCATCCCAGCTCCCCGTCGACTGCTCCGCCTCTTCCACCTCTTCGAACAGGTACACCCACTTTTGCGACATCGTCACCTCCTCGCGACGGACCCCATGGGGCTGTGACTCGGTGGGCGGGCGGTTCCGGGCCGCCGGCCGGTTCCAAGGTAACAACCAGGACTCATAGGTCGACACCGGCATTCGCGCCACTGGTTCGGACCTTGCACGACCTTTCTCCGGGCATTCACGCGAAGGGAGGGTCGCAGCATGGAACGGTTCAGAGATCGCCAGGACGCCGGCATGGTCCTGGCCGAGCACCTCAAGGAGTACACGGGCCGGACCGACCTCCTGGTCCTGGGCCTGCCCCGGGGAGGGGTGCCGGTGGCCGCCGAGGTGGCCCGTGAGCTCGACGCCCCGTTGGACGTGCTCCTGGTCCGCAAGCTGGGCGTGCCGGGCCACCCGGAGCTGGCCATGGGCGCCATCGCGTCCGGCGGCGTCCGCATCATCAACCAGGAAGTGGTCCGCCAGCTCTCCATCACGGAAAACGCCATCGCGGTCGTGGCCAGCGACGAGGAACGCGAGCTGAGGCGCCGCGAGCGGGAGTACCGGGGCGACCGACCGGACCTGGAGCTCTCCGGACGCACCGTGATACTGGTGGACGACGGCATCGCCACCGGAGCGTCCATGCGCGCGGCGGTCCAGGCCACCCGGGCGCAGGATCCGGCCCGGGTCGTGGTCGCCGTGCCCGTGGCCGCCGCCGGGACATGTCGCAGGATGGCGGGAGAAGCCGACGAAGTCGTCTGCGCCCGGACGCCCGAGCCGTTCCGGGCCGTGGGCCTCTGGTACGAGCGCTTCGACCAGACGACGGACGAGGAAGTCACGGCCGTCCTGGAAAAGGCGGCCGAGCAAGCGAGGCAGTCATGACGGACGATCGTACCGAGACGGTGGAGGTCCGGGCGAACGGCGCGACGCTGTACGCCAACCTGGGTCTTCCCGACGAGCCGCGGGGGTTGGTCATCTTCGCCCACGGCAGCGGCAGCAGCCGCCACAGCCCCCGGAACAACTACGTGGCGGGCCTTCTCCAGGATGCGGGCCTGGCCACCCTGCTCCTGGACCTCCTCACGGAGGAGGAGGAGGCCGTGGACCGGGTGACCCGGGAGCACCGGTTCGACATCGGACTCCTGGCCGAGCGGCTGGTCGACGCCGCGCGCTGGGCCGACGGCGAGGACCGGATCGGCGATCTCCACGCGGGGCTGTTCGGCTCGAGCACCGGCGCGGCCGCGGCCCTGGTGGCCGCCGCACGGGAGCCGGACTACGTCGAGGCCGTGGTCTCCCGCGGCGGTCGCCCGGACCTGGCCGGCGAGGCCCTGGACCGGGTGAAGGCGCCCACCCTGCTCATCGTCGGCGGCGAGGACCATCCCGTCATCCCGCTCAACGAGAAGGCGAAGCAGCGCATCGACGGCCCCGTCGAGCTCACCCTCGTCCCGGGTGCCACCCACCTCTTCGAGGAGCCCGGCGCCCTGGACCGGGTGGCCGAGCTGACGCGTGACTGGTTCCTGGAACACCTGGGCTAG
>CAYQCY010000069.1:0-19495 GCA_964416095.1 uncultured Gemmatimonadaceae bacterium
CTTTGCAAGCAGGGGGTCACCGGTTCGAGTCCGGTCAGCTCCACTGCACATCCGGCGGTCAGCACGTCCCGGGATTTTGATTCGTTCAAGATCCCGGTGGAGTTCATTCCTGCCAACCGTCGCTTGGCACCCAAAGCTCGGCAAACGGCTGCCCACGGCTGGCAGCCGAAAGAGGTGGGTACGCGAAGCCCCGCACTTCACGAACAACATCGGTGAATTCCGCAGGTGCCCCCTCAGCGCTCGAGCTTTTCAGAAAGGCTGCCCAGTCTCGCTGTCGTTGCATCGCGAATTCATCGGTGAGACCGGTCGGCAGGCCGGAGGGCAGGGGCGTTTCACGCCGTGAGAACGTCGCGGCGATCTGTCGGGTCAGTAGACCACCGTTGAAACGCCGCTCTCGGCTGAGGATGAACAGGTCGAAGTAGTCTTTCATCCGGCTGTTCCTCGACCCGAACCGGACCATCGCTTCCAACTTAGGAGTCCCCGTGACCCAGGAAGTCCACATCGCGCGTGGTCCGACGAGGAATCCGCCAGAGATAGAAAAGCCACGCGCCCTTGAGTACGAAGTGGTCCGCGTGTTCGGATTCCGAGAGTCGGTAAAGGAACCGTTCGGTTGCATACCGTACTGCGACGGCGTCAAACGTCGTCCCCTCTGATCTCGCGATCTGCAGCAACCGATCGTGGACAGCCGCCGGGACGTTCGCTTTTTCGTCAGCCCAGTGCGTCATCGCGTTGACACGAGGGCCTCGAGGTAGGGTTTCATCACGTTCGATACCCCACACACATCAGCATAGTGTTCAACCTCATCCATCGTGAAACGGCGTTCCCGCCAGCCCTCTCTGAGGGCCTGGATGGCGATATCATTCCCCATCTTGTTCCGGTACTTGAAAAGGTCCGCGACGGTCTTCGCCGGAGAGTAGACGCGAACGCTCACTCCTTCGATCTCGTGGTTCTCCTGCCCTTCCTTGAAGGCTGCACCTGAAAACCACACGAATTCCACAGGGAGCTCCTGCACCCGCGGCCGCGTCCGGATCTCGTCCCGGTTCAGGGCCATCCACACCTTTCGCGGGAGCTGTACCCCTATCTCGTGGAATGCAAGAGCGGATGCCAGGCAGATGATCCCTTGAGGTACGCGCTCGGCGGCGGCCGCGTACGAGTGCTTTCCGGAGATGTCCGAATCGGGATGCTTGAACAGACCGGGCCCGACTTGAACGAGTTCTCCTCGATCACGAAGCCGGTAGAGCAGGTAGGTGGGGAACCCTGCTTGCTTCACGTCGCGAGGGCGCGTCAAGCCCTTCCTTTTGACGAAGTCCTTCACCTGTTGTGTCACCGTAGGGGTTGTCACAACCGGATCCTCTGGTGTGGTGATTGTATGACAGAAACGAATATATGTCATGCATCCACCACGGAGCAAGCCCGCACCCATCCACCGAGCCTGGCGGGCGGCGCCGAGATGCGCGACCATACCCATGGAACCGGACGGTCGCCATGAGCCACGACGCCACAGCCCTCGCCCTCCTTGCCTCCCTCGCCCTGGCCGGGAGCGGCACCGCGCAGCGCCCCGACCGTCTCCACCTCCGGGACTTCCACATGCAATCCGCGATCCTCGCCGCAGGGAACGGCGAAGCGATCTCCGGCGCGGACTACGAGCGCGACGGCTGGATCCCCGTCCGGGTGCCGTCCACGGTGCTGCGGGGACTGGTGGCGCACGGGGTCTACCCGGACCCGTACGTGGGCATGAACAACATGCGGATCCCGGACGCAAGCGACCTGTTCAACCTGCGCTACGACCTGGCGCGGTTCAGCCACCTGCCGGGCGGCGAGAACCCGTGGTCGGAGCCGTGGTGGTACCGGACGGTGCTCGAGGTGCCGGCGCTGCCGCCGGGCACCCGTGCCTGGCTGAACCTGGAGGGGATCAACTACCGGGCCGACGTGTGGCTGAACGGGGTGCGGGTGGCGCACGCGGGGCGGGTGGTGGGGATGTTCGAGGCGTTCACGATCCCGGTCACGGACGAGCTCGTCGCCGGGCGCAACGTGCTGGCCGTGCGCGTGCATCCGCTGGACTACCCGGGCCTCCCGGGCGAGCCGCAGCTCGCGGTGTTCGGCCCCTTCGGCCTGAACGGCGGCGAGACGGGGGACATCGGCAAGAACGTCACGATGCAGGCGTCGGTGGGGTGGGACTGGATCCCGGCGGTCCGGGACCGGAACATGGGGATCTGGCAGGACGTGTTCCTGAGCTTCACGGGCCCGGTGGACCTCCGCTTCCCCCACGTCGTCACGGACCTGCCGCTGCCGGACACGACGTCGGTGCGGCTCACCGTCTCGGCGGAGCTGTGGAACGCCGCGGACGAGGCCGTGCCCGGGACGCTCGAGGTGGACGTCCGCCGGGGGGACGACGTCGTCCTCGCCGTGCGGCACCCGGTGACCCTGGGCCCGGGCCGGGACACGGTGGTGACGCTGGAGCCCGGGGCCTATCCGGAGCTCGTCGTGGAGGACCCGGCCCTCTGGTGGCCCCACACCCTGGGCGAGGCGCGGCTCTACGACCTGGAGCTCCGCTTCACGACGGCCGGCGGCCCGTCGGACCGGGAGGCGCTGCGGTTCGGCGTCCGGGAGGTGGGTAGCGAAGTGACGGAGGTGGACGGCTGGCTGCGGCGCGACTTCTCGGTGAACGGCCGCCGCATCGAGGTCCGGGGCGGCGCCTGGGTCCCGGACATGATGCTGGCCCGGGACCGGCAGCGGATCCTGGACGAGCTCCGGCTGTTCCGGCACGCCGGCTTCGACCTGGTGCGGATCTGGGGCGGAGGCGTGACGCCGCCGTCGTCGTTCTTCGAGATCGCCGACTCCCTGGGGCTTCTGGTGTGGCACGACTTCTGGATCACCGGCGACGTCCAGGGCACGTGGGACAAGGGCACCCGGGACTGGCCCCTGGAGGGCGCGGTCTTCATCGCCAACGCGGTGAGCACGGCGAAGCGGCTCCGGAACCACCCGAGCCTGCTGGTGTGGACGGCGGGGAACGAGGGCTACCCGCGGCGGGAGCTGTACGACGTGCTCCGGAACGACGTCGCGGCGCGTATCGACGGGACGCGGCCGTTCCTGCCCACCTCGGGCTACGCGAACCCGGACCCGTCCTGGGGGCTCTCCTGGCCCGACGACCGGGAGACCGGCGCATACAGCGGCGGGCCCTACCACTGGGTGGAGCCGGCCGAGTACTTCCGCCTGGCGGCCGCCGGCCGGGACTGGCTCTTCAAGGACGAGGTGGGGCTGCCCTCGGTCCCGCCGCTGGCGAGCCTGGCGCGCTTCATCCCGGACCTGGACCCCGCCTCCACCACCCTGAGCGACACCTGGGGCTACCACGACGCCGCCGAGGGGAACGGCCGGTTCAGCCTCTACGACCGGGCGCTACGGGAGCGGTACGGCGAGCCCGCCGACATGGCGTCGTACGCGTGGAAGGCCCAGCTCCTGAACGCCGAGAGCTACCGGGCCATCTTCGAGGCCGTCAACCAGGAGTTGGAGCGGACGGCAGGGGTGGTGCTGTGGAAGACGAACGCCGCCTGGCCCAGCGTCGTTTGGCAGGTCTACGACTGGTACCTGCGTCCCAACGCCGGCTACTACGCCGCGAAGCGGGCGTGCCGGCCCCTGCACGTGCAGCTCCACCCCCTCACCGACACGGTGACGGGCGTGAACATGACCACCACCCCCGCGGAGCTGACGGTCCGGGTCCAGCTCTTCGATGGGGACGGGCGGCCCGTGGGGGAGGTCGCGCGCGAGGTCACGCTGGCGCCCGGGCGGTCCACGGACATCGTGAGCCTCGACGAGGTGCCGGGCTGGGACCCGGAGGCGCTTCGGTTCGTCCGGCTGGCGCTGGAGCGCGACGCCGAGACCGCGGCCGACAACCTCTACTGGCTGGCCCCGGACGGCGACTTCACCGCCCTCGACGACCTCCCCGTCGTGGAGCTGGAAGCGTCGGCGCGGATGGAGACATCGTCGGGGCCGGACGGTTCGACTCGGCCGGACGGTTCGATGCCGCCCGAGGTGTCTCATCAGCGGGACGACACCGGACCGCCGCACGACCCCGATCGCCTGCGCGTCCGCCTCACCCTCACCAATCCCGGCGACCGCCTGGCCTTCTTCGTCCAGCCGGTGCTGACCCGGGGGCCGGCCGGCGAGGAGGTCCTGCCCACCTTCTGGAGCGACGCCTACGTCAGCATCGCGCCGGGCGAGACCCGGACCCTCACCGGGGAGGTTGACGCGTTCCGGCTGGAGGGCGCGGTGCCCCACGTCCGCATCGAGGGGTGGAACGTGGAGGTGGTGGAGGTGGAGGTGGAGCGCAGCCGCAGGTAAGGAGCGCGACGGGCCGTGCCCACCCCGACGGCAGCCGTGGGGCATCGCTCAGATCACGCGGTCCCACGGCACCGCCAGGATCCGCTCACCGATCCAGAACACGTCCTCGCCCGTGTAGAGGATGACCGCGCCATCAGCGAGGTCGGGATACTCGTCGAGGAACGTGCGCAGGTGCTTCGCGTCGCCGGTCCGGACGCGGGCGCCGGTCTTGACCTCCACCGGCAGGACCCGGTCTCGCCATTCGATGACGTAGTCCACCTCGGCGCCTTTGGTGGTGCGCCAGTGGAGCACCTGCGGCCGGTGGGGCAGGCCCTCTTTCCAGACCAGCAGGTCGGTCAATACGACGTTCTCCAGGTGCGCGCCTCCCGGGTCCGTCTCCGCCGCCAGGTGCACGGCGAGGCCCGCGTCCGCCCAGTACAGCTTCGGGCTCTTGATGAGGCGCTTGGTGCGGTTCACCGCGAACGCCTCCACCGGAACGGCCTGGTAGGATGTCGCCAGGAGCTCCAGGTACCGCTGCGCGGTGGATGACGGCAGCCCGATGTCCCGGGCGAGATCCGCCTGGTTGAGCACCGTGCCCACACGGAGGGCTGCGGCCCGCATCAGACGCTGGAAGCCAGCCAGGTTGTCGATGGCGGACAGGTCCCGCAGATCCCGCTCCAGGTAGGTCCGCACGTAACCATCGAACCACTGGGTCGCCGCCTCCGCCTCGGCCATCTGATACGCGGGCACGGGATACCCGCCTCGGCGGGCCGCTGTCGTCCAGTCCACGCCGGTGGACCCTGCGGCGGCCAGGGCCTCGGGCCACCGATCCGGTGGCTCTTCGAAGAACGTCGCCCATCGGCCCGAACGGCCCAGCCCGGCCAGCTCACCCCGGGTCAGCGGCCACAGCGTCAGGTACACGGCCCGGCCCGCCAGCGACTCCGACACCGTCCGCATGAGACGCAGGTTCGCCGAGCCCGTCAGCAGGAATCGCCCCGGGGTCCGGTCCCGGTCCACCTCCCGCTTGATGGCATGCAGGAGGCCGGGCGCCCGTTGGACCTCGTCCAGCGTCATCCGCCCGGCCCGGCGCAGCAACTCCTCCGGCGCACGCTCCGCCTGGTCCAGCACGTCCAGGTCGTCCAGCGTGACGTACAGACGATCCGGCTTCGCGATCCGCTGGACCAGCGTGCTCTTGCCGGTCTGGCGGGCACCCGTCACCACCACGACGGGGAAGCGCTCCAGCCGTCCTTCCAGGTCCGCCTCGACCGCCCGGTTCAGGTAGGCTCGTTCGGCCATATCGTGAACGTGTCCCATATGATGGGTGATAATCACCCGAAGGATGGGTGATTATCACCGAGCAGTCAAGAAGGCCGTGTACGACACGAGTGCGGATGCCGGCTTTCGCGGGTCGTGACCGTGCACGGGCAGCGAACCGGGTGATGCTGCCAGCCTCCCCCCTCACAACCTCACATACATCCCGAACTCCGGCATCTTGCCATTCCGGACCGCCTCGATCCATTCCTCGATCCGGTCCCGCGGGTAGCGGCCCGTGATGGCGTCCCGGCACGCCTCCAGGTAGTCGAGGACTGCAGCCGTCGCACCGGTTTCGAGGAGTGCGGCGGCGAGGGTCATGCGGGCCGAGTACAGGGTGGCGGGCAGGTCCCGGATCGAGGCCTGGAGGTGACGCTCGGCGGCGGCCCGGTCGCGCTGTTCCAACCGGATGAGCCCGAGGGTGGTGTGGGCCAGGTGGGTGGCGTAGGCCCGTTCGGTGGAGTCGCCCGGCATGGCCAGCAAACGTTCGGCTGGCGGTTTTGCCTCGCGGACCCGGTCCAGCACGCCCAGCACGCGGATGGTGAGCATGATCGCCCGGCGCTCCTCGTCCAGGGTCGGTGCCCGGTCCAGAGCCTCGCCGAGGGCTGCCAGCGCCCGGCGCGCCTCCGCCCGCCGTTCGGCCTCGGTGCCGCTCCACAGGGCGGCCAAGAAGTGGCGGACCCCCAGCTCCAGGGGCCAGCGCGCCTCGTCCGGGAAGCGTTCCGTGCCGGCCTCCAGCAGCTCGATGCCCGCCGTGTCGTCCCCGGCGACGCGGAAGAGGGCGGCGGAGAACCGGACGTCCGAGTCGTCCGGGTGCGCCTCGGCCTGGTCGGCCCAGAGGGTGTCGAGGGGGCGCGTGAAATGGCGGTCGGACCAGTTCAGGTAGGTGGCCAGGCCCAGCACGGGCGCTCCGGGGTGGTGCTCGATGAGCCAGCGGGCGTGGGTCCGGGATCGCCAGAAGCTGATCCGGTCCCACCGGTACGGCCGGTCGAAGTAGCGGGCCCGGTGGTACCGGAAGAGCAGGGCGCGGGTGGCCAGGTCGCCGTCACCGCTGAGCGCGCGTCGTTCGAGACGGTGGGCCTCGGCGGCGGTGAGCTCCTCGCCGGCGTCGTACATGGAGTCGCCCTGGAGGCCGTACGCGTCGGGCTCCACGGGCTCCGTCGGCGCGGATCCCGGGGCCAGGACCAGGAGTGTCGCGGCGGCGGCGACGACGCCGGCGGCCCCCAGGGGCGCGCTCAGGCGGCGCGACGTGGGGACCGCTTCGGCGGACGCGAAGTGGTCCAGGGCCCAGGCCTCGTCCCCGGCAGCGGCCGGCGCGGCGAGACCGAGGCGGGCACCGAGGGCGAGGGTGTCCACGACGTCGGCGCTCAGCAGGATCTCGTCGGGCGCGGCCTGTCGCCGGAGCGACTCCACCTCCTTCGCCCCCGGTCCCAGCACGTCGCCGTCGGGCCCGCTGACCACCTCGCCGACGTGAACGGCGATCCTGAGCCGGGCCGGCTCGTGGCCGGCGTTCGCCTGCTGCGCCACCAGGTCGTGGCGCAGCGCCACGGCATCGGCGATGGCGGTCTCGGCGTCGGCGTACTCCAGGAGGACCTGGTCGGCGGTGGCCCGGGCCAGGCGCCCTCGCAGCCGGCCGGCCCGGGCCCGGAGGAGCTGGACCAGCTCGACGGCGCCGCGGGGGTCGTCGGCGACCCGGGCCTGGTAGCCGGCGAACTCGGCGGAGAGGACGACGGCCCGGCGCCGCTCGGTCTCGCCGATGGCCTGGGCGAAGCGGGCGCTGATGGCCGGACCGAAGAGGCGGTCCAGGACCCAGCGCAGCGGCGGCGCCAGGGCCAGGACGACGCTGGCGGCGACCACCGGACCCACGAAGCCCGGGATGCCGGCCACGTCCACCGTCCATTCCGTGAACGCCTCTTCCAGGATGGCGAAGGCGAGGGTGAGCACGACGCCGAGGGCGGAGAAGACGGCGGTCCTGCGCACGGCGATGCCGGGGTCCATCGCGCCGCGGCCGAGGACGGCCACGGCCAGGAGGGCGAACCCCACGAAGGGCGCCACCACCGCGAGCGATTCCATCAGCACGTTCGCCGTGTCGGGCATGCGAACCGACGGGCCGGCCACCGCGACGAGCTCGGGGATCGCCTGGTAGAGGGTATATACCGACAGGAGGAGCGCCGCCGCGCCGAAGCCCGCCAGCATCCAGCCCGCCCGGCTGCGGTCTTCCGCGCTGCCCACGGCCAGGCTGTCCAGGAAGTACGTCATGGTCAGCCCGGCGACGGCCACGTCCACCAGGTTCTCGACCCACCAGGTCAGCGCGGTGGCGCCGTAGACGATGGCGCCCACGATGAGCACCGCGGCCCAGGGGTTCAGCAGCAGTACCCGAAACCGCGTCCAGGCGCGGCGCACGATGCCGGGCTCTCCCCGGCGTCGCTGCCGGATCCACAGGTCCGTGGGCGAGAGGGGCCGGGGGAACCGGGTCGCGAAGAGGACCATGCCGACGAAGGTGAATTGACCGATCCAGTACGGGGCCACGACGAAGACCAGGGACAGGACCGGCTCGGACCAGGGCCCGGCCCGTGCCGCGACCGTGGCCAGCCCTTCGCCGAAGCCGCTGGCGGCGAGGAACCGGCTGGGCGAGGCGATGGTGAACAGCTCCACGGCGGCCAGGAAGGTGGCGGCCAGGAGAAGGGCCGGGCCGGACCGGGGCAGCCTGAAGAGCAGGTAGACGGCGAGCAGAACGCCGAGCACCGTGCCCGCACCCAGGGCGACGAACTCCAGCTCGTCCGGACGCCGAACCGCCGCCACGACGATCGCCGACGAGAGGAAGCCGGCGTGCAGGGCCAGCCCGAAGGCGGCGACCCGCGCGACTCTGAACCACCAGTGCCCGGACTGCGTCTCTTCGTCCGGCATGGAGCGCGCCTCGATACATGGATGTGGGAACGGCGCTGTCCGAAAATGGATCGCGCCGGAATGTCGGGCAACGCCGGTCAGGACGGCGCGCTTCCCGTGGGCGACGGAGCGGTCGCGGTCAGGAGCGCGCGCCGTCCCCGCGCCGGACGGCCCGGACCAGGGCCACGCGCCCCGCCCCCACCGCCCCGCCGATGATCGCCGCCACCGCCAGCACGAGGGCTACGAGCCAGAGCCGGCCCACCTCGCCGGACCCGAACCACGCCACCAGGACCGGGATGGCGGGGAGGACGCCGACGGCCAGGCCGATGCGGCCCCCGTGCAGGGCGGCGTCCACCGGCCACCCGATGCGGGCGGCGGGGCGGGCGAGGTCCACGGGTCGGGCGGGACCGAAGACGGGCCGGCCGGCGCCCATGCGGACGCGAAGGCGCTGAACGTGGGCGTCGTGCTCGAGGCCGGAGTGCCAGGGCCGCCGCTGGAGGTGGCGGGTGGCGTCCCACATGGCCTGGTGGCGGGGGCAGTCGCAGTCCCGGTCCAGGGGCGCGGGGCAGCCGGCGAGGAAGGCGAGGAGCGGGCGCGCGCCGTCGATCACGAACCACTCGTACTGGTCGTAAACGGCCTCGTGGTCGAAGCAGTCGTGGTCGTGGACCTCGAGCTGCACGGCCCCGCACCGGGGGCAGCGGGTCAGCACGCGGTGCTCGTAGCCGATGTGGTGCTTCGGGTCGCCCGGCGGGTAGCCGGACCCGGAGATGACGAACACGACCCGGAGATCGGCGGCGTCGCACAGCGCGCAGCCGCGACCCAGGTGCTCCTCGTATCGCATGGCGGGTCCTCCGGGTGCGGGGTCGTCTCCGCCTCCGGCGGGGCGTCCCCCGTCGGGCGCCCCGACCTTCAACCTAGCACGACCGGTGGCAGACGCCATGGGGCAACGGGACGAGCCTTCCCCGGCGACCGGGCGCGGCCTATCGTTGGGGGTACGGTGCCGAGGCGGGCCCGGTGTTCCCGGCGCCCCGTCCGGGCGTCGATCGCCGGGCGCGCACGTGGAGACGTCCCGAACCGGGGGATAGCACATGAGCGGCCGGCCGCATCGTCTTCTCTCGTTCCTCCTGCTGTTCACCATGGCGCCGGCGTCGCGTCTCGCGGCGCAGGACCCGGCGGTCCCGCCCCACGAGGTCGAGCGCGGAGAGCGGGTTTTGGGCCCGTTCGAGCTGGCGGAGGGGCCGGTGTGGGTGCGGCTCCGCACCGAGCGGCTCGTCCCGAACAGTGCCTTCGCCTACCCCGAGACCACGACGGCGGTGGTCTTCGAGGACGCGGCGGGCACGGTCCTGTTCGAGCGGCCGCTACCGAACCGGGTCACGCCGGACGGGTTCGACCGGAGCTTCGCCGTGCGCGTGCCGCTCAGGGTCGACCTGTACGACATCGGCACGACGGCGACGGGGCCCTGGTCGCTGCGCGGCGAGTACCTGGGCGACCTCTACATCGGCGAGCTGGCGGTGCCGGAGGTGCGGCGGGTCCCGTCCGACGCGGTGCGGGAGGTCGTGCTGCACGGCGACCTGGAGGGCGGCGCCACGGAGACGGTCACGGTGGAGCCCGACTCGGAGATCACGTTCCGACCGGCGTACGGCAGGGTCCAGCTCGTGCCGGGCCGCGGTGGCGAGATGGTCATGATCGAGGTCGCGGTCGAGGGGCTGCGCGTCGTCGTGGACGGCCATGAGGGCTGGACCGACGACTACGCGGGCGTCGGGCTGCCCGCCGCGGGGTAGCCGCCGGGGCAGGCGCGAGCCCGATGACCCGGGGGACGCACGGCGCGCCGCCCACTTGTCTCCGCCGACGCCTCCCGGTCAATTGAACAGAGCAGGCTTCCTTCTCATCTAGGACCGGGAGGCCGGCTCATGGCCACGACACCTCCCCCGATGACGCAGTCCGCCGCCGCCTCCGCGACCCTCGACGCCCTCCGGGAGCTCTTCGCCGGGATCGACCGGCGCGATTTCGCCGTCCGGTTGTGGGACGGCACCGAGTGGGCGCCCGACGGCGCCGGCGCGCCGCGGCTCACCCTCGTCGTGAACCGGCCGGCGGCGCTGCGCCGCCTGCTCCGGCCGGGCAGCGAGGCGGCGCTGGCGGAGGCGCACCTCCGCGGCGACCTGGACATCGAGGGCGACATCTTCGCGGCGGTGCCGCTGGGCCGCGGGATCCTCGAGCAGAGGCGCGGCCTCCTGGACCGGCTGCGGCTGGCGTATCGCCTGGCGAAGGTCCCGCGGCACGAGCCGGGCGGCGACGGGGCCGGGGCGCGTCGTGCCGAATTGCGCGGCCGGCAGCACACCCGGGAGCGGGACCGGGTGGCGGTGACCCACCACTACGACGTCTCCAACCGCTTCTACCGGCTCTTCCTCGACCCGACCATGGCGTACAGCTGCGCGTACTTCGCCGACCGGGACGAGGAGCTGGCGTCGGCGCAGCGGCGGAAGCTGGACCTCATCTGTCGCAAGCTGCGCCTCCGGCCCGGCGAGCGGTTCCTGGACATCGGTTGCGGCTGGGGCTCGCTCCTGATCCACGCCGTACGGGAGTACGACGTGGAAGGCGTGGGCATCACGCTGAGCGAGCCCCAGGCGGAGCTCGCCCGGAGCCGCATCGAGGATGCGGGCCTGGCAGGGCGCTGCCGGGTCGAGGTGCGCGACTACCGGTCGCCCCACGACGTCGCCTTCGACAAGGTCGCCAGCGTGGGCATGTTCGAGCACGTGGGCCGGGCGCGGGCCGTCGGGTACTTCGACGCCGTGCGCCGGGCGCTCCGTCCCGGCGGCGCGTACCTGCACCACGCCATCACGGCGAACCCGCTGGTGCCGCGGCCGGGTGCGGACACGCTCTCGAACCGCTATGTCTTCCCGGACCACGAGCTCATCCCCATCGGCGAGACGCTGACCTTCGCCGAGGAGGCCGGGTTCGACGTCCGGGACGTGGAGCAGCTCCGTGAGCACTATGCGCTGACGCTGCGCCGCTGGGTCGCGGCGCTGGAGGAGCATCACGAGGAGGCGATGGAGGAGGTCGGCGAGGCGACCTGGCGGGCGTGGCGGCTGGTGTTCGCCGGCGCCGCCCACGACTTCGACGCCGGCCGGACGGGCGTGGCCCAGGCGCTCCTGGTCCGGCCCGACGAGGCCGGCGACGCCGGGGTGCCGCTGGGCCGGTGGGACTGGTACGCCTCGGATACGGCGAGAGTACTGCAGGCGGGAGGCGGAAGGCGGGAGGCGGGAGGCGAGGCGGGAGGTTGAGGTGGTAGGTTGAGGCGGTAGGTTGGAGGTGGAAATTTCGGGTATCATCATCTCACGCGGAGCCGCGGAGGCGCAGTGAGAGGCGGGTGTGTCTCGCGGGGAATCGGTCCTACCGGCGAAACGGGCTTGGGTGTTGGTCTTGCCGGGTGCGAGCCGGGTCGTTCTCCGGAAGGCCGCGAGCCCCGGACCTGCAGGATCCTCTGCGGCGCTGCGGCTCTGCGTGAACACATAGATCCCCGGGGCTTTGGCCGGGATTCCTTTCACGTTCGAGGTCAACGTGGTCACATCGTCGTCAGGTGATCGAGGCGCCGCCCGACGCAAAGGGCTGCTCCTGGTCCCCGAGTTTCCGTACGACTCCTTCTGGAGCTACCGTCACATCATCCGGCTGGTAGGCCGTAAGGCGGCGTTCCCGCCGCTGGGGCTCCTGACCTTCGCCGGCTACCTGCCGGACGAGTGGGAGCTGGAGCTGGTCGACCTGAACGTGGCCCGGCCGTCGGACGCCGAGCTGCGGTCGAAGATCGCGGCAGCGGATGCGTCGTTCGTGACGGCCATGTCCATCCAGAAGCGGTCGCTGGAAGAGGTGCTGCGGGGCCCGGCGGCGGGGACGGACACGCCCTTCGTGCTGGGCGGGCCGCTGGCGTCGTCGTACCGGGACCAGATCCTGCGGCCGGAGACGCCGTCGGACCGGGCGCTGCACGAGGGCCTGGACATGCTGGTCTGGGGCGAGGCGCACAACGCCATGCCGGAGCTGCTGTCGTGGCTGGAGTCCGGGCCCGAGCACGACGTCGGGTGCCCCCGGCTCCTCATCCCGGAGCGGGTCGCCGGTGTCGAGCCCGGTGCCCGGGACTATCTGAACGACCGGTCGCTCTTCCCGTCGCTGGACGAGGTGCCGCTGCCCCGGTGGGACCTGGTCCGGGTCCGGGACTACGAGTCCATGATGATCCAGACCTCGGCCGGGTGTCCGTTCCGGTGCGACTTCTGCGACATCATCCAGTTCAACGGCGGCTTCTGCCGCGCGAAGGCGCCGGCCACGGTGCGCCGCGAGCTGGAGGCGATCTACGACACCGGCTTCCGGGGCGGCGTCTTCAGCGTGGACGACAACTTCATCGGCTCGCCGAAGGGGATCGAGGCCGTGCTGGACGCCATGATCGAGTTCCAGCGCGAGCGCGGCTACCCGTTCACCTTCCTGACCCAGGCCAGCGTGAACCTGGGCACGCCGAAGCTCGCGCACCTCGTGGACAAGATGAAGCTGGCGGGCTTCCACGCGGTGTTCCTGGGCATCGAGAACCCGGACCCCGCAGCGCTGGTCCGCATGAACAAGAAGCAGAACGTGAAGGTGGATGTCCCCGCCGCGATCCGGACGCTCCAGGACTCGGGGATCGAGGTCTACGCAGGGTTCATCCTGGGCAGCGACGAGGACACGCCCTCCACCGCCGGCCGCATCGTGGAGTTCGTGAAGCAGACCCGCATCTTCACCGCCATGACCGGACTCCTCACGCCGATCCCGTTCACGCCGCTGTACGAGCGGCTCAAAGGCGAGGGCCGGTTGCGGCCCGCGGAGTACTCGGGCAACAACACGGACGACGACGTCCAGTTCGAGCCCCGGCGCATGAGCCAGGAGGAGCTGAGCCGGGGGATCCGGGAGATCCTCTACCACCTCTTCAACCCCGCCGAGTCCTACCGCCGCGGCCTGGACGCCGTGGCCGCCGTGCGCACCCACATCTTCTCCTCCCGGCACCTGGACCCGGGCTACCTGCGCGGCGCCGCGGCGTCCCTCTGGCGCCAGGGCATCCGCCGGCTGGACCGGCGCTACTTCCGGCTGCTGTGGACGGCGCTGCGCATGGACCGCTCGCTCCGCAGGGCCAGCCGTCGCGAGGCGCGCCGCCTCTCCCGCCTGCTCCGGGGCCTCGGCGAAGACGCCGCTATCGTCCACCGGCTCGGCGCCGACCGCATCGCCGAGCTGGCCGGCATGGCCCGCGACTTCCTCGTCCGGTTCCGCCCCGAGCTGTCCGTGGACGAGGTGAAGGAGTGGATCCGCGGCGTCGAGGCCCGGGCCCGGGAGGGCATGCTCACCCGGGACGACGTCCGGGCCGTGGTGGAGAACGCCGTGGCCTACCTGGAGGTCCAGCGCCGCCAGCACCGCTTCCCGGGCATCCGGCTGCGCAAGGCCTTCGAGGCGGCGATCCGCGGGCTCCACTACGAGACGGTGATGGCGAACATCATCCGGTAACTGCAGGCGGAAGGCGGGGTTTTGGCCGGCCGGGATCCGGTGAGGCGGGCCTACCGACCGGGGTCGGGCTCCTTCATGCAAACCCCTTTCTGCCAACCGCTTGACGGTGAAATGACGCCCGGGGCGCATCCTTTCCAACTCGCAATTCGACAGAAACTCCGGTTCCGTCGCTGGTGCAGGCTGTGTCAGGCGTGCGGCGTGTGACGGTCAACGTGGTGCCGGGGCCGGATCGGTCCAGCGAACGTACGAGCCATCGTCATGCGTAACTCGTTTCGGCTGTTGCTGGTCTTCGCCGTAGTCTTCCCCTTCGGCTGCGGGGACGCCGTGGAGCCCGAGCAGGAGCAGGTGGCCACGGCACTGTTGAAGGTTCGGGGCGACGACCAGGAGGGCGTGGTCGGTACGGAGCTGCCGACGCCGTTGGTGGTGAAGGTGGACGATCAGAACGGGAATGCGATGGATTCCGCCACCGTGACGTGGACGGTGGTTTCCGGGGGCGGACAACTGAGCGCGTCGACGTCGGTGACCCAGCCCAACGGCCAGGCCTTCGTGCGCTGGACGCTGGGTCCCGAAGCGGGCGAGCAGCACGTGCGCGCCTCGATGAACCAGCTCGAGCCGGTGACGTTCACGGCGGTGGCGTTGCCCGACCGCGCCGCCCGCCTGTCCATCGAAGTCGAGGCGTATCCCCCGTTGGATACGGTTGCCCAGTCGGACAGTCTCTTCCGTTTCGATGCCGTGGGCGATTCCGTTGCTCTGAGGGCTTCGGTGGAGGACCGGTACGGGAACGTGTTGGACGTGGAGGACGTGGCCTGGACGCATGTCGGCGATGCGTTGACCGTGGGCGACGATGGGGTGGTGGTGAGCCGCGGCGCGGGCGCGGACACGGTGACGGCGCAGGTGGACACGGCCCAAGCCGTCCAAGCGTTCCTGGTGGATCCGCGGGTCACGAGCCTGGCCGTGACGGCGAGCGCGGACATGCTGACATCTGCCGGGGACACGGTGGAGCTCGAGGTCGCCGCGACGGATCGGAACGGGTACACGGTGGAGGATACGGCCCGCTGGCGGTCCCTCGATCCAGACGTAGGGGCCGTCGTGGATTCGGTGGGGCCGGCGACCCGGGTGGTGCCGGTCAGCTCGGGGGTCGTGCGTGTGGAGGTGACATGCCAGGCCATGGCGGACACCGCACGGCTCACGGTGCAGCTTTTTCCGGAGCAACCCGACAGCCTGGTGGTCACGGCGCGCTCCACCGATACGCTGGAACTCGGATGGCGTGACAACAGCGACACTGAGACGGTGTTCGAGATCGACCGACGCCGGGACGGGGACGCGGCCTGGGCGCTGGCGGACAGCGTGGGTGCGGATTCCACGACCTGGCTGGACGGCGGGCTGGACGTGTTCACGACGTACTCGTACAGAGTCCGTGCGTGCAACGACGCGGGCTGCTCGGACTACACGGACCCGGACAGCGCGACGACTCTGGACGTGGTGCCGGCGGCGCCTGACAGTGTCGTCGCCACGGCCCTGTCGTCCGACACGGTGCGGGTGGTCTGGCGTGACAACAGCGACAACGAGACGGGCTTCGAGGTCCAGCGACGGACGGCTTCGGGCAACTGGGCGCAGGCGGTCGTGGTGGAGGCGGACAGCACCTCGATCCTGGACGGCGCGCTGAGCCCGGCCAAGTCATACTACTACAAGGTCCGCGCCTGCAACTCCGGCGGCTGTTCCGCCTTCTCGGCGGTCGACAGCACGACCACGCCGGACGTTCCCCCGCAGGCGCCGGACAGTCTGGAGGCCGTGGCTGTCTCCTTCGACACCGTGGCGCTCTCGTGGCGGGACAACAGCGGCAACGAGACGGGCTTCGAGATCGAGCGGAAAGCCTCGGGCGAGATGGCCTGGACGGTGATGGACACCACCGCGGCGGACTCCACTGCCTGGCGGGACACCACGGTCGCCGCGTCGACGGCCTACCGGTATCAGCTCCGGGCCTGCAACGAGATCGGCTGCTCCCAGTGGGTCGTTTCCGACAGCGTGACCACGCCCGCTGTGCCCCCGGCCGCGCCGGACAACCTGACGGCGACCGCCACGTCGCCGTCCACCATCGACCTGGCCTGGCGCGACAACAGCGACGACGAGACCGGGTTCGAGATCCAGCGTCACGAGGCGGGCGTGTCCACCTGGACGGTAGCGGACACGGCCGCGGCGGAGGCGGTCGGCTGGACCGACTCGGGGCTGATGGAAGGCACCGAGTACTGGTACCGCATCCGGGCTTGCGCACCGGGAACGTGCTCCGCGTTCGCCGGGCCGACGAGCGCGACGACCCAGACCAATGCACCCACGGCGTCGTTCACCGTGAGTAAGAGCGAGGGCACGACGCTCACGACGTTCCAGTTCGACGCGTCGGCTTCCAGCGACCCTCAAGACGGCTCTTCGGTCGAGGTGCGCTGGGACTGGCAGAACGACGGCACGTGGGATACGAGCTGGAGCTCCAGCAAGACGGCGACGCACCAGTTCGCCTCCACGGGGCAGTGGACGGTCGTGCTCCAGGTGCGAGACCAAGACACGAATACGGCCACCGCAACACAGAGCGTGACGGTCTACCGGCCGCTCCGCATCATGGAGACATACGGCCCGTTCCAGGATGTCGCCGGCATCGACCACCTGCCGTCGTCGGACTCCGCCGAGACGTTCTTCGTGCAGTGGCTCGATCCCTACGTGGTGAAGACGCAGGGCGATGAGGTCATCTGGTCACAGGCGTTTCCGGAACCCCTGGAAGGCGGGCGCAAGTACGGTGGGCTGGAGCTCGTGGGCAGCTCCGACGCGGCCAATGTCTGGATTGCCGTCCTCGATCGGGATGCCGGTGATCCAAACGTCCTCTACGTGGACGGGTCCGACTATGGAAGCCTCATCCGTTCTGCTCGTGTGTACGACGGCGCGTACGAGTACACCTTCGAAGACGTCGCCCGGGTCGGCGACACGTTGTTCCTGTTGAACAGCTTCCGGAAGGACGTGGTGGTGGTCGACACGGCGCTGACCTCCGTCGGGTTCGTGGCCATCGATGGGATCGAGGGCGACGGCTACACGTACTCGCCCATCGAATACACCGGGATCGCGTTCGGGGACAACCACCTCTGGATCACCGTTCGAAGCAACGACACGTCCGTCCCGTCACTGATCGTGAAGCTGGACGAAAGCTTCAACGTGGTCCGGCGGTTCGAGATCGGAGACCTGGAGCCGGAGGGCATCAGCTGGAACCATACCACGAACACGCTCTTCATTTCCACCACCCAGAGCGTGTACGGCGGGGACAGCTACATCCATCGACTGGGACCGGAATACTGACGGGTCGCCACGCCCGAAGCTCCGCGCTTCTCTCGGGGTGCCGGGAGCGGCACGCGCGATTCCTCATCGCTCCTGATGCGCCCCAACGCGCCGGCCGGCAACGACTCCGCCGCCCACCCCGCACCACTGGCCCGATCCGCGTATCTTTCCCACCATGCGCGTGATCACGCTGCCCGGACAATGGAGGACGCTTGATGGTGCGCGAGACCGTCGTCGCCACGACCCTGAGCGTGCTGTCCGTAGCAGCGCCGACCGACGCCTAGGACCATCGGCTCGCGCTGACGGCATTCGCGGGGGCGGCGTCGTACGGCGACATGACGCTGGAGGCCGACACCGAGTTGCTGCTGGCCTCCAGCGCCTTCACCGGAGCCCGGGCCGAGCTGTGGTTCGGCCGGTTCGGGGTACGGCTGAACGGCGGGCTGGCGAGCCCGTCGCTGGCCGACGACCCGGCCACGGGCTTCGGCCTCCTGACCGGCGACGTGGACGTGACGTACCGGCTCCGCTGGCCGGAGCCCGGGCTCTTCTTCCAGCCGTACGCCGCCGGCGGGCTCGGCGTGGTGCGTTACGACCTCGACCCGGACGCCACGACGGTGGCCGGTGAGGCGTACGAGGCCGATCCGGCGACGCGGACCTCGCTCATGCTGGGCGTGGGCGCCGACTTCGGCCGGGGCCCCCTGGCCGTGCGCCTGGAGCTCATGGACATCATCGGCGTCGCGTCGCCGCTCAGCCAGGCCGACGGCACCGGGTACGGCCCGGTGCAGCACGTCGTGCTCACGGTGGGGCTGAGCTGGCGGGCCGGCCGCATCGCGCTGCCGCCCAGGCCCGAGCCCACGGCCCGGCCGCGGCCGCCACCGACCCGGGTCCCCTCGCCGACCCGGTTCCCGCCCCAGGGCCCCCGAGGCGAGGAGCCCGAGGAGCCCGATACGACGACGGCGCCGCCACGCGCCGAGCCGGAGGAGCCGGACACCACGGGTCCGCAGATCCGACCGCCCGATCAGCCCGGCGAGAAGCCCGAGCCCGTGGTGACACCCGTCGAGCCGCCGCCGGACACGACGGCCCGGGACACGACGCCGCCCATGACACCGCCGCCGCCCACGCCCACCCCGACGCCGCGCGAGCCGCCGGCGCTGCCGCCGGAGCCGACGGACACGGCCGAGGTGCCGGCGCGCCCGGAGCTGCCCCGGGTGCGCCGACCGCTCCCGCCCCCGCCGGACAGCGCGCCGGAGGACAGCGTCCGCATCGGGCCGCCCGACGAGCCCGGCGAGGGCCCGCCCGTGGCGCCGCCCGAGGAGCCGCCGACCGACACGACCACGCCGGCGCCCACGCCACCGCCCACCGACACGACGTCGCCGCCGCCGGACAGCACGGTGACGCCACCGCCGAGCGACACGACGTCGCCGCCGCCGGACAGCACGGTGACGCCACCGCCGAGCGACACGACGTCGCCGCCGCCGGACAGCACGGTGACGCCGCCGCCGAGCGATACGCCGCCGCCGGACAGCGCCGTGACGCCGCCGCCCACCGACACGACGTCGCCGCCGCCCGATACGGCCGCGCCGCCGCCGGACACCGGCGCGGTGCACGGCCGGCTGTTCGCCGTGCAGGCGTCCTGGCCGACCGATGACGAGGCCGCGGCGGAGCGCGCCGCGGCGCTGGCCGACTCGGTGCGTGCCCGGGGCCTGCCCGTGGTGCGGTCCGAAGGCCGCGTGCGCGGGCGGCGAGTAACGCTGCTGAGGATCGGCGCCCTGCGCAACGCCGCCGACGCGAACACCCTTGGCGCCTTCGTGCAAGCCGTCTACGAGCTGGACCGGGAGTGGGTGCACATCCCGAAGGACGAGGAGGTTCCGGCGGCGGACGTAGCGGCCAGCGAGGCGTTCGTGGAGGAGCTCCGAGAGCAGTACGGCCAGGGCACGCCGAAGTGACTGCAGGCGGAAGGCGGGAGAAGGGAGGCGGAAGGCGGAAGGTCTGGATACGGCGAGGGATCAGGCGAGGGCGCGATGTCCACATCCCGGCCCGGACCGTTCCGGTACCGACCGGCCGGAGGTCCCGACCGTCTCCTGACCGCCTTCGACCGGTACTGGCTCCTGGCTACCCTGAGCCCGCACCCCCGAGGGCGGCCCTACGCCCGGGACGA
>CAYQCY010000070.1:0-19282 GCA_964416095.1 uncultured Gemmatimonadaceae bacterium
GCACTGCGAGTTGGGGCACTGCGAGTTGGATACTGCGAGTTGGATACTGCGATGAGGGTGACGCCCCGGCGGCAACCGGATGGCCGCGCGCCGCCGGGCGCCGTGACCCGTAACCCGTAACCCGAATCGAGATGACACAGCCCATCGTGCAGGTGGATTCGTTCACGGCGGAGCCCTTCAGCGGCAATCCGGCGGGTGTGTGTGTGTTGGAGGCGGACCGGCCGGCGGAGTGGATGCAGGCGGTGGCCCGGGAGATGAACCTGTCGGAGACGGCGTTCCTGCGGCGTCGCGAGGACGGGGACTGGCACCTGCGCTGGTTCACCCCGGCGGTGGAGGTGGACCTGTGTGGCCATGCCACGCTGGCCAGCGCCCACGTGCTGTGGGAGGAGAGGCTGCTGGAGCCGGACGAGGTTGCGCGGTTCCAAACGCTGAGCGGCTTGCTGACCTGTCGTCGGGCGGGCGACTGGATCGAGATGGACTTTCCGGCGGAGCCGGCCACCGACCGGCTGGCGGTGGGTGTGGCGCGAGAGGGCCAGGACATGGCGCCCCAGGCGCTGTACGACGGGCTGGGACTGGAGCCATCGGAGGTGTGGCGGAACCGGATGGACCTGCTCGTGATGCTGGACCGTGCGGACCAGGTCCGGTCCATCGAGCCGGACCAGTCCACGCTGGGACGGATCGAGACGCGCGGCATCATGGTGACGGCGCCGTCGGACACGGAGGAGTACGATTTCGTGTCCCGGTTCTTCGCGCCGCGGAGCGGCGTGCCGGAGGACCCGGTGACAGGCTCGGCCCACTGCGCCCTGGGTCCGTACTGGGCGGACCGGCTGGGCAAGGACGATCTGGTGGGGTACCAGGCCTCGGCCCGGGGCGGCGTGGTGCGTGTGACGGTGCGGGGCGACCGGGTCCTCCTCGGCGGCCAGGCCGTGACCGTGCTCCGCGGCGAGCTGCTGGGTCAGGAGGACTGAATGGATCGAGCAAGCCTGCCGTCCCGCGCATGATCATCGCGCACCTGGCCGACCTGCACCTGGGGTACCGTGCGTACCACCGCATGGCCCCCGGCGGGATCAACGTGCGGGAGCGGGACGTGGCCCGGGCCTTCCGGGTGGCGCTGGACCGGGTCGTCGAGCTGGACGCGGACCTGGTCCTGGTGGCCGGGGACCTGTTCCACACCGTCCGCCCCTCCAACAGGGCCATCACGGACGCGTTCCGCCAGTTCCTGCGCCTGCATCGCCTGCTGCCGGACGCACCCGTGGTGCTCATCTCCGGCAACCACGACTCGCCCCGGTCCGTGGAGACCGGCAGCATTCTCCGGCTGCTGGGCGAGATCCCGAACGTCCACGTCGTGGACGACGAGGCGCGGCGGGTCGAGCTGGAGGCGCTGGACACGTCGGTGCTCTGCGTGCCCCACGCCGCCCTGCTGTCCGGTGCGCCCATCGAGTACGCGCCCTCCCGGGACGTGGCGGTCAACGTGCTCATGATCCACGGCACGGTGACGGGGGCCGGCGTGGTGGAGAAGCTCCGGATCATCGGCGAGTACGGTGGTGCCCGCGTCGAGCTCTCGGACATCCGGCCTGAGCGGTGGGATTACGTGGCGCTGGGCCACTACCACAACCGCACCGAGATCGCGCCCAACACGCACTACGCAGGCGCCCTGGAGCGCTGCTCGGCCAACGTCTGGGACGAGGCGACGGTGGAAAAAGGGTTCCTCACCTTCGACACGACGTCGGGCGAAGCGGAGTTCCACGCGGTGCCCACGCGCCCGGTGCTGGACCTGCCCCCGGTCCGGGGCCGGGACCGGGACGGGGAATGGGTCGATCCGGAGGAGCTGGACGCCGCGATCCGGGACCGGATCGCGGGCATCGACGAGCTCGACGGCGCCATCGTCCGGCTCGTCATCCGGGACGTGAGCCGGGAGCTGTTTCGCCAGCTCGACCACCGCAGGATCCGGGAATGGCGGGCCGAGGCGCTGCACCTTCACCTGGATGCGCGACGGCCGGAGATCCAGCGGTCGCCGGTGCCGGGCCGGGAAGCGCGTCGCACCCTGGACGAGGAGGTGGAGGCCCACCTGAACGAGTGGACGCCGTCCACCGGCGACATCCGGACCGCGCGCCTGCTGGAGCTGGCCCGACACTACCTGGCCGAAGCGGCGGCGGCGGAGCCGGCACCCGGATCCATGCCGTTGCTGGAGGCGCTGGAAGGCGGCGACGGCGAGGAGGAGGCTGGCTGATGCGACTGCACCGGCTTCGCCTGGAGAATTTCCGCCAGCACCGGGACACCGATCTGTTCTTCCGGCCGGGCCTCACCGGCGTGATCGGCCCGAACGGCGCCGGCAAGAGCACCCTGCTGGAGGCCATCGCCTGGGCGATCTACGGCGCGCCGGCGGCCCGCGGCACGAACGACACGATCCGGTTCTTGCGGGCCGAGGGCAAGGCGCCGGTGCGGGTGGACCTGGAGCTGGGACTGGCCGGCCACACCTTCCGGGTCGTACGGACTCTGTCCGACGCCGACGTGTTCCTGGACGACGGTCCCACCCCGGTGGCCACGAGCATCCGGGGCGCGACCGAGTACCTGGAGAGCCGCCTGGGGATGACCCGGGAGGAGTTCTTCAACACCTACTTCACGGGACAGAAGGAGCTCCAGTTCCTGGCCCAGATGGGTCCCGCGGAGCGGGGCCGGTTCCTGGGACAGGTGCTGGGCTACGAACGGCTGCGGGTGGCCCAGGAGCTGGCCCGGGCTCGCCGCAACGAGCTGCGCCACGAGGCAGCCGGGCTCCGTACCGGGCTGCCGGACCCCGACGTCCTGGAAACGCGCAAGGTGGAGGCCGAGGAAGCGGAGCGGGAGGCCCGGGCGGAGCTGGAGGCGGCGGCCGGGGAGCTGGACGCGGCCCGGTCCCAGCTCGAGGAGCTGGAGCCGCGCTGGGAGGAGGCGCAGCAGGCACAGGAGAAGGCGCGGGACCTCGACTACCGCCTGGACATGGCCCGCCGGGAGCGGGCGGAGGCGGAGCGGGACATGGCCCGGACCAGCCAGGAGCTGGAAGCACTGGAAGAAGCGGCCACGGCGCTGGCTCCGCTGGAGGAACAGCTCCAGCCCATGGCCGAGCTCGTGACGCGCTGCGAGGAGCTGGACGAGCTCCGGGTCAAGGCCGAGCGCCGGCGCGGGCTGCTGGAGCGGGAGAAGGCGCTCGCGGATGAGGTCGCGGCGCTGGAGTCCAAAATCGAGACACGGGCCCAGGCGCCGGAGCTCGCCGACCGGTTCCGCGCCGAGATCGGGACGCTCCAGGGAGAGCTGGAGACGGTGGACCGGGTCGCCACGGAAGCCCGCGACGCCTGGCAGCAGAACCGCCAGGAGGTGGAGACCCGGCTCGAGACGTACCGGGACCGGACGGCGGAGCTCCAGCAGCAGCTCGACCAGCTCCGGGAGGCGGGACCGGAAGGGACCTGCCCCACCTGCAACCGACCCCTCCACGACCACTACGACCAGGTCATGACCCGGCTGGAGGACGAGTGGGAGACCCTGATCCAGGACGGGAAGTGGCTCAAGCAACGGCAGAAGCAACTGGCCGGGAAGCCGGAGGCGCTCGCCGAGGCCGAGCGGCGCCGGGCCGGGCTTCAGGGGACGCTGGAGCGGAAGCAGAAGAAGCTGGACCGCTGCGAGGTGGCCATCCGTGAGCGGGGAGAGCTGGAGCAGGAGCTGGGTGCGAAGCGGACGCTGCTCGAGAAGGTGAGGGCCGAGCTGGGCGAGCTGCCCGACGAGTACGATGCCGAGGCGCACCGGGCCGCCGAGGCGCGGCTCCAGGAGCTCCGACGGCTGGAGACGCAGGCCGCCAAGCTCCAGGAGCAGGTCGGTCGGCGCGAGCGCCTGGACGAGGAGCGGTCCGAAGCCGAAGCCCGGCGTGCACGGATCATCGAGGAGGGCGAGGCGATCGGCGAGGAGATCGAGGCGCTGGCCTTCGAGCAGGACGCCTTCGACGCGCTGCGGGCCGAGTTCAAGGCGGCGGCGGAGGCCGTGCGCAAGGGCGAGCTCCGCCTCACCGAGGTGCGCGGCATGCACCAGGCGTCCGTCCAGGCCGTGGAGCAGGCCCGGTCGGCACTGGCGGACTACCGGGACAAGGCCAAGCAGGCGGCCGCGCTCGAGCTCGATCAGCGCCACCACGACGAGCTGGACCGGGCGCTGACGGAGATCCGCACGGAGCTGAACGCCCGGGTCCGGCCCGAGCTGAGCCACCTGGCGTCGTCGTTTCTGGCCGACATCACGGACGGCCGCTACAACGCGCTGGAGATCGACGAGAGCTACAACGTCCTGGTCCTGGACGAGGGCGAGGAGAAGCCGGTGATCAGCGGCGGCGAGGAGGACGTGGCGAACCTGGTGCTGCGCCTGGCCATCAGCCAGATGATCGCGGACCGGGCGGGGCACCCCCTGAACGTCCTGATCCTGGACGAAGTGTTCGGCTCCCTGGACGTGGAACGGCGCGACAACGTGATCCAGCTACTCAGGCGACTGATCGACCGGTTCGACCAGGTCGTCCTCATCACGCACGTGGAGACGATCCGGGACGGCCTGGACCACGTGGTGCGCTGTGAGTTCGACGAGCGGAGCGGGGCGAGCCGTGTCGTCGAGGAGGCGGTCCAGCCGGCCGAGCTGGTGGGCTGAGCCCTACCGCTGGGACAGGCCGATCCAGGCGTCGGATCGCTCGGCGTGGAGATTGGACAGCGCCGAGTCGCCCTGCATGCCGTAGACGTAGGCCAGGCCGTAGTGCGTCATCCCGTAGTAGTACGGGATGTTCTGCGTGGACTGGTCCACCCAGTGGCTCCATTCGTCCGGGATGCCGCTCCGGTGGACGAACACCTCCCGGAGCAGGCGATCCGTCCGCTCCACATCCATGTGCCGGCCCACGGCCACCGAGGCCTGTCTCGGCACGGCGACGATGTCCGGGTCCTCGTCCACGGGGATCGGGCCGTTGCTGACCTTGTAGGCCACGCCCTGGCGGATCAGGGAGCCGGCCAGCCCCACCCGGTCGTAGGCCTGGGTCGTGGCGGCGTAGTAAACCGGCCGGTCGCCCAGGGCCGTCCTCAGGATGTTCACCATGAACACGTCCGCCGGCAGCAGGACCCGGTTCCCGGGGATCGTCACGGTGAGGGAATCGGCCTGGAACTGGAGCGACCGCTCGAGGACGAAGTTGTACGGGTTCTCGGCGTACGTCAGGGGGATCGAATCGATCTGCCCCGGCGAGAACGAGAGGATGGACCGGGTCGGCTCGCCGTACTCGAGCCCGATCTCCTCGTAGAACTCCGCGCTCTTCTCCGGCTGGAACGGACGCTGGCAGATGATCCGGTCCGGGTGCTCCAGCGGGTCCACGCCCTCGGGACACGGCTGCGTCAGACCGCGAAGCTGCTTGGCGTACCAGGGCGTGTTCAGGTAGCTCATGACGATGACCGTGACGTCACGGCGGATGCCCTCCACCTCCTGGAGGTACCAGAGGGGGAAGGTGTCGTTGTCGCCGTTCGTGAAGAGGACGCTGTACGGCTCCACGCTCATGAGGAGGTTGTAGGCCCAGTCCCGGGCCGCGTAGTCGCCGGCCCGGGAGGCCCACGACCAGTTCAGCGCCAGCGGCACCAGGGCGATGGCCAGGACCGGCGCCGCCACGCCGAACCGGATGTGGGGCTTCGGGAACCGTTCCCGCAGGTCTTCCGCGAGCTGGTGCCAGAGGGTGACCAGCCCGAGTCCCGCCCAGAGGCCCCAGACCGAGAACCCGACGATGAAGAAGTAGTCGCGCTCACGGACCTCGTGCACGGCGATGTCGCCGGCCGTGTGGCCGGGGTGCGCCATCACGCTGTACCCGTACTTGAAGTTCAGGTAGCCCACGAGCCCGATGGAGAGGGTGGCGAAGAGAACCGCCACGTAGGTGAAGCTGATCCGGTCCCGGAGCCAGTGGCTCCAGGCGCCGTACGCGCCCAGCACGGCGAACACGACCGTGAAGAGCGGGCGTGCGCCGCCGAAGTAAGACACGTTCCCCGCGATGGACCGGGCCCACTGCCAGTCGAAGTACTGGATCCAGTTGATGACCTGCCAGATGATCAGCGAGAAGCTCCGGGGAAGGTCCGTGTCCGTGGGGTTCGCGAGGACCGACGGCTTGTCGTACTGCTGCCGCGAAAGCGACTCCCACAGCGCGGTCATGGTGCTGGGATCGGCCTCGTTGATCACCGGGTCCAGCGCCGCGCGGATGGGCAGGAAGAGGTGGATCGACAGCCCGAGCACGGCGACGGCGATACCCAGGGCGTACAGCTTCCAGTTGGCCAACGTCCGCAGATGGACCAGCAGGATGAAGACGACCAGCGCCGGCGCCGCCAGGAACGCCATGAGGTGGTTCCCCACCGACAGTGCCAGGATGAAGACCATGAGCAGGATCAGGTTGTCGTCCTTGCCCCGGCCCAGGTTGTCCCGCCAGCGGAACGCCAGGTAGCTGAGCAGCGCGATGGCGAAGAGGGAGACGGTGTAGACCTTCTCGTTCACGTTGGACTGGTTCCAGACGGTGAAGGCGGTGGCGCTGACGAGCGTGGCCACGGCGGCGCCCACGAGGCGGACGGCGCGCCCCTCGACGAAGAACGCCATGACGCGGTGCATCATGAGGAACCAGAACCCGTGCGCGAAGGCGCTCATGGTCGCGCTGAACAGGTTGATCCGCACCGCGACGGACGTGCCGGTGGGGGCCAGCAGGACCTCCCACGCCCGGGCCAGGACCACGAACAGCGGGTTCCCGGGTGGGTGGGGGATACCCATGATGTGGGCCGTGGCAATGTACTCGCTGGTGTCCCAGAACGCCGTGGTCGGGGCCAGCGTGATGACGTAGAGCAGCCACACGACGAAGGTCGCGATCCCCGCCGCCAGGTACGGCGGACGGTAGTCCTGTTCGTGGGCCGGCTGCCCGGCCGGGGCCTGGTTCATGTCGCTCGTCGCCGTGGCGGTCAGGGAATGGAAACCCTGAAAGGTAAGCGGGACAGGGCGAGCCGCTCAACCCCGTCGGACGAGCCTCTGCCGGCGAGGGGTGCCTGGCCCGTATCGCGGCGGCACGCCCGTTGCGCATCCTGGGACCGGGACCCGCGAATCCAACGGGGAGGAACGATGCCGGGAACGGACAAGCGCGAGGCGGCCTACGCCAGGGCCCGGAAAACGCTGCTGACCCGCCTCCTGGAGAAGGAGGCCTTCGACATGGACGAGCACGACCGGGGCGAGATCGTCAAGCGCGAGGTCGAGGAGCTGGAGGCGCAGCACCCGGAGCTGGACGAGCAGATGGTCCGCCGTCTCAGGGCGGAGGGGATGCGCCGGACCTTCGGGGACGCGAACATCGCCGCCGCGGAGGACCTCGGCTGAGGCGCGCGGCCGCCGGGCAGCGGAACGGGCGGGCGGAGCCGCGGCTCCGCCCGCCCGTTCGCATGTCGAACGCCGACGCTACACTAGAAGAGCCCGATGCGGAGACCCACCGTGGCGAACACGTCCTGCTGCATCTCCGCTTCACCGACCGGGTCGCCGGTGACGGGGTCCTTGAACTGGTACTCGCTGATGAAGTCGCTCACCTCGATGACGGCGGACAGCGGGCCCAGCCCGATGTCGAGACCCAGGCCGACGTGGTAGGTCAGGTCGTTGAAGTCCTGGAAGTCCGTCACCGTGACGTTCTCCAGGTCGTAGTCGTAGCGCTTGATCCCGGCGCCGCCCATGAGATACGGCTGGAAGAAGATGATCTTCGGGAAGGGCCGCAGCACCAGGTCGCCCACCGCCACGAGCAGCTTCTGGTCCACCGTCTCGCCGAGGCCGGCGGCCGTGACGCTGGAGCCGGTCGTCGTGAAGACGGTCGCCCGCAGGTCCACCGGCAGCATCATGATGCCGAGCTCCACGGCGCCGCCGAAGACGACGGTCGCCTGGAGCTCCGCCACGTCCGTGGCGCTCGGCGCCGTGGGCAGATCCGTCAACGGCGAGTACAAGCCCGCCTGGGGGATCACATCCAAGCTGATGCCGGGCACCTGCGCCCCGGCGGGAGCGGCCAGGGTCAGCACACACGTTGCGGCGATGAGAGTCCTGGTCAGGGAACGCATCCGGTCCTCCGTTGCGGGAATCGTCCGAGGCTGGTCGTTCGGTCCAGTGCAAGATAGGGACGCCCCCAGGGGCGGGAAAGGAGGTCGAGGGCGCGGGTCAGCCCCGGTCCAGCCGCAGCGCCCCGGTGGCCAGGACCTCGAGCCGGCAGCCGGGCGGCAGCCAGAGGGTGGCGCTGTACTCCGTCACGACGGCGGGGCCTTCCAGGGCATGGCCGGCCCGCAGCGCGGCCCGGTCCACTCTCGGCACGGCGATTCGCTCGCCGCGGTAGACGAGCTCGATATCGCCCCGGACGGGCGCGGGTCCGTCCGCGGCGTCCAGCCGGACGGTCGGGGGCCGGAGCGCGGGTGCCGTGGCCCGGACCCGGAGCGTGACGAGCTCCAGGCCGGCCTCGGACCGGGCGAAGCCGTAGCGCTGCTCGTGTGCGGCATGGAACGCTTCGCGCCAGCCGTCGGCCGGAACGCGCAGCTCGTAGCTCTGACCGGCGTAGCGGGCGTCCACCCAGCGCTGCAGCGTCAGGGTGGCCGGGTCCTGCCCCTCTTCCCGCATGGCTTCCACCGCCTGGCGCTCCAGCTCCTGGAAGATGCCGTCCAGGCGCCCGGGATCGGCTTCGGACCCCGGCAGGAGGACGGAGCGGGACACGTCCTTGCGTACGGGCGTCACCAGCATGCCGTAGGCCGACAGCACGCCCGGATCCGGCGGGACCAGGAGCCGGGCCACGCCGAGGCGCTCGGCGAGCCCGGCGGCGTGCAGGCCCGCCGCCCCGCCGAAGGGGACCATGGTGAAGTCGGCCGGGTCGTGGCCCCGCTCCACGCTGATGACCCGGAGCGCGCCCTCCATGGCGGTGTCGGCCACGGCCAGGATGCCTTCGGCCGCGCCGTCCGGCGAGGTGCCGATCCGGTCGGCCAGATCCCGGAGCGCGGGCTCGATGGCGTCCCGGTCCAGGACGCCGGCACCGCCGAGGAAGGCATCGGGCGGGAGCCGGCCGAGCCAGACGTGCGCATCGGTGACCGTCACGTCCGTGCCGCCCAGGCCGTAACAGATTGGGCCCGGATCCGCGCCGGCGCTCCGGGGCCCCACCCGCAGCGCGCCGCCGGCATCGATCCAGGCCTTGGAGCCGCCGCCCGCGCCCACGGTGTGGATGTCGATGACCGGCACGGCCACCGGCATGCCGGCGATCGTGAACTCCCGTGTCGGCAGCGGCTCGCCGGGACAGAGCGACACGTCGGTGGAGGTGCCGCCCATGTCGAAGCTGATGATGTCCGGATGACCGGCCCGGGCGGCCACGTCCAGGGCGCCCACCACGCCTCCGGCCGGCCCCGACAGCACGGTCTGCACCGACTCGCGCCGGGCCAGGCGGACCGGGAGGGCGCCGCCGGCGGAGCCCATGATCCGGACGCGCTCCGCCCCCGACTCCGCCTCGAGGCGGCCCAGGTACTCGTTCATGAGCGGAGCGACGTACGCGTTCACCACCGTCGTGGCCATCCGCTCGTACTCCCGATATTCGGGGAGCAGCCGGGCCGAGATGGAGAGGGGCACCCCCAGCACGTCCAGCGCCGCCGCGACCCGGTCCTCGTGGGACGGATCGGCGTAGCTGTGGAGCAGGCAGACGGCCACCGCGGCCACCCCCTCGAGGGCATTCGGCAGAGCGACGAGCTCGTCCGCGTCCAGCGGCGCCTCTTCACCACCGTCCGGTCCCAGCCGGCCGGCGATGCCGTGCCGGTCGCCGGGCGCCACCAGCGGCGGCAGGCGCGTGCCCACCAGCGCGTAGAGCTGGGGCCGGTTCTGCCGCCCGATCTCGATGACGTCCTCGAAGCCGGCGTTCGTCACCAGGCCTACCCGGGCACCGGACCGCTCCAGCAGGGCGTTCGTGGCGACGGTGCTGCCGTGGACGAGGATGTAGCGCCCTTCAGCGGCCTGGACGGGCCCGGACGCTTCTGAGCCCGGAGCATGGCCGGGGGCGGATGGTGACGTGGGGGACCGGGGGACCGGGGGACCGGGCGTGTCCGGGTGAGGCCGCGTCCGCAGGCGCCGGACGCCGTCCAGCACCGCCACCGCCGGATCGTCCGGCGTGGACGGGACCTTGAGCACCCGCAACACGCCGTCCACGAGGCCCACCACATCGGTGAACGTCCCGCCCGTGTCCACGGCCACGATTGACACGTCATGGGCGCCGTTCGACATTCGCGCCATGCTTCGCCCCGATTTCCAAGAGTTCGTGCGCCTCGCCGGCGAGGCCGCCCGCGTCGCGGTGAGCCGCGACTTCCTGTTCGATGCCGACACCGCCGTGACGGCCTACGCCAAGCTGGCCCGGTCCGGCGGCTCCCCCTTCGGCTTCCTCCTCGAGTCGCTGGTCGGCGGCGAGACGTGGGCCCGCTACACCTTCCTCGGCACCGAGCCCCGCTCTGCCTGGCGGCTCCGTGACGGCGGCGTCGCGACCTGGTCGCCGGAGGACGGCTGGTCCGAGCCCGTCGAAACCTGGGACCCGCTAGCCGACCTCGAGCGGCTCGTCCGGGAGCCCGTGGCCACCCCGCCCGGCCTGCCTCGCTTCACCGGCGGTGCCGTAGGGTACCTCGGGTACGACGTGGTGCGCCACATCGAAGCGCTGCCGGATCCGCCCCCGGACGAGCTCACCCTCCCGGACGCCCTCTTCATGCTCACCGACGTGGTGCTGGCCATCGACAACGTGTACGGCCGCGCCCACGCCATCGCCACCGTCGACGTGGATGACGCGACGGACGAGGCCACGCTCCGGAACCGCTACGACGAGGCCGTGGCCCGCCTCGACGACGTCGTGCGACGCCTGGCCGAAGGGACGCCGCCCGCGCCTCTCGCCCTGCAGGAGGATGCGCCCGAGCCCGCCTTCCGGTCCAGCTACGACCGGGACCGGTTCGAGAACGACGTGGAACGGATCCGTGAGTACATCGCCGCCGGCGACGCCTTCCAGGTCGTCCTCAGCCAGCGGCTTTCCGTGCCGCTCACCGCGCACCCGTTCGACCTGTACCGGGCGCTCCGGTCCCTGAACCCGTCGCCGTATCTGTACTTCCTGGAGCTGGACGGGCTCTCCGTCGTGGGGTCCTCCCCCGAGGTGCTGGTCCGGGTCGAGGATGGCACCGTCACCGTACGGCCCATCGCCGGGACCCGGCCCCGGGGCGCCTCCGAGGACGAAGACCGGGCCCTCACCGAGGACCTCCTCGCCGACGAGAAGGAGCGCGCGGAGCACATGATGCTCGTGGACCTCGGCCGGAACGACGTGGGACGTGTCGCCGAGTACGGCACCGTCCGCGTGTCCGAGCTCATGGGCATCGAGCGCTACAGCCACGTGCTCCACATCGTGAGCCAGGTGGAGGGCCGGCTCAGAAACGGGCTCACCGCCATGGACGCCTTCCGGGCCGCCTTCCCCGCCGGCACCGTGAGCGGCGCGCCGAAGATCCGGGCCATGGAGATCATCGACGAGCTGGAACCCGTACTACGCGGGCCGTACGCCGGCGCCGTGGGCTACCTCGCCTACGGCGGCCAGACCATGGACACGGCCATCGCCATCCGCACCCTCCTGGCCACCGGCGGCGAGGCTCACGTCCAGGCCGGCGCCGGCATCGTCGCCGACTCCGTCCCCTCCAGGGAGTACGACGAGACGCTGGCCAAGGCCCGGGCCCTGCTCCGGGTGCTCGGCATCGCCGGCGCAGCCGGCTAGCGTCGACGAGGCGGTTCCCGGCGAGGCTGCGTCCGGGTCGGCGCTACGCAGGCAACCCGCGCACGCCACCCCCGCCTCGGCTGTTTCTCCCCGTCTTCCCCCTTCTCCCTGTTCCCCTTGCCGTTCATTGCGGGTTCGGAACCCTTCGAGACGGCCTCCTTCGACAGCCGGCCAGGTCAGCCCTCCTCCTCCGGCGCCGCCGCGATGCACTCGATCTCCACACTCGCCCCCAGCGCCAGCCCGCTCCCCGCAACCGTCGACCGGGCCGGCGGCGCCTCGCCGAACACCCCGGCGTACACCTCGTTCATCGCCGCGTAGTCCCCGATGTCCACCAGGAAGACGGTGCACTTCACCACGTCCTCCAGCCCGGCGCCGGCGGCCTCCAGCACCGACTGGATGTTCTCCAACACCTGCCGGGTCTCGGGGCCGACCCCGCCTTCGACCAACTCCCGCGTGCCCGGCCGCGTCCCGACCGTGCCCGACAGGAAGATCAGGTCGCCGCTCCGCACCGCCGGAGAGAAGGGCAGACCCTCCAGGACCTGGCCGGACGGCGCGATCACCTCCTTGCGGACATCCTCCGCCGCCTCCTCCACGCACCCGACCAGGAACAGCACGACGCATCCAAGGGCTAGCGCACGCACGGTCGTCCTCCTGCTGGAATGAACGTTCCCGGTCGAAGATGCCGTCTCCCGGCCCGCCCCCGCAACGACCCGGCCCAACCCCGCTCCAGGCCCTCCAGCCTCCGGGAGCCGTCGTCGCGGCGGCTGGACACATTCGACTTTCGGCATATATTGTCCTGGTCACTATACTGGCAGGTTCGGCGGACGGAGTCGGCGAGGGCACCGGGGAACGGCGAGGCGATAGGACATGACGGAGGAGATGAGCGGGTCCGGGGTCAGCGTGAAGCGGTCGGGCTGGAAGCGGGTGTTCGGTCCGGTGGCGCTGGCGGTGTTGCTCCCGGTGATCCTGCTGTCGTCGGATGGAGGTGGTCAGGAGGACCGGCCGTGGGAGCACGTGCCGGAGCCGACGGCGCACACGGACCATGCTCCGTTGATGGCGGGGACGTTCGAGACGGGTCCGGAGGTGACCCGGCGCTGTCTCGGGTGCCACGAGGAGGAGGGTCGGGAGGTGCTGGAGACGTCGCACTGGCGGTGGGAAGGCGAGCCGACGGAGGTGGCGGGTCGGCCGGAGCCGGTGCGGATGGGGAAGCGGAACGTGATCAACAACTTCTGCATTGCGGTGCAGAGCAACTGGCGTGGCTGCACGTCGTGCCACGTAGGGTACGGCTGGGAGGACGACAGCTTCGACTTCACGAATGCGGAGCGGGTGGACTGCCTGGTCTGTCATGAGCAGACGGGGCAGTACGCGAAGGGGCCCGGGGGGTATCCTGCGGAGGGTGTGGATCTGGGCGAAGCGGCGCGGAGCGTGGCGGTGCCGTCGCGGGACAACTGTGGCGGCTGCCATTTCCGTGGTGGTGGTGGCGATGCGGTGAAGCACGGGGACCTGGACGCGTCGCTGGCGAATCCGCGGGCGCGCGTGGACGTGCACATGGGGGTGCACGACCTGGTGTGCACGGACTGTCATCGCACGGAAGACCACGACATGCGGGGCCGGGCGCTGTCGGTGAGCCTGACCAGGGAGAACCAGGTGCTGTGCACCGATTGCCACATGGAGGAGCCCCACGAGGACACGCGCCTGAACAACCACGTGGCGTCGGTTGCGTGCGAGACCTGTCACATCCCGCAGGTCGCGATCCGGACGGCGACGAAGACGCACTGGGACTGGTCGGAGGCGGGCCAGGACCGTCCGGAGGACACGTACGAGTACCTGAAGAAGAAGGGCAGCTTCGAGTACGAGCGGGAGCTGGTGCCGGAGTATCTCTGGTTCAACGGCGGGGGGGAGCACCGGTACCTGCTCGGCGATCCCATCGACCGGTCGGGACCGACGGAGCTGAACCCGCCGGCGGGCGGGATCGACGATCCCGAGGCGAAGATCTGGCCGTTCAAGGTGCATCGGGCGGTGCAGGTCTACGATGTCCGGTACGACCACCTGCTGGTGCCGAAGACGGTGGGGGAAGGCGGCTACTGGGAGGGTTTCGACTGGGACCAGGCGGTGCGGCTGGGCGCGGAGGCGGCGGGGCTGGAGTACAGCGGCGAGTACGGGTTCACGAACACGATCATGTACTGGCCGCTCTCGCACATGGTCCAGTCCAGCGAGAACGCCCTCCAGTGTCCGGCCTGCCACGCCGCGGACGGGCGGATGGACTGGCAGGCGCTGGGGTATCCCGGTGACCCGGCGGGCTGGGGCAGTCGTGACTTGCGGCCGACGGCCGCCGGCGGGTCCCGGGGAGGTGAGCGGTGAGAGCGCGGCGGGGGTCGCTGGGCTGGATCCTCGTTGCGGTGCTGGCGGTGCCGGCCGGGGGCCAGATGCCTCCGGAAGCGCGCATCCACCCGGCCATCCCGCTGCTGGACTCCGTGGGCGGGAACGTGCTGCGGACGGGCCGGCCCGTATCTCTGCGGGTGACGTGCGGCGACTGCCACGACGTGGCCTACATCACGGCCCACGGCATCCACGCCGGTCCGGGGCTGGAGGCGGACGGCACGCCGGCGCAGATGGTCTCGAGCCGTCCCCGGCAGGTGCCGGAGCCGGCTGCGGAGATGAACTGCCTGCTCTGCCACACGCCGACGCCGGACGACGCTGCCCGCCTGGAGGCGTTGAGCCGGGGGCTGGCGGCGTGGGCTCCGACGGCGACGCTGGCGGGCACGCCCATCGTCCGGGCGGAGGACGGGCGCTGGCGGTGGAACCCCCTGGCGTTCGACAGGGAGGGCACCGTCATGGGGAGCCTGCTGGCGCTCCAGCGACCGGGCATCGAGAACTGCGGCCTGTGCCATGGCCGGGCGGGCTCCGGGACGGACGAGCCCCTCGTCTTCCGGGGGCTGGGGCCCGGGGACATGAAGACGCTGTCCACGGGCGAGGTCATCTCGCCGCAGCGGATCTCCGATTCCGGGGTGAACGTGGCGGGGAAGGACTCGCTGCACCGGCCCTGGGACCTCCACGCGGAGCGGTTGCTGGACTGCACGAACTGCCATGCTTCGCAGAACAACCCCGCGTATCGCCGCGAGGCGCCGGAGAACCAGCCGCGGGGGCTGATCTTCGACAGCCGCAGGATGCCGCTGGGCGCGTACCTCCAGCGGCCCAGCCACAACTTCATGGGTCAGACGGAGTCGCCGGCGGAGACGCGTCTGCCGCGACGCCTGGATTGTGTCTCGTGCCACGATCCGGCGCCGACGCACCAGTGGCTGCCGTACGCGGAGCGCCACATGAACGCGCTGGCGTGCGAGGTCTGCCATGTGCCCGCCCTGTACGCCCCCGCGGTGGAGTCGGTGGACTGGACGCGGCTCGACGAGGCGGGGAGCCCGGCGGTCACGTTCCGGGGCTGCGAGGCGGGCTGCGAGGTGGGGTCGGCGGACATGGTCTACGGCGTGGAGCCGGCGCTCCTGGCCCGGGCCGAGGCCGACGGCCGGATCCGTCTGGCACCGTACAACCTGGTCACCTCCTGGTACTGGGTGTCCGCCGGGGGGGAGCCGGTGGATTTGGAGACGGTGCGGGTAGCGTCCACGGGGACGACCATGGAGGGGGTGGCGGACCGGCTCCGGCGCCTGGGCGTGGCGGACCCGGAGATCCGGGGCGACATCCGGGCGTACGCGATCCACCATGGCGTGGCGGCCGGCGAGTGGTCGATCCGGGACTGCCGGTCGTGTCACGATGCCGAGTCGCGGTTGACCCGTCCCGTGGTGTTGGGCGACGCGGCGCCGGCCGGCGTCGTGCCGGTGCCGGAGGGGGACGGCGAGGCCGAGCTTGCGGGCGCGGTGGTCATCGACGACGAGGGCCGGCCCGTGTACGAGCCACGGACGGCATCCATCGGCTACTACATCCTAGGCCACGACGTGGTGTGGTGGGCCAACGTCCTGGGCATTCTCGCGGTGGTGGGCACGTTCCTGGGCGTCGTCGTGCATGCCGCGCTCCGGTGGCTGGCGGTTCGGTCCGGGGCGCGGGTGGAGGTGGTGGAAGGGCCGGAGGTCTACATGTACTCCGCCTACGAGCGGATCTGGCACTGGCTCCAGGCGGCGGCCATCCTCCTGCTCCTGATGACGGGGCTCGAGATCCACGTGACGTCGCCCGGCCTTCTGGACTTCGCCCTGGCCGTGCGGCTGCACAACATCCTGGGCTTCATCGTGCTGGCGAACGCGCTGTTCGCGGCGTTCTATCACCTGGCCAGCGGCGAGATCCGGCAGTACGTGCCCCAGCCCAGGGGCTTCTTCGGCCAGGCGATCACGCAGGCCCGCTACTATCTGAGTGGGATCTTCCGCGGCGAGCCGCACCCCTTCGAGAAGACACCGGGCCGGAAGCTGAACCCGCTGCAGCAGGTCACCTACCTGGCGATCCTGAACGTCCTGCTGCCCTGGCAGGTCGTGACGGGCGTGCTGATCTGGGGGCTCCAGCGCTGGCCGGCGGTGGATGGGCTCGTCGGCGGGCTGACCGTGCTGGCCCCGCTGCACGCGTTCGGGGCGTGGATGTTCGCCGCGTTCTTGCTGATGCACGTGTACCTGACCACGACGGGACCCACTCCGCTGGCCAACATCCAGGCCATGGTCTTCGGCTGGGAGGCGCTGGAGACGGGTCCCGAGAAGAAGGAGGCCACATGAGTGACCGCCGGCAACGGAAGCCGTACATGAACCCCTATGTCGCCGGCGTGCTGCTTGGGGTCGTGCTGTTCGCCGCGTTCTTCATCACCGGGACGGGTCTGGGGGCATCGGGCGCCCTGGCCCGGTTCGTGGTGAGCGCACAGGATGCCGTCGCGCCGCGCCACGTGGACCAGGTCGGGCACCTGGTGGAGATGGCCGGCGGCGAGCTGAACCCGCTGGACCACTGGATCGTCTTCATGTCGCTGGGCACGCTGCTGGGCGGCGGGCTGTCGGCCTTCTTCAACGGGCGGTTCAAGGTGGAGACGAGGAAGGGGCCGCGCATCTCGGTGCGGACACGGTGGGCCTTCGCGCTGCTGGGCGGAGCGTTCATGGGGTTCGGCGCGCGGCTCGCCCGCGGCTGCACCTCGGGGCAGGCGCTTTCGGGAGGTGCCGTGCTCTCCGTGGGGAGCTGGGCCTTCATGCTGGCCGTCTTCGCGGGCGGGTACGCACTGGCGTACTCCGTCCGCCGCCTCTGGACCTGAGCGGGGGAGAGCGACCACCATGGCTCCATTCGCACTGGTCGAAGCACTCGGCAAGGCCGGCGCCTACGCCATCTACCTGTTGATCGGCATGGGCTTCGGCGCCACGCTGGAGGCGGCGGGCTTCGCCAACTCCCGCAAGCTGGCCAACCAGTTCTATCTCAAGGACATGACGGTGCTCAAGGTGATGTTCACCGGCATCATCACCGCCATGGTCCTGACCTTCTTCGCCTCGTCCCTCGGGTACCTGTCGTACAACGACCTGTACGTGAACCCGACCTACCTCTGGCCCGGGATCGTCGGCGGCCTGATCATGGGCGTGGGATTCATCCTCGGAGGGTTCTGTCCCGGGACGTCGCTGGTGGCGGCGGCCAGCGCCAAGGTGGACGGCTGGTTCTTCGTGCTGGGGACGCTGCTCGGTGTCTTCGCCTTCGGCGAGCTGGTGGGCTCCTTCGACACGTTCTTCTACTCGTCCTACCTGGGCCGGTTCACGCTGCCGGACCTCCTGGGCCTGTCCACCGGCACGACCATCCTGCTCGTGGCGTTCATGGCCCTCGTCACCTTCTGGCTGGCCGAGAAGGCGGAGGCGCGGTTCGGCACTCCATCGTACACGGCGCCGGACGCCCGGCCGCTGCCGTCCCCGTTCCGCCTGGCCGGGGCCGGCGGGCTGGTGCTGGCCGCCATCGTGCTCATGGGGATGGGCCAGCCCACGCCGGCGGAGAAGTGGGAGATCCTGGAGGGCAAGTTCGGTGCGCGCCTCGAAGAGAGGCAGGTCCACGTCCAGCCCGGCGAGCTCATCGCCGTGGCGGCGAACCGGGACCTGCGGTTGATCCTCATGGACGTGCGGAACGAACGCGATTACAACCTCTTTCACCTGGTCGACTCGGAGCGCGTGCCGCTGGAGGAGATCGCTGCCGGATCCCTGACCCGTCGCCTCCTGGACCAGCCCGCGAACACGGTCATCATCCTCGTCTCCAACGACGAGGCCCGGGCGGAGGAAGCCTGGAAGCTCCTGACGGCCGAAGGGGTGATGAACGTCTATCTGCTGGCGGGCGGGATCAACGGCTGGCTGGACCTGTTCGCGGTGAACGGCGCCTGCCGGGGCTGCCGCCGTCTCCCGGGCGAGCCCGGCGAGGGCACGCTGCTCTGGGAGTTCGATGCGGCGCTGGGGTCCCAGCGGCCTATCGCCAACCCGGACCTGTTCGCCGACCACGACATGCCCTTCGAGCGCAAGGTCGAGCTCGAGGTACGCTCCCGGCCGGCCGGCGGCTGCGGTTGACGCGGCCGGGTGCGTCAGTCCGCCGGGACCCGGCCGAGCAGCGCGACCAGGCCGGGCGGCGCGATGTTGCCGCCGCTGGCCACCGCCGCGACGCGGCGTCCCCCTGCGTCGACGGCACCGGTCAGGAGGCCGGCCACCGCCGCCGCGCCCGCGGGCTCCACGACCAGCTTCGCCCGTTCCAGGGTGAAGCGCATGGCCTCGACGAGGGCGTCGTCGTCCACCAGCACGACGTCGTCCACGTGAGCCCGTGCGTGGGCCAGCGCCAGCTCTCCGGCATACGGCGGGGCCAGGCCGTCGGCGATGGTGTCGATGGCCTCGAGGGTGACGATCTCGCCGGCGTCCAGCGCCCGTCGCAGCACCGCCGCGCCCTCCGGCTCCACGCCCACCACCCGGATGGCGGGGCGCAGACTCTTCACCGCGGCGGCGATGCCGGACAGGAGCCCTCCCCCGCCCACGGGTACCACCGCGACATCGACGTCCGGTAGATCTTCCAGGATCTCGAGCCCGACGGTGCCCTGGCCCGCCACCACCGCCGGGTCGTCGAAGGGGTGCACGAAGACCATGCCCGCCTCGTCCCGGAGCCGGAAGCATTCCTCGAAGGCGTCGTGGACATCGCCCTTCAGCACGACGTCGGCGCCGTACTCCCGGCTGGCCGCCACCTTCTCCGGCGCCGCCGACGCCGGCATGGCGACGGTGCACGGCACGCTCTCGGCGGCCGCCGCCCACGCGAGAGCCTGGGCATGGTTCCCGGCCGAGACCGTGACCAGGCCGCGGCGCCGCTCGTCCGGGGTCAGCGACCGGATCCGGTTCAGCGCGCCGCGCACCTTGAACGACCCCGTCTTCTGCAGGCATTCCGCCTTCAGGTGGACGGACGCCGCACCGACACGCTCGGCCAGGGAACGGGAGGAGAGCAGCGGCGTGCGGTGCACGCGGCCGTGGACCGCGTGGGCTGCGGCCCGGACGTCGTCGAGGGTGACGAGCTCCACGGGCTAGCTCC